>NZ_CP019791.1:303640-607281 GCF_002007645.1 Anaerohalosphaera lusitana
ACCACGCCCCACAAAAACGCACCCGTCAGGCCCAGCCACCACACCCCCTCAACCGCGTGCGTCAGTTCGGTAAAAAGTCGCTCCATCACTTAACCCCGCTCAGTTCCACCCCAAGCTCGGCCCACTTCTCCACGATATCCTCCAGCGGATAAAACCCTATGTGCCGAAAGACCTCATTCCCCTCACCGTCAAAAAATATCTGCGTCGGTATCCTGCTCAGATCATACTTCTCCTGGTACGACTCTTCAGCCTTCACATCCACAAAACCGACAGCCACCTTCTCCCCATAACGTTTAGCAAGCTCATCGATCACCGGCATCATCTCCTTGCAGGCATTACACTCATGCGACCCCAGCTCCAGCATCGCAGGCTTACCCGCACCAACTATCTCATCTCCCCGCAGCTCTGTCACGAATTGCTGCTGATTGTATTGCTTGAGAATCAGCACACCAAGCACCGCCGCAACCACAGCAAAAATGATCAGCGTATTACGTGTTTGCTCTTTCATTACAATAACCTCGTTTGAACACTAAACTACTTCAGCATCGCAACGATATCATCCACGGACGGAACCTTACCGCTCGCCTTGACCTCACCGTCGATCACCAGCCCCGGCGTGACCATCACACCGAACGCCATTATGTCGTTGAGCTTCGTTACCTTCTCCAGCTCATACTCCACGCCAGCCGTCTTCGCAGCCGCCTCGGCATTCTCCGCCAGCTTCTTGCATTTCGGACAACCCGTCCCAAGCACCTTAATCTTTTTCATCGCGTTAAACCTTTCACAAAAATCTCACGTGCAATCTTTATGTACTAAAAAATGTGCCGTATGTGATCCCGGAGATCGTGGCCATTACCACCACCAGCCCCACATACACAGCCGTCTTCTTCGTACCCATTACGCTCCTTATCACCAGCATGTTCGGCAGCGACAACGCGGGCCCCGCCAGCAGCAGCGCAAGCGCAGGACCCTTCCCCATCCCCGAATCGATCAGCCCGCGCAAAATCGGAACCTCCGTCAGCGTCGCGAAATACATAAACGCACCCGCAACCGACGCGAACAGATTCGACCATATCGAATTACCCCCCACAGCCTTCGCGACCCACTCCGACGGTATCATCCCCTCCGACTCGGGCCGACCCAGCAGAAAACCCGCAACCAGCACACCGCCCAGCAGCAGCGGCAGTATCTGCTTCGCGAATCCCCAGCTCGACTCGAACCACTCCTCGGTCTCGCCCCCGCTCGTACTCGTGATCACGCTCAGTCCGATCACACCTATAACGAACGGGATCATCGCATGATCGGGCCAAAGCATCGCGGTCACCGCAACCGGCACAGCCGTCGCCCCGATCTTCCACCATGCCAGCTTAAACCACGCGATAAGAATCACACCGAACGCCGCCGCAAAACCGCTCGTGATCACCCACTTCGCATCATATATCCACCGCCAAACAGCGCCGCTGTCCTCACCGGGCTTACCCCAGTTCGCAAACACCAGCACGCCCACCATACTCGCAAAATACAGAGCGTCCTGCCACAAAGGCCGACTGTCCCCATCGTCCGGCACAACCATCTCACCGTTAGCTTTTTCAATCTCTTCCTTGCGATAGATAAAACTCATCGCCAGCCCGATCACCACGCTGAAAATTATAGCCCCCACTGCACGCGCGATCCCAAGCTCCGCCCCCAGCAGCCGAGCCGTCAGCACAATCGCAAGCACATTTATCGCAGGCCCCGAATACAAAAACGCAGTCGCCGGCCCGATCCCCGCACCCATCTTATAAATGCCCGCAAACAAAGGCAGAACCGTACACGAACACACCGCAAGGATCGTCCCGCTAACCGACGCAACACCATACGCAAGCACCTTGTTCGCCTTCGCGCCAAGATACTTCATCACCGATGCCTGGCTAACGAAAACCGAGATCGCGCCCGCTATAAAAAACGCAGGCACCAGACAAAGCAGAACATGCTCCCTCGCATACCACCGCACCAATGCAAGCGACTCGATTATCGAATTCTCAAACCGCTCCCACCCAACAGGCAGATAGAAAGCACCGACAAACGCGACCACAATAGCCGCCAGCTTTTTCCATTCACTTTTCCAGCTCAATGCAATACCTTCCCAGCAATCTATTCGCTAACATTTTCAACCATTTCCGCCTCGCCGAACCAGCCCTTCGTCCGCAGACAGAACTTCACCAGCATCAGCATCACAGGCACCTCGATCAGCACACCGACCACCGTCGCAAGCGCCGCACCAGATGACAATCCGAACAGCATCACCGCCGTCGCGATCGCAACCTCGAAATGATTCGACGCACCGATCATCGCCGTAGGAGCCGCATCCTCATAACGCAGCTTCAGCAGTTTACTCAGCCCGTATCCGATTGCGAATATAAGCACCGTCTGAATGAACAACGGCACAGCGATCCACACGATCGTCAGCGGATTATCAAGTATAACCTCGCCCTTGAACGAAAACAGAAGCACCAGCGTCACCAGCAGCGCAATGATCGTCACCGGCGTCAGCATGTGCAAAAACTTTTCCTTGAACCACGCCTCTCCTTTGTGCGCTATGATCAGCCGTCGCGAAAAATATCCCGCCGCCAACGGCAGCGCAACATAAACACTTATCGACAGCAGCAGTGCCTCCCACGGCACGGGCAGCTTACCGATACCCAGCAAAAATCCGCCAAGCACGCCATACAGCACCAGCATCGTCAGCGAATTGATCGCCACCATCACCAGTGTATGCCCGTCATTACCCCGCGACAGATACCCCCACACCAACACCATCGCGGTACAAGGCGCGATCCCCAGCAGAATGCATCCCGCCAGATAACTCCGCCACAACGGCACCTCCAGCATCTTCACCCCGTCCTGCATGATCACCGTACCCGCGCCATAAACATCGCCTACTTCCACCCCGGCCCCCATCGGCAGCTTCACGACATCCATCGCGTCGGGCCCAATGAAACCATAAAACAAGGTCCCCAGGAAAAACACCGCGATCCCGTACATCGTGAACGGCTTTATTGCCCAGTTCAAGATCAGCGTCAGCCCCACGGGCTTGACACTCTTGCCCGCCTTAACCACCTCGCCGAAATCGATCTTCACCATGATCGGATACATCATAAAGAACAGACACACCGCGATCGGTATCGAGATCACCGGAGCCTTGTTAACATATATCGCCATGCCGTCAAGAGTCTGCGCAACTCCCGGCGCAACCTTGCCCAGCACTATACCGCCCGCGATACAAAGCAGTACCCACACCGTAAGATACCGCTCAAAAATGCTCATATTCTTAGTATCGAGTTTCTCGCTCATGGCCTTCTCCAATGATCAGTTTTGCACTTGCAGTCACAAACTTCTGCGACGCTCACTTCGCCATCTCTTCCAGATTCCCCGGCATCTCCGAAACAAAGTCACGTATCTCATCCCGCACCCTGCGAAACTCCGCCATCACCTCTTCGATCGTTCCGATCTTGAACGATGGATCCTCGAACTTGCGATGCACCACCTTAGTCGCACCCGGGAAAACCGGACACGTCTCGTGGGCGTGATCACAAACTGTAACCACGTAATCCATCTCGATCTCCGCGTAATCATCCACGTGCTGCGGCACATGATAGGATATGTCCACCCCCGCCTCGGCCATCACCTCAACGGCCCGTTCATTCAGTTTACCCGGACTAACACCCGCACTGAATGCCTCGATCACATCACCTTTCAAATGCTTCGCCCAGCCCTCAGCCATCTGACTTCTGCAACTGTTGCCGGTGCACAAAAACAGCACGTTCAGTTTCTTTTTTGCCTGCGACATACTATCTCCGGATCTTCTCTCAAAATTTCGTTCATCTTTTCCCTGTCAGCCACGATCTGCTCATCCTCATCAAGCCAGTGCTTCAGATAACCCATCACGATCGACCCGTACTCACCGCACGAAAAACTGTAATGGATCCATCGGCCCTTCTTGCGCCTCTCGACCAGCCCGGCGTTCTTGAGCACACTCAGATGCTTACTCACTGTCGAACCAGCCAGCCCCACAAGCTCCACGATCTGACAGGCACAAAGCTCTCCGTGCTCAGCCAGGGCAAGCACGACCCTCACCCGGCCCTCATCACCAAGAGCCCTGAGCACTTCCGTAACCTCTATAAGATTATTTCTATATTTCGCCATACATCGAAATATACGGTTTAACCCCTTTAGGTTCAACCCATTTTTGCGAAAAATTGAATAATTCTTAAATCTAAAAAGAAAACCGCCGCTAAAACTTAACTTTTCTACGTTTTTCGTTTTTTAACGCTTGATTCCTACGCATCGCCTTTTAAAATCAAGAAAACACCGCGAATTTCGCAATTTCAGCCACATTTGACAAAACCGCAATTCAGTGTCTAATGATAAACAGGGGTACAAAATGAAGATCGGAACCGTCAAAGAGATCAAAACACGTGAATGTCGCGTCGGCCTCACACCGCAGTGCGTAAAAGCCTACACCACCCGAGGCCACCAGCTCTTCGTACAGACCGGCTCGGGTCTGGGCACAGGCTTTACCGACGAACAATACACCGCAGCGGGCGCAACTATCCTCCCCACCGCCAAAGAAGTCTTCGACGCCTGCGACATGATCGTCAAGGTCAAAGAACCCCTGCCCGAAGAATACGACCTCTTCCACCCAGGCCAGATCCTCTACACCTACCTGCACCTCGCAGCCTCAAAAGAACTTACCGACGCCCTGCTTGAGCGAAAAATAAAGGCCGTCGCCTACGAAACCATCGAAACCGCCGACGGTTCACTGCCCTGTCTCAAGCCCATGTCCGAGATCGCAGGCCGACTTTCCATCCAGGAAGGCGCAAAATACCTCGAAAAAACCTACGGCGGACGCGGCATCCTCCTAGGCGGCGTCCCGGGCGTCGCAAGAGGCAAAGTCGCCATCCTCGGCGGAGGCATCGCCGGCACAAACGCATGCAAAATGGCTGTCGGCCTCGGCGCTGATGTCACCGTCCTCGACATTAACCCCGACCGCATGGTCTACCTCGACGACATCTTCTCAACCCACATCACAACCCTCTACAGCAACGACCACAACATCGAACACGTCCTCAAAGAATCCGACCTCGTCATCGGAGCTGTCCTCATCCCCGGCGCAAAGGCCCCCAAACTCATCAAAAAACAGCACCTCAAGATGATGAAACCCGGCTCAGTATTCGTCGACATCGCCGTCGACCAGGGCGGCTCCGCCGAGACAACCCGTCCAACCACTCACGACGAACCCATCTACGTCATCGACGACGTCGTCCACTACTGCGTAGCAAATATGCCCGGCGCTGTAGCTCTTTCCTCGACAATTGCCCTGACATCTGTTACACTCCCCTACGGCCTTAAAATAGCGGAACAAGGCCTCGAAAGTGCCTGCCGCCAGTCGCAGCCGCTGGCAAAAGGCGTAAACGTCTACCTGGGCAAATGTGTCTACGAGCCTGTCGCACAGGACCACGGGCTCAAATACACTCCGCTCGGGGAAGTTCTGGAGTAATTTTGGAGCAAAAAATGCAGCCGGACAAGACCGATTGGCAGATAATCGAAATTCTTTCTAAACAGCACATTCCGAACAATCAGATCGCCCGGCAGCTCGGCGTATCAGAAGGAACCGTCAGGCGGCGCATCAAGGCGCTCCAGGACGCTGGCGTAATGCGAGTAAGAGCACTTCTCGACCCCGATGTCCTCAAAGACAAACAGCTCGCCATCATCCTGGCATCCGTAAAAGAATCGAAATTGCTCAAAGAAAAGGCCACTGAAGTCTCTAAACTGCAAAACGTCAACTCCGTCGCCATAATATCCGGCGCTTACGACCTGCTCATAGAAGTCATTGTCTCTTCCAACCGCGGAATGATCACCTTCCTCACCGAGCAGTTGTCCACCGTCAAGGGTATCGAAAAGACTGAAACCCACGTCGTAATGAAAAGCTACGGCAAGTATATATGATCTCAAACAACTAAATCAGCACCCCTATAACCCTCACAACCCATCCATCGGCAACAATCCCTACAGCCTGACCAGAACTTCCGCCCTCCGGCATCGCCGCATACTTGCACCCACCCCCTACTTTTTACTATACTATAACTATCTATAAATTGACAGAGCAGGCAGTAACACAGCAAATCTGCCGTTTTTTAACAAAAAAAACAGCCTCAAACGCCAAGATCGTGTTGTTTTCGTTAAAAATTGCAGTTTTTTTGCTCTAACGCTGCCTCCGCAAGTAGTTATGTAATGAAAGACGGCGCACGGACACGCCGTAATAGTGGTTTATCACCATAATTTGGGGATTTGCAGCACACGGATGTCTCGGCCCTGCTAATTACGTATTGCAGGATTTTTATATCCTGCAATTTTTAAAGTGAAAGAGTTTGTGGAGAGTGAAATGAGAACCCTGAAAGTACTTCTTGCCCTTATTGTGATCGCAGTTACTGCACCGTCATACGCCGCGGACCCGTTCCAGGCGACAGATGACATCTTTATTACAACCCCCAACACAGCCAAAACATGCTACGTCCTCCTCAACGAGGCACAGGCCTTCCCGGACACGACGGTAACACTCGTATCCTTCGATTCGACATCCAGCCAGGGAGGCTCCGTCACAGGCAACGGCGACGGAACCGTAACCTACACACCGCCCACCTCATTCGCAGGCAGGGACAGCTTCACCTACACCTCGACCGACGGACTGACAAACAGCACCGCAACCGTAACCATCAACGTCAACCAGACCTTCAACGGCGATACCGCTCGCAACCAGATCCTCAACGGCGTAACCTCACTCGCCAATCCCAGCGGCCCTGGCTACATGGTCTCCTACGGCCAGACCGCATATTCCATATCGCATTACAACACCGACCGCCGCAATCCTCAGATCGCTGCTTCCACCATCGGACAGGGACGCGTCATCGCCTTACCCGACCATCAGTGGCTCAACATGGACTCATACGGCAGTGATACCTCAACAGGAAACTTCTACCGCAATGGCCTTGAATGGCTCGCGGGTACCACAAATAAAAATATTAAGATCGTCGTCACCAGTTCCACCGGCGCCGCCACCTGGATCCAGCAGCAGGGCTACACAAACGTCGTCCAAAGCTCCGACTTCCAGAACCAGCTCTCAGATGCCGATGTACTCGTCGGCTGGCTCGGCTCCGGCATCTCCAACGCCAACTGCCAGGCAGTAATTGACTTCGTCGCCAACGGCGGCGGCCTTTTCATCTGCGACTACGGCATCGGCTACGACTGGTGGTGGGGCAAAGCAATCCCCGACGCACCAGGCAACCGCGTCTGCAGGCACGCAGGCATAGGCTTTAAAAACAGTTGGCCAGGCGGTTCACTCCCCATCAACCGCTCCTCGGGTCAAACCGACAGCGACGACGTAATAAACATCCTCGCCGGCTCAGGCTCATACACCACGACCGACCGCGACATCGCAGGCACCGTCCTTGACGGTATCTACAACACAGTCGCATCGGACGACGCACTCGTCGCAAGAATGGACTACGAATTCTACGAACGCATCCAGACCATCAACCCAAGCCCGAGCTCCCCCGTCTCCGACGAATTCGAAAAAGCACTGCTAAAACGCGAATGCCAGATACTCCTCGACACACCAGTCGAAGAGACCGTCGCACACAGAACCGCCCAAGCTTGCTACGGCACGATCCCCGCAGACGCGCAAAGAGTAACCAAAACACTTTCGTTCAGCGTAACCGAAGAAGGCCGTGACATCCGCGGCAATGACAGCGGCATCTGGCTCAGCACGGGCCTCTACGCAGTACCAGGTGAGATTGTCACGGTATCCACCAGCGATCCGATCACAAACCTCGGTATGGGCATCAAGATCAACGGCGACTGGAACAATGTCAGCGACCGCGGCTCCTATCTCCGAATGCCTTTCGGCACCAGCCGCGACTACGCACTGAACCAGTCAAGCATTCTCACCGCCAACCCCTTCGGCGGCATCATCTACATCACGATCCCAAGAAACACAGTACCAGGCGACTTCGACATAACTATCGAAAATGCGATCGAAGCACCTTACTTCATTCAGGGCGTCCACACCAACGAAGACTGGCTCAACGAGATCCGCAACAAGCCTGCTCCGTTCGCCGAGCTGGTTTCCGACAACATGATCATCTCGCTCTCAAAAGACAAAGTAACAAACCTCGAGGACCCCGAGGCCCTCATGGAGTTCTGGGAACAGGGTCTTACCGCACAGGATGACCTCGCGGGCCTTACAGGCAACAGAACCCGCCAAACCCGAATGTACAGCATGATCCAGACCGCATGGGGCAGCGGCTACGCAGGTTATCCCATCGGTGCATGGAACTGGGATTTCGCAAACCTGCAATCGCTCGAACAGGGCTATTGCTGGGGCCAGTACCACGAAACGGGCCACCTCCACCAGAGCGGCTACTGGACCGACGGTCGTACAGGCGAAGTCACAGTTAACATCTTCTCCATGGTTGGCATCGAAGCAGCGTGCGATTCAGGTCAGGCTGGCACCGGCTGGAGCCGCATGTGGGACACCGACTCCCGTGTTGACGAATACCGCAACGCAAGACTCGCCGGCGGCTTCGACGAAGTAGGCGTTGGAACCAGACTCGTAATGTACGCACAACTGAGATTCGCATTCGGCTGGGATGCTTTCAAACAGACCTTCCAGACTTACCACGACGACCAACAGAATGCATCCTGGAAGCTGCCCACCAATGACCAGGAAGAATGGGACCAGTTCATGACACGATTCTCGCGAGTCGTAGGTTTCGACCTCTCGCCCTTCTTCATTAACTGGGACTTCGGCGTTTCACAGACAGCCATAAACTCCCTCAGCGATCTGCCCGCATGGAACATGGTCGAAACAAAACCTGACTCAGCAACCGTCACTCAAGGCAAATCCGTTGTCCTCCCCGACGTCGCTGCAAACGACTACAGCTTCGACGGAACTCTCAACGTGACCGGCTACGAGGACCCTGCAAACGGAACCGTAACCGACAACGGCGACGGCACGTTCACATACACCCCCGACCCCGGCTTCGAAGGCCAGGAAACGCTCACCTACATCATCGAGAACGGCTACAACAACCAGTTCCGCGAAAGTGTACAAATCACCGTCAACACAGTCGAAAGCGCACTCCTGGGCCACTGGCCCCTCGACGCTAACGGCTGGGACTACAGTCAGTACGGCAACGATGCAACATTGAACGGCACATACTACGTCGGCGGCCTGCTCAAGTACTCCATCAAATGCGACGGCTACAATGACTACCTCGACGTAGGAACCGGCCCATCCATCTCAGGCTACAATGACTTCACAGTCTCTGCATGGATAAAGACCCGCGCACTGCAGGACCAGGTCATCGTCCAGCAGCGCGACAGCGGCTACAACGGACAGTACGTCTGTAAGGTTGAATCGAACGGCACCCTCACCTTCTACGTCTATGGCGACTACGGCTATCAGTTCGACTTCTATTCTGCAGAGCGTGTAAACGACTACAGTTGGCATCACGTCGCATTCGTACGCGAAGGAGAGAACGGCTACATCTACACTGACGGCGTTCTCACAGCCTCAGCATCAGGCTCCATCAAGCCGCTCGACTCTAACATCGGAACCTACATCGGAGCCGACGTTAGGGACGGCGTAGATTACTTCAACGGCAATATCGACGACGTCGCCATCTGGGAAATGGCTCTCGGCGAAACCGACATACAGAACATTTACGAAAAAGGTATGGCCGGAAAAACCTTCCGCTATCAAACCAGCGGCGAACAAGGCTTCAAGGACCTCGCAATATTCTCAGCCAACTGGCTCGACACCAACTGTCGTTACTGCAACGGTGCGAACCTCGACTGGGACAGCGACGTCGATTTCGACGACCTGGAGATACTCGCTTCCCAGTGGCTCCAGCCTTGGTAAAATATAAACCACTCGTTTAATTCCTTAGCGGGACAGGGACTCATTCCTTGTCCCGCTTTTTTTGCGCTGTAAGTTTACAAGAATAAGCTTAACATTTTATCGAAATGACCTTAAAATCTCAGATTGGTCGTAACAGGGCATCACTCACACTAATCTTAAGGAGACTCTCAATGCGTACAAAACTGATCGCCGCTCTCACTGTCCTCATACTTTCCGCCACCTCACTCGCCGAAGTAAAGCTCCCGGCCCTCTTCAGTAGTGACATGGTTCTCCAGCAAAAAACCGAGAACCCCATCTGGGGATGGGCCGAGCCCGGCGAGAAGGTTACCGTAAAACCATCATGGGCATGGTTCGCCAAATCTACAAAAGCCGACGACAACGGCAAATGGATGGTAAAGATCAAAACACCAAAGGCAGGCGGACCCCACACCATCACCATCAAAGGTGTAAACGAAATAACACTCGACAACATATTGACCGGCGAACTCTGGCTCTGCGGAGGCCAGTCAAACATGGAATGGCCCCTCACCAGGGCAATGAACGCCCAGGCCGAAATAGCCGCCGCCGACTACCCCAACATCCGCCTCTTCGATGTGGCACGAGCAGCCTCGCCAACACCCAAAGAAAACGTCACCGGCTCATGGTCGCCGTGCACTCCAAAATCCGTAGCATCCTTCAGCGGTGTCGGCTACTTCTTCGGCCGCAAGCTCCACAAGGACCTCGATGTCCCCGTCGGCCTGATCAGCTCAAACTGGGGCGGCACTGCGGCCCAGGCCTGGACAAGCATTGACACGCTCAAAGAAATACCCGATTTTGCAGATGCTGCCAAAAACCTCGACCCCGCCGCCCAGAAGCGACAAATCAAGCAAAAGATAGATGACTGGAACGCAGCTATCGGTAAAATTGACAAGGGCACAAAAGACAACTGGCAGAAACCTCTAACAGACATTTCAGATTGGAAGTCAATGAGCCTCCCTCAAAAATGGAGTACTACAGAGCTTTCCGATTTGGATGGCATAGTATGGTTCCGCAGGACATTCAACCTCCCGCCCTCCTGGGCAAATAAAGACATGACCCTCTCACTCGGCCCCATTGACGACATCGACACCACCTACATCAACGGCCAAAAGATCGCCACCACAACCAAATGGTCAACCCCACGTAAATACACCGTACCCGCATCGATACTGAAAACAGGCAAAAACAGCATTGCCGTTCGTGTTATAGACACACAAAGAGAAGGCGGCTTCTCAGGCACACCCCAACAGATGTCCATCAAACCGCAGGACACCGCAAACAAGAACGCCGCAACACTTGCAGGCGAATGGAAATACAAGATCGGCACCAAAAATGCAAAAGTCCCCCAGTACCCGCAACCTGTCAGCGCCATCAACAGACACACACCCTCGGCCCTCTACAACGGCATGATCGCACCCCTCGTCCCCCTCAGAATAGCAGGCGTCATCTGGTACCAGGGCGAAGCAAACACAGGCAACCCCATACAATACCGAACCCTCTTCCCCGCAATGATCGAGGACTGGCGAGAACAGTTCGACCAACCCGATTTCCCCTTCTACTACGTGCAGATAGCACCCTACAATTACGGCCCAAGCCGCCACGCAGCCGCCTTGCGTGAGGCCCAACTGATGACCCTCGACAAGACCGAAAACACCGGCATGGTCGTCACCATGGACATCGGCAACCCGCAGAACATCCACCCGAAAAATAAACAGGAAGTCGGCCGACGTCTCGCACTCTGGGCACTCGCAGAAACCTACGATCAAAAAGACATCACACCCTCCGGCCCGCTCTATAAAGCATACAAAATTGAAAACAGCAAGATCCGCGTCATGTTCGACTACGCAGACTCAGGCCTCCAGGCCAACGGCCCGCTAAAGCACTTCGAGATCGCAGGCAAGGATAAAAACTTCCACCCCGCAAACGCACGCATCGAAGACGGCACCATCCTCGTCTACAGCGAAAAAATCGACAACCCCATCGCCGTCCGCTACGGCTGGTCCAACACAGCAGAAACCAATCTCTTCAACAACGAAGGCCTCCCCGCATCGTCATTCCGCACCGACGACTGGCCCCTGAACTGATGGACCGGCAATAAACTCACACACCAACAAAAAAAGACCCGCGGCCAAAACCGTGGGTCTTTTTCATTTACTGATCACCATGGCTACATTTCATCAAGCCGTCAGAACCACCCACTTGCATGCATCAAAAGCCCTTTGGACTGAATTTGTCATTCCGGGCTTGACCCGGGATCCAGAGAACATTACGAGTACACATGCACTGCCAAAACCAACTCCCGCCATCAATACTTGTGATACGATCGAGGCGCATCACAAACATCCGAAAATGACTCACACCAAACCACCCGCCCCCTAGTCAAAATCCGTCACCCACTCCCCGCTCTCATGCATATCGAAAAACTTCACCAGCATCAACGCCCAACCGCATTAACGCCCAAACTGTCATCCCGGGCTTGACCCGGGATCCAGAGAACATTACGAGTACACATGCACTGCCAAAACCAACTCCCGCCATCAATACTTGTGATACGATCGAGGCGCATCACAAACATCCGAAAATGACTCACACCAAACCACCCGCCCCCTAGTCAAAATCCGTCACCCACTCACCGCTCTCATACATATCGAAAAACTTCTCCAACTGATGCTCAAGCGTCCGTCCCCGCGAAAGCTCCGGTATCTCGTCCCGCCCGAAAAACCTCACATCGCTCGTCTCGATACTCGTCCGCGCCTCCCCGCCCACGATCTCACACAAAAAGAACATCTTGTAAATATCAAAAACATACTCCGGCTTATGCCCCTGCCTGTCACGATCATAAACCGCCAGCAGCCGCTTCGCCTCCACCAAAAACCCGCTCTCTTCCCACACCTCGCGCACCACATTCTCGCTCGGCGTCATCCCCACATCGCACCATCCGCCCGGCAGCGTCCACCCGCCGTCCTCGATCTCCTTGACCAGCAGCACCTTCCCGTCCCGAAACACCACCCCCCGCGAATCAACCTTCGGCGTCGGATACCCCATGTCCTTCTGCAGCAGCCGCACGATCTCCTCCGCATCCAGGTCGGTATGCCGCTCCAGCACCTTCGCAGCTATCTCCTCGATCTCCTCATGCCGTCCCAGCTCATACTCGTCCTTCGCGAAAAACTTCCCCGCCTGCGATATCGCCTTCAGCCGCTTGGCAATGTGAAACCAGTCAAATTTCATAAACGCTCAACTCCCGTCATCAAAAAAATCAATACGACCAACCCTACCACACATACCCGCACCGCTCAACCATCCTTCAAAACACATTCCCCCGCCAGCACCCCCGTCGACCACGCGATCTGCAGATTGTACCCCCCGCAAGGCCCGTCCGCATCCATAACCTCACCCGCGAAATACAGCCCCGCACAAACCTTCGACTCCATCGTTCGACCGTCGATCTCACCAAGCGATACCCCGCCCCGCGTAACCGTCGCCTCCGCGATAGGCCTCGTCGCCACAGCCGTCATCTTCGTTTCCTTCAACAGCCGCACCAGCATCGCCCGCTTCTTCTTGCCGACCTCGCCCGCCTTAACCCCTTCCCGCATATCCAACTGCATCACCAGCTCCCACGCAAGCGCCTTAGGCACATGCCATCCCAAAACCGCGGCAAGCCCCTTCCTCGCATGCTTACCGAACTCCTCCACCAGCATCGCACGCACCTGCTCATGATCCCGCCCAGGCAAAAAGTCAACCAAAAGCTCCACAGGCCCCTCACCCGCCGCAAGCACATCCGTAACTGATACGCTTATATCGAACACCGCCGGCCCGCCAACTCCCGTCCCCGTAAACATCAAGGGCCCGCTCGCACTTATCCGCTTCTTCTTGACCCTCACACTAACCCGAACCTCCGGCACCCCCACGCCTCGCAGACCCTTCACCCACTCCTCCTCAACCACCAACGGCACCACCGACGCTTTAGGCTCCACCACTGAATGCCCCAGCGACTGCGCGATCTCGTAACCATCCCCCGTCGATCCCGTCCCCGGCCAGCTCTTCCCGCCAGTCGCAACTACCACCGCCCGACACTCCACGAAATCCCCCGCAAACTCCACCCGAAAAACCTCGCCCTCTTTCCGTACCGCCTCCACCCGCTTGCCGTACAAAAACCGCACCCCCGCATCCTTCGCCTCCCCCACCAGCACCCTCTTCACATCGTTCGCCCGATCGCTCGCCGGAAAAACACACCCATCCGCATCCACACGCGTCTCAACCCCTCGCTCCCGCAAAAACGCCATCATATCATCCGCCCCGAACTCCCACAGCGAGTACTTCAAAAACCGCCCGCACTTACCGCACCGCCGCGCAAACTCATCCGCCCCCACCGCATGCGTAACATTGCACCTGCCCCTCCCCGTCTTCAGCAGCTTCCGACCCACCGTCGTGTTCCGCTCGACCAACGCAACCGCAAGCCCACGCCGCGCAGCAAATATCGCAGCCATCATCCCCGCCGGACCCGCACCGATAACACAAACATCACTTCGCATAATAACTCAGAGCTTCTTCTCAGATGCCCCGCCTAAAATTCAAAAGAAACGCCCCCGCACCAAAAGAAAAAACGAGTGGGCCTGTAAGCCGAGTTCTGTTCCCGATTCTCACCGGGCAGCAGTCATTTAACTTGACCGACCGTTACCAGCCGGCTCTCCCCGAAAGGAAGCGACCTACCCGTTGCCATCGGCCGGGCCGACCTGACAACTGCTTGGTCTTGCAGGCGGTGGGGTTTGCCCTGCCGACGACGTCACCGCCGTCGCGGTGCGCTCTTACCGCACCATTTCACCTTTACCTGGACCGGCGAACCGATCCATAGGCCGTATCTTTTCTGCGGCACTTTCCCGCGGGTCACCCCGGGTGGCCGTTAGCCACCACCGTGCCCTGTCCTGCTCGGACTTTCCTCCGGCATATCTCAGCCGGCGACTGCTCGGCCCACTCATCAATTAATATACCGCATCCGCCCCCATTGTTCACGCCAAATCCCCGCCTCTCATATCGAAAATTCAAACCCGCCGCCTGATAAAGTGTGTCCGGACACGTTTTTCCCCTTGAACCCATCGCCCGTATTTCGATAATATTTTGTGGAGAGTTTGTCAAAGGCCCGCGGGGCAACTGTTAGTCAGACCCACGGGATTTACTGATGGCTCTTCATTAAAGCCATCCGACCGGCCGTCACCGGTTGAGGGCACATTGCTCGGCGGCGTTTGACGCGAACGTCCAGTGCCGTGGACGGCCTCAGAAACCCGGCTTGCCGGGGGGAGTGGTCCGCCCGAGAATTTCTCGGCAGCGTATAGTAATGTGCCCAACGCGATGGCTTTTTTAGATTCTTCACGTCAGGGAATGATCGCAACGTTCAATCTTTTTCCCGTTAGTTTACCGCACCCGCCAGCCGCACAATTTCATAGTCCGCCGAGAATGGACCCAACCCAAAGTTCGTCGGAGGCGCGGCTGTTAAATTTTGCGGCGGCCCAACGCCCCCCCCGATTTAATCAGTCATGAACCAAAAACAATTCTCGGCTCAGCAAAAACCCGCCGGCCCTACTGCTTCACCATCTCGAAATGCTGCTCATACTCCTTCCCGTCCGCCTCCGGATAGTCCTTCCGAAAATGCACGCCCCTGCTCTCACACCGCTTCGTAGCCGCCCCCGCCATCAGCAGCGAAACCGTCAGCATATTCTGCACCTCCCACTCGAACGGCTTGTCGAACACCTTGTCCATCACATAACGCTGCCAGAACGTAATGATCTCCTGCGCTTCCTCCAAAGGCCGCTGCGTCCGCGTGATCCCCACGTTCCTCCACATCAGCGCCCGCAGCGAGTTTCGCACATCGTCCGCGTCCAATCGACTGCGATCCGACACCGGCACATCATACTTGTACTTGCGAAACGTCAGCCTCGCCTCGCCGTTCTCACCCTTCGCAGCCTCCTCACCAGCAACCTGCCCAAACACCAGCGCCTCCAGCAGCGAATTGCTCCCCAGCCGATTCGCACCATGCAGCCCCGTCGAAGCGACCTCCCCGCACGCATACAGATTCTCTACATTCGTCCGCGCCTTGCCGTCCACCTTCACCCCGCCTATCATGTAGTGCGCACTCGGCCGAACCGGTATCATCTGCGTACTCACATCGATATCAAAGCTCTCGCAAAGCTCGCTGATCAGCGGGAACCGTTTCGAAAAATGCTCCTTGTCAAAGTGCCGTATATCCAGATAAACATGCGTCGCATCCGTCTTCAGCATACGATCCAGTATCGCCCTGCTAACCACGTCCCGCGGCGCAAGCTCCGCACGCTCATCATACTCGCTCATGAACGCAACCCCCTCCCGATCCCGCAGTATCCCCCCTTCACCTCGCAGCACCTCCGTGATCAGCGCACGCGAAGCACCCGCAATATAAAGCGTCGTCGGATGAAACTGCATAAATTCCATATCCCGCAGCACCGCCCCCGCGCGCCACGCCATCGCTAACCCGTCACCCGTCGCTATCGGCGGATTCGTCGTCTCCCTATACAGCTTGCCCGCACCCCCGCTGGCCAGTATCGTATTCCGCGCCCAGATAACCTCCTGCCCCACGCCTTCCGCATACCCGATCGCCCCCACACACACGTTCCCGTCGGTCGTGATCAGATCGACCGCGAAAAAGTTCTCAATTACCTTAATATTATCCATCCCCCGCACCTTCCGCCCCAGCGCCTCGATTATCCCCCGCCCCGTCGAGTCGCCATGAGCATGAGCCACCCGCGCCCGCGTATGTCCACCCTCCATCGTGATATCGATCTTACCGTCGCTCATGTCAAATTCCGTCCCCCACTCCAGCAGCTCACGCACAAGCCCCGGCCCCTTCTCCACCACCTCCCGAACGATCGCCTCATCACACATCCCGCCTCCCGCCGCGATCGTATCCTGCACATGCTCCTCCACACTGTCATCAGACCCAAGCACCGCCGCGATCCCCCCCTGCGCCTTCCACGTATTGCTCTCCTCAAGCTCCTTCTTGCATACCAGCATCACATTACAGCCCGTCTGCCCCGCCTCTATCGCAGCGCGCAGACCCGCAATACCGCTGCCGATAACCAGCACATCCGCAAAAAGCTGCTGCGTCTTCGAAGTATCGATCGGTACAAGATAACGCCTGTTCTCAACCTGCTTAGCTGTCATGTATGCTCCGGAATAAACCTCGGCCGCTGCGTGCCGGCCGCAAATTCAGCACAACCTGCTCTCGCCGTGAACCGACCCTCTATTCAACGGCCCAACCTGTGCCTCAAATCACAAACCCCCATTTTACCCCCGGACACACTATTTCGCCAGCTTTTTCCACTGATTACAAACGTAGCTCACCCGCAATGGTTAGCCAAAATGCCAATATCAACCAGGTATGATATTACCCCAGCATCCCCGCCCAGTCCGCATCACCCAGCGCCTCGACCGTCAGCTCCCCGAGCTTCCCGCTAGCCACATCACTGTCCTCGTCCTTCGGCACAACGCTCAAAACAGGCACATCGCCCCATTCCTCGATAACCACAGCCGCCTGCTCCTCTGCAATACTCGAATCGAACGCGTCATACCCGCTGATAACCACACCCGCAACCTCGAGCCCCGCACCGCGAATGCAGTCCACCGTCAGCAGCGTATGATTGATCGTCCCCAGATCAGGCCTCGCCACGATCACCACAGGCAGCCCGAACCACTTCGCCAGCCCCAGCATATCCACCCCCGCATCGACAGGCACCCGGATTCCGCCCGCGCCTTCGACGATCACCGCATCACTCTCCGCAACAACCTTCTCATACGCCTTCGCCATCGCCTGAAAATCCACCGGCCGATTTTCATGCTCCGCACTCACGCACGGCGCCGCCGGCAAAACATACCCCACCGGACATATCGTATCCAGCCGATGCTCACTACCGCTGTGCCTCCGCAAAAATTCCGGATCCTCGTTCACCAGCCCCTCGTCATGGTATTGACATCCCGTCGCGACCGGCTTGAATACACCGACCCGCTTGCCCGCATCACGCAAGATCTTCGCGATCCCGCCCCCCACAAGCGTCTTGCCGATACCCGTATCGGTCCCGGTAACAAAAAATCCCTTCGCACTCGGCAGCCTCAGTTCCTCAGCCATTACGCACTCTCCACAATACCGGGCAGCTCGTCCCGGATCGAATCATAAATAATACTCATCATCTCATCGAGCAGCTCGACGCTCATCCCCACTGGCGGCATCAGCACGACAACATTACCGAGGTTGCGAACCATCAGCCCCTTGTCCCGCATCGAAAGGATCAGCTTCCGCGCGACCATCTGCTCGTAATCGAATTCTTCCTTGCTCTCCTTGTCCCGCACCAGCTCGATACCGCCGAACAGCCCAACATGCCTCGCATCCCCCACAAATGGCAGCTCGCGAATCTTAACCGCCCACTCCTCCATCTTCGCGATCTTCGCATCCAGCGACGCCAGTACATCGTTCTTCTCGAACAGATCCAGCGACGCTATCGCAGCCGCACAACCCAGCGCATTGCCGGTATACGTATGCCCATGATAAAATGTCTTGTGCTCGTCCGGCTCACCCAGGAACGCCTCAAAAACCTTCTCCGTCGTAACCGTCGCGGCCAGCGGCAGATACCCCCCGCTTATACCCTTCGCCATGCACATAAAGTCCGGCCGAACATCCTCCTTCTCACACGCGAACATCCTCCCCGTCTTGCCGAACCCCGTCGCCACCTCATCAACGATCAGCAGCACCCCGTACTTCCGAGCAAGCTCCTCGACGCCCTTCAAAAATCCCTCAGGATGCACCAGTATCCCCGCCGCACCCTGAACCAGAGGCTCAACCACGATCCCCGCGATCTGCCCCTCGTTATTCTTCAACAGCGCTTCCATCTGCTCTAAACCGTGCGCCCGGCATTCATCCTCCGTCCCCTCATACCGGTACACGAACGGACTGTCCACATAATACGTCTCAAACAGCAGCGACCTGAATATCCCGTGAAACAGCCCGATCCCCCCGACACTGACCGACCCGATCGTATCACCGTGATACGCATCGCCAAGCGCAATAAACTTCGTCCGCTTAGTATCACCCTGGTTCCGCCAGTACTGATACGCCATCTTTATCGCGATCTCGACGCTCGTCGCCCCGCTGTCCGAATAAAAAACCCGCTCAAGGCCCTCCGGCGAGATTTCCGCCAGCCGACCCGCCAGCTCGATCGCCTTCTCCTGACCAAGCCCCAGCATCGTACTGTGCGCGATCTTGCCCAACTGCCCCTTCACAGCATCGTCGATCTCCTTCACCCGATGCCCGTGCACATTGCACCAAAGCGAACTGACCCCGTCGATATATCGCCTGCCCTCGGTATCCACCAGGTAAAATCCGTCACCCGACTCGATGATCACCGGCTCATCTTCCAGCCAGTCCTTCATCTGCGTAAAAGGGTACCAGAGATGCTTACGATCCGTTTCTAATAATTTTTTCGTAGACTCATTCATAATGCCCCGCATTATGCACATTCCGCCACCCCAGTCAACCCGCACGAGGACTATCTAACCCCGAGCAAATCGCTCCGAATATCGCCCTGGTCGCCCTTAAACCCCGCCAAAGCAGGATTTTACCGCAGAATCTTGGTTGCACGATTACCTAATGCGCGCATCATATTATTAGAGCCAAAAATGACAACACAGCACCGGAAGGAGCAAAAATCATGGTTTCCATCAACGCAAAAGCCAAACACGCCGTCGAACGTCGCAAAATGGTCCAGCACCAGCTCGCAGCACGCGGAATAAACGACCCCGCCGTTCTCGAAGCGTTCGAGGACATCCCGCGCGAGATATTCCTGCCGCCGCAGTACGAATCCCAGGCCTACCACGACAACCCCGTCCCCATCGGCTCAGGCCAGACCATAAGCCAGCCATACATCGTCGCCCTCATGACCGAAAAACTCCAGCTCGACAAAAACTGCGACGTCCTCGAACTCGGCACAGGCTCCGGCTACCAGACCGCGATCCTCGCAACCATCGCACGCCGCGTCTACACCATCGAACGATACAACCAGCTCTCCGAAACCGCCCAGGCCAACATCGCCCACCTCGACCTGCCCAACATCGAATACTGCATCGGCGACGGCTCAAAAGGCTGGCCCGAACACCGCCGGTTCGACCGCATAATCGCAACCGCCGCAATGCCGAAGATCCCCCAGCCGCTCATCGACCAGCTAAAACCCGACGGCCTCATCATCGCACCTGTCGGCACAATGACCGCACAGGAACTCATCCTCGCCCGAAAAACCGACCAGGGTCTCAAAACCCACCAAATAACCCCAGTCCGCTTCGTCCCCCTCCTCGGCGAATACTCCTTCAACGAATAAAAGCCGAATTATCACAAAAAACAAACTCTTCACCAAATAGCAGGGAATGGAAGCAGCATTTGATATTCGCTGCTGCCTGCCGAATCACCAGCCGCATAATTTCACGGTCCGCCGAGAATGGACCTCCCAAAAAGTTCGTCGGAGGCGCGGCTGTTAAATTCTGCGGCGGCTCAATTGGATACTCATCATTATTCTGTATCGAACCAAAAAAAGAGCGTGACACATTGATCAATATCACGCTCTTTTGAGATCGTAAATCACACCAGACGAAAACTAAGCCCCTTCCTCCTTACCGCCGCCATCCTTCTTCGCCGTCTCACTCTCCTCCTTCAGGCCCTTCACGAAAACGACCCCCCTCGCGATCTTGCCCGTCTCATCCTTGACCGTATAGAAGAAGTGGTCCATCCCCGCAAGACCCTTCTCAGGAGCCGTATAAACAACCTCCCTGCTCCCGCTGCTGCCTTCGACGATCTCGATCTTGCCGCCCTTTACCGACTCACCGTCACAGCCCTCCAGCGAAACCGCATGCCCGTTCGCATCATGATCATTCGCGATCACATCCACGATCAGCTTGTAACCCTCTTCCGACTCCTCGATAACGTCCAGCGCTGCGTAAGGCGGCATATTGATCGTGTCGTAAACGCCCGCCTTCTCCAACAAATTCAGCTTATTATCCCTGTGCTTGAACACCGACTGAACCTCCGCCCCGCTGAACCGACCGTATGCGTTCCCGCAGTTAAGCGTCGGCCCCTCGCAACTGTTCGCATGGTGATCGTGCACCGCCCAGTTGTGCCCCAGCTCATGCCTCCACACAACATCGAACGAATTATCGCCCGCCACACCGTTGACCGAATAACCGTTGCCCGTCCCGACAACACCGACCCACGCGACACCGCCGCCGATCGCAGGCGTCACACACGCTACCAGATCCCGCTCGACGTCCTTATACTTCTCGTTCCACTCCTTGCGAACGATCGGCAGGATCTTCGTCCCGTTGGTCCCCTGGTAAGGACACTGCTCCTTCTCAGCACGTATCAGCACCCGCCCGATCGCAGGCATCAACAGCGTATCCCGCAGATAAATGATCCGCACGTTGACGAACGAAAATTCGATCATCTCCACACACTTCTCGACACTGCCCACGCGATTGAAATACCGCCAGTCAGCATCCACAGCCACATCGAAAATATAACTCTTGCTGCCCGCCGTCCCCGGCACAACGCTGCTCATGCTGGGCATCTTGAAATTCGGCTCCCTCAGACCGCGATTGCCGACCACCTTATCCCCCAGAGTAAACCATGTCTGCCCACGCGAAAAATAGACTTTGCCCTTGAACTGACCATCCGACCGCAGGATCCCCGCAGCAAACGCCCCCGGGTCCTCCTTCACCATACCCACATACGTCCGAGGCGCGGACACCTCACGCTTCTCGAAACTGCCGTCAGCCTTCTGCACCAGCACCTCGAAATTCTTGCCCCGCACACTCTCACGCACCAGATCTAGCGTGATCGTCTCCCCCTCGTGCGTAACCTTCTGCGTCAACCCATCCGGAAACGAAGCCTCCGCAGCAGAACCAGCCAGAAACATCCCCGCAATCATCACAACCGCCGTCAAAACTGAATACCGTCTACCCATTTCACTCTACCCTTTCTGCCAAAAAAATTACCCCGGCATACCAAACATGCACAGTGGAGAACCATATCTCACCCCGAAACCGCACACCGCTACGCCGTAAAACAAAACTCTTCACATTCACATTAAAACTATTATAGCGAATCCACCTGCCCCGGTCAATCAATAACCACCTCACCAAATCTCCACGCAATGCCTGCATAAAACAAGTTGTATCACATAGTACTTGGATATGACAGTAGCGATTATAATCGCTGCTGTCTCTTGCCCGCTATTCAATGATGAGCCTAAAAAAAGCGAGCCGGCCGCAAGACCGACTCGCTCATAATCATCACTGAATATTACTGACTTCTAATCAGTAAGTATCGCTCGTCTCAACATTCGACGCAGAATCATAGGTGTAGCCCGACGCCGTCACGTTCGTAACCGTAAACGTAAAGCTCGGACTCTTCGCCTTCGCTGCAGTCGTGATCGTCGCCTGGCCATTGCTGTCAGTCACTGCCGAACCCGACTCATTGTAATCGCCGGTAAACGTGCCGTAAACAGTGGCACCGCTCAATGGCTGACCACCGTCATCATAGATCGTCACAACTGCCCGACCATAACGGTTCGGCCCGCCAGCAGCAACAACCGTCAGATCGATCGCCTGCACATACATCGTCGAGCTGGATGCCTGAGGCGTTGCAGAAACCTCGCCGGAATAGCCCGACTCATTGCTGCTCGTATCAATTGCGGTGACAACATAGTAGTACGTCGTTCCGTTCGTGACAGTGTTGTCCGTGTAGTCGCTGGCCGACAGACCCTGAGCGACTGCCGCAAAACCGCTGCCGCTGGTCGTACTGCGGTAAACAGTATAGCTGTCCAGATCACCTTCGCTGTTGTCCGCCCAGTCAAGATCGACCGAACCATCGCCAGCCGTCGCACCAAGACCAGTCGGTGCCGCCGGGGCGGTCGTATCCGCAGGTGTCGCCGACACTTCGCTTGATGTATCCGACTCATTGTCGCTCGTATCTACTGCTGTAACGACATAGTAGTACGTAGTGTCGTTCGTGACCGTGTTGTCGGTATAATCGCTGGTCGAAACACCCTGTGCGATCGACGAATACCCGCTGCCGCTCGTCGTACTGCGATAAACAGTATAGCTCGCCAGATCCTGCTCGCTGTTGTCCGCCCAGTCAAGACTGACCGAACCGTCACCTGCAGTAGCACCAAGACCGGTCGGCGCCGCTGGCGGAGTAGTATCACCGCCGCCTGTAAACGCATCATGCAGATCAGTGATCTCACTGCTGCTCAGCGCCTTGTCATAGATCCGAACATCATCCATCAAACCGTTAAAGTATCTGTTGTTGTCACGAATGTCCGCACCAATGCCCACGCCGATATTACTAGCAAGATCCCTCACGGTTCCGCTCGCGGTCGCAGGCGTGCCGGCATCTACATAAATATAACCGTCGGTCCCGTCACGTACCGCAACCACATGGTGCCACTCACCGTCATTGACAGTCGCAGTAGAACTGAAGCTGAACTGATAAGCACTGTTGCCGTATATCATGAATCCAAGCGTACCATCCGAACCCATGTTGAACACATATTCACCATTGAAGCCGCCGTTCCTCTGCTGAACAATAACACCCGCCGCAGTCGCTGTAGTCTTGACCCACGCTGAAACAGTAAAGTCAGTCTGACCCGAAAGCGATGGACCGGTGCCCAGATTCACGACATCATCCACGCCGTCAAAGCTCAACGCATTACCATCTATTCCGGTAACCCAGCTTGCTCCGGTCACTGTTCCGTCGTTCCCATGACCCGATGAATCAGCCGCGGTGCTGCCGCTTGTCTCGTCGAGCTTATAGAAGCCAACCATATCCAGCGCAGCTCCCGTGGTGAAGTCCCAAACAGCCCCGGCCAGCGTCCCGCCGCCGGTTACCGTATCTATCCGCCAGAAGTATTGTGTATTCTCTGACAGAATGCTGGAACCGTCAAAAGTCGTCCCGGTAACAGAACCCTGATATTCCGAAGATGCAGTAGTCGCATTCGCAACAGCAGTCGAACTCGTCCCGACATAAACATCATAACTGGTAGCTGCCGAAGACTCGACCCAGCTAAGCTCACTGCTTAAAACACCTGTTGCACCGTCGATCGGCAGCGGCCCGCAAGCCGTCCCACCGTCTTTCACATCCTCGATCTCACTTGCACTCATCGAGTAGTTATAGATCCTCACATCATCCACAGCACCGTTAAAGTGACGTGTACCGCTGTTGCTGTCCAGACCTATATACGTCGTACCTGCGAACGACTGTACGGCATGCGTGTTCGTATTCGTCGCCGACTGCGTCGAACCACCGTTGTTCAGATAGATCGTCGCCTGCGATGGCTCGACCACCAGCGCTACAAAGTTCCACGAACCAACAGTCGGAGTAAGACCGCTGTTCCAGCCCCAGTTCGTGCCGTCCCAGTGATACCTCAGCTCACCAGCCGAACCAAAGTTCAGACCAGCCGCATCCTGAGCGCGGTTGAACACGATACCGTTCCATCCGCTCGGCGTAGCAGCAGGATTGACCCATGCCGTGATCGTAACAGTGTTGCTGTTCAGATTCAGATTCGATATCTCGACATGGTCATCAGTACCGTCAAGATCAAGCCCAGTTGCAAACTGGCCCGTCACTGAACCCGTATCGAAAGAAGCACCGTTGACCAGCGTACCGTCATTACCGAACTGGCTGACGTCACCAGCGGTAGTACCGGTCGTCTCATCCATCGGGTAGTAGCCCTTGATCGTATTATCCAGATCGAGATAAACAGTCACAACACCCGTACCGAAGTTGCCCGCCGAATCCTGCACGGTATAATAGAAATAGTCAACCTCATTGAAGGCATTATCCGGAGCGGTATAAACCAGCTCATCTCTGCCGTTACCGCCAGTACCCGAAGACAATGTCACCGTACCGCCCAATGCCGAAGTACCGTCATAGCTGTCCAGCGATATCGTCTGAGCGTTCGCATCAAAGTCATTCTCCATGATGTCGACATAGACCGTACCGCCCGGCGTCAGGTTTGAAATAACGTCAAGCGCAGCATAAGGACCGAAATCGATCGTGCTGTATGTTCCCTGGCTGTCAAGTATCGACAGCTTGTTATCACGATGATTGAAGATCGACTCTACTGCCGGACCGTTGAAACGACCGTAAGCATTACCGCAGTTGATCGTAGGCCCCTCAGGGCTGTTCGCATGAAAATCATACACGCTCCAGTTGTGACCAAGCTCATGCCTCCAGACAACATCAAAGCTGCCGTCACTGCCTATGCCGTTAACAGAATATGCATTTGTTGTCCCGATCACACCAAGCCACGCAACACCGCCGCCGATATTAGGCGTCGCCAGCGCTGCCACATCACGAACAGCACCAGTCTGATTGTTGTTCCACTCATCGCGGAAAGGCACCAGAATGTCCGTCCCGGAATACGCATCATAAGGACACTGAGACTGATAAGGCCGAACGATCACCCGACCCATCGCAGGCATCAGCAGTGCATCCTGAATATACTGAACCTTCAGACACACCGTGGAAAACTCCATCATCTCCACACATGCCGCAACACTGCCCATAGTGTTATAATACCTGTAGTCCGAATCATAACCGACATCGAAGAGATAGGTATCGGTCCCCCAGTGATTTGCCGCCACGCTGGGCTTAGAAGCCAGCTTGAACGTCGGATCACCGGTCCCCCGCGTACCCGTTACGCTGCTGCCCTCGGTATACCACGTCGCTCCCCTGTCAAAGTAAACGCGAGCCTTGAGCACATCGTTGCTCAGCAGTATACCCGCCGCATACGCACCGGGATACTCATCGACCGTACCCACATACGTCCGCACTTCGCCGGCGGTCCATGCATCGTACCCGCCTCCGCTGTTTTGTACCAGAACCTCAAAATAGGTTCCCCTCACGCTCTCCTTCGTCATCTGCAGTGTGATCGTCTCACTGTTGTACGTCACACTCTGGGTCAGTGTCGGCGGCGCAACCGCCAGCGCACTCGCTCCCACTAAAGACACCAGAATAAGACCGAAGATCACCCCCGAAAATCTGCTGTTCATCCGCATTACGATTCTCCTGATATAGAGTTAGCTTTCCCCCTTTTAGAAGCTTTTTTGCGACAGCTCCTACACACTCTTTCAAACTCCTGCGCCCGCGCACAAACACAAACGCCTCCTTAAGACAGATCATGCGCAGGCAAAACAGCCGAATTTGATTATCAGGAAAATCAGACGTGAACCACGGACCTCGCCCGCATCTCCGCCCCTTTCACAACTCCATAGATATGCCATCCTCTTTGCTCCTAACGCACGCCCCTTTGCAAAGACATGCATCTCACACTCTCACTACTTTCCC
This sequence comes from Anaerohalosphaera lusitana, assembly GCF_002007645.1. Taxonomy (GTDB): domain Bacteria; phylum Planctomycetota; class Phycisphaerae; order Sedimentisphaerales; family Anaerohalosphaeraceae; genus Anaerohalosphaera; species Anaerohalosphaera lusitana. Next base: position 330,031 of record NZ_CP019791.1, read on the forward strand.
TCTCCTCGCGAAAAATAGGGCCAACCCCTACTCTCCACTCGATAAGCAATTATACACACTTAGACCCATCAGTAAACCCATTCTTTTAATTTTTTGAATTTCTTTAACCTCACGAATATCTAACTTCTCCTCAACACTGGATTAACACAATTATGCAAAAATTTACCCATCAAAAAAAACTCATTGATAAGCCTGTTAGGAGATCGATCATGAAATCTTCACGCTTCACCTCAGACAACGTGCTGCACGAAAACGACGAGGTCCTCCTGCTTATGATCGCATTCGGCAGCCCTCCAACCCGAAAGATCGCCGCCGATGAACTCTCACGCCGTGGCCGAGACGTTTCCCCAGGCGACGTAGCTCTCGCGGTAATGACAAACTTCTACACCCTCGGCCCCACATTCAACTAAAAAAGGCGTGACGACCGAAATCGCCACGCCCTTGCATCCTTTGTTAGCCTTCATGAACTAACGTTATGTCAACTAAGGCACAGTGATAGAATCCGAGGTCTCAACATTCAGCGTTGCATTGTAAGTCTTGCCGCTGACCGTCACGTCCGTCACGGTGAACGTAAACGTTCCGCCGTTCTTGACCTTGTCGGCCGTCTCGAAGAACAAAGTGCCGTCCGCTGCCGTCGTACCGCTCACACTGCCGCTGTACGCACCCGACCATGTGCCGTAAACAGTCGCGCCGCTTACGTTCGCACCCGTGTCGTCCTTGATGTGAACCGTTGCCTGACCCCAGTAGTTGGGCCCTGCGTTCCGAGAACCCATCACGATCGAGTTGACATACATCTCGGTCGTCTGACTCTGCGGCGTAGCAGAAACCTCGCTCGACGTATTCGACTCATTGCTGGACGTGTCAACCGCCGTCACGACATAGTAGTAAGTTGTGTCGTTGGTCACAGTGTTGTCAGTGTAGTTGCTGTTTGAAACGCCCTGTGCTATCGCGGAGTAGCCGCTGCCGCTTGTAGTGCTACGATAAACGGTATAGCTCGCCAGATCGCCTTCGCTGTTATCAGCCCAGTCAAGATCAACCGAACCGTCACCAGCCGTCGCATCAAGACCAGTCGGCGCCGCCGGTGCGGTCGTATCCGTCAAAGGCGGATAAGAATTGTACAGATCAGCTATCGCCTGATCGCTCAACGCGGCTTCATAAACAAGCACATCATCAATAACGCCCGCAAAGCCGTTCTGACCATTACGGTTTACACCAACCTGGATCTGACCGAACACGTTAGTCAAATCGGGCTGTGTGCCAATAAATGAGCCGTTTACGAACATTCGCGAACCGGCGCCGTCAAATGTAACAGCAAGATGAATCCATTCAGTACTGACTGTCGTCATAGTCGTGCCGCTGTACCGATAGCTGCTGGGAGAACCTCCGGAAAGATCGATCTGGAAATCATTGCCGCTGCTGTTGTTATTGAACAAACCGCTGTACAGGTCCTGCGAAACAGTATCAGTGCGAGCCCAGAACGCAACACTGAATTCGCTCCACGTAGATTCCGTCAGCGACAATAGCACATTGTTCTGCACACCATCGAATACAAGTGCATCGCCATCACGTCCCTGAGTTGTCCATGTCGCACCTGAGATACTGCCGTCATTACCATTACCCGAGCTGTCACCCGCAGTACTACCGGTTCCCTCATCAAAGGCCCAGTGCAAGAAAGGAACTACTTCATTTACCGTCACATCGACAGTGGCAGTACCATAACCGCCATTGCCATCCGTAACAGTATAAGTAAAGCTGTCCGTACCATAGAACCCAGCATCCGGAGTATAAGTTAAAGTACCGTCAAGATTATCCGTTACCGTTCCGTCACTTCCCTGCGTAAACGAATCGATGGTCAACGGATCATTGTCATAGTCATCATCGTTGACAAGCACGCCAATGACAACTTCTGTGTCCTGAGTCGTACTTACCTCATCATCTATGGCATTAGGAGCGTCATTGGTGTTAATCACGTTAATCTCAAGCTGAGCATCATCTATACCGCCTTCAGAATCAGTTACACGAACTGTCCAGATGTTCTGGCCCGTATCCGGATAGTCCGGCGTCCCAGACAATGTCCCGTCGCCAGCAACTGTGAGCCAAAGCGGACCACTTACCTTGCTGAACGTCAGCGTATCGTTCTCCGGATCACTCGCATCGTTGGCGATGGAACTGCTGTAAGCTTGATACTCCGTAGCATCTGACTTGGTTATAGGATCACTGTCAAATGCGGGTGGCTGGTTTGCATCCGGATCAATGATCTCTATGTTGTCAAACAGGCCCTTGCCTGCCGCACCTTCCTGACGGATTTCAAGCCACATCGGAGCACCAACAGTATACCCGATACCCGTGCTAAGCTGCACATTGAACTCCGAAGTCTCAAGCTCTGCAATCGAAGGCTTGATCAACCCCGAGGTAGTTATCTGGACAGCACCGATCGTAGAAAGCATCGTATTGTCCGCCGCACCAAGCGGATCACCGCCAACATAAATATCGACATAGATACCCCGGTAAGTTGCGTTGGCCTTGTTGCCGATCAGACCGCTTACATCAAGCGTCTGATTCTCAGCATAATACCCGATCTGCTGATAGGCCCATTTATCATTGCCGAGCTGAGCCCAGTTATCTCCATATGGTGTCGCAGGAACTTCCGGATCTCCTTCCCACAATGTTGCAGTGTAGCTGTCTCCGTCATACCAGCCCTCAATGTCATTAACGCTATTTGCAGGTTCTACGACCTCATCTTCCATGCTGGGATTGATAAGCACAGGACTGAACAGATTCTGATTAGTAGTACTGAAGTTCCAGACGTACCCAGGAATCACCGTACTGTCAGCCTTGACCTCATCAATGCGCCAGTAGTAAGTCGTGCCCGGTGAAGTAGAAGGCGTCAAAGTCGTAGCTGTTTGGCGACCGATATACTCTGCCGACACCGTCGTCGCGTTTGTCACCGCTGACTCGCTCGTGCCAAGGTAAACATCAAATTCAGGATAATCACTTGGCTTGCCGGGCATCCAGCTCTGTTCAGCACCAACCAGCCATTCAGTTATACCGCTTGCCGGATTAGGAGCACCGGCAGGTATTTCATCACTGGCTGCGTAAAGAGATGAAACCTCACTCGGAGTCAAAACCTTGTTATAGATTCTCACATCGTCCAAAACACAGGCAAGTGATGCATCATCGCGACTGCAATTGAACAGCGTCAATGGATAGTAGTTTTCGATCAGACCATCAGGTATTGTTGTCCCGGCGATTGTATTAGTGACCTCGGAGTTGTTTATCCATGCTCGCAGCAGATTGTTCTGCCTATCCATCGTCATAGCAAGATGGTACCATACACCTGTCTGCACATTCGAAGTGGCTTTCAGATCCGCCAGATGCCCCTCATATTCCGAATCAGTCTGAAGCTTACACGCAAAATAGAACTTCCCGTCATCCACGCTTATGGCCCAGCCTCCACGAATATTATCTACACGTCCGCGGATCACTGCTCCACCCTTACTCAGGATCGCAGCATCAGAGAGAGGCGCCGTATTGAATTTGACCCAGCAGGACGCACTGAGACTGTCCGTTAAAGGATCGCCGACATCTACCTGCACGTAAGCATTCTTCGATGAATCAACAAGATTTTCAAGCGCATAACCAATAACACCGGTCTGAGAACCTGTTGAGAATGGTGTTGTGTCGCCTCCGAGAATTCCGTCGGCCTGATAGGGTCCAAAGTCATGTGCAGTCATGCCGTCAGTTTCATCGAGGATCAGATGAGTCGCCAGATCACTATTGCGCACATATATCTTCGCTACGCCGGTACGATTCGTCAAACCGCCGCTGTCCGAAACATGATAACGGAAACGATCAACACCCAAATAGCTTGCAGGAGGCGTATAAGTCACTGTGCCGCCTGAGACTACAGAGATCGTCCCTCCTTCATCTGAAACACTGTCTACGTACGTCAAGCTGATACTGTCACCGTTACCATCATAATCATTCTCGAACAGATCAACTGTCACAGACTGATCCTGAGTCGTATTCGCCGCGTCCCACATTGCGTACGGTGCCAATTCAGCTCCGTATATGATCTCCGGTGCGGAAACCTCGGATGCCAGATGAAGCTCCTCGATACATTTCTGGATCGTACCGACACCAAGAGCGGATTCTGAACCGCTCATTGTATCATTGACGTCAGAGTAGTGACCCACACCAAGCCCGTGTGCAACTTCATGTCCCAGCGATCGAGAATAGGGTGATGTAGATCCCAGCGTCGCCGAATGCGAATTCGGAAAATCAACCGTGGCCGAATAAACCCTGCCTGCCGATCCGCCCCCACCGGGTGCCTTGAACCTCAGCTTAGTATTGAAATTGTACGGCGTGATACCGTCATTGCCTGCCCAGAAATCCTTCCAGCTTGGGGGGTCACCGCCTACGCGCACTACGACTTCCGTGATCTCCCATGCCAATCCCATATCTCGGGCATAGAAGTAATCTGTATCATTGATCCGCTGCTCACATAGACCAACCGCTGCCGCGATACTGCTGCCCTTGGCTACATACATATCATTGCAAATATCCACCCCTACACGCAGCTTGCTCATCGTGTATTTCGGGATCACATATCCAGACGCGGTCGGGGAAACACGGTCCACAGATCGCGTGACCTCGACATTGCCGGTACCCGGATCAGCAGTTCCGTCCGGACCGCTCAGATCCACTGAAAGGTCCGTCAGTCTGGCTGTATGATGACGTCCCTCATTAAGATTTATGTCGATCAAATTGTTCTCATCGACCCATGCGTTCACCATAACGTCCGTATCAGAATCTATGTATCCGCGATAGGTCCTGACCTCCGGCACAGCCACCTGTGTGTAATTCAACCCGTCATAAGACCACACACGATAGCCGGGCGCACGAAGCGAACGTTTTGTCAGTACCGCGTTGTCACTTTGTCCATCACCCGTCACATCACCGACGTTAACCGTTAGATTGTCCGGCAGAATAGCCTGAGCCGGATCAACCAGAAATACACATGCCAACACCAGGCACGCGCAGACGATCAGCATCGAACCTGCTTTTCGCTGTTTCATGTCCATAAATTTCTCTCTTTCAAAATCCGCTGGTTTCATATCTTTCTGGCGTAAATACCTTCAACGCATATGTGGAATTTACTGCCCTTACAAACCGCCTCCGCACAACCGGATACCCCAACATGCAATCGCACACCTCATGCGCTGCAATTGGATACGCCTGAACCAAAAACTATTAGCCTATCCAACCGTCATGAAAAAGATATTAGTTGCCGCGAAAACAGTTGAATGATTCAAATTCAAACAATACGCCCACGCACAAACACTCATGCCTCCTAAAGACAGATCATGCGCAGGCTTGACGGCTGAATTTGAATATGAGGAAACCAGGAAGCGAGCCGCACTCCTCGCCCGAATTGCCTCCTCTTGCAAGCACCCTGAAATATGCCATCCTCTTTGCTCCCAAAACAGGTCTTCACTCCCCCCGTTCCTCTCCGGCATCATGCTCTATAACCTGTTAGGAGATCAACATGGGTAATTAACCTTCAAAAAGCTTAGATTTTGCAAAAATTATCAAAAACCGCACCGCCCCAATCTGCAAACTGCAATACCAAAAGAGCCTTAAACAGCTCATCAACTCAAAAGATTCGCACAAAAAAAGCCCGGCCGAAAACCATCGACCGGGCTCTGATTTTTCAAACTGTTACGCTTAGGCGGTCGCTTCCGCCTCAACCTTCTCATCCTCAGCCGAAGCATTCATCTTCTCTATACGCCCCTCCAGCTTATTCAACTGCTCTTTCAATGCCTCGTTCGCCGTCTTAAGCTCAGTTATCTTTTTGGTGCTCGCAACCTGCTCAGCCTGTGAAGCCGCATTCAGTTGCTTGATCTTCGCCTCCAGAGCATTAATCTCTTTCGCACTCGCGGCCTGCTCGGACTCCGCCGCCGCATTAGCCTTCTCCATCTGAGCCTTGAGCGCCTCGATCTCCTTCTTCAGCGCCTCATTCGCACTCTTCAGTTCCTCAACCTGCTTTTCCAACGTCGCGTTACTGCTCTCCAGCTCGTTGACCTCCGCCGCAAGCTCGGTCTTTGCATTCTCCGCCGACGCCAGCTTCTCCTCCAGTCCGCCGAGCTCCTCTTTCATCTTCTTACCGACTTCCCTGACCATCACCTTGGTCTCTTCCAGCTTCTGATCAGCCTTCGCTGCTTCCTGCTGAGCCTCCTGAGCCTTTATCCGCCACTGCTTTGCATCGGTCTTGGCCGCGTTGAGCTTCGCCTGCATTTCTTCACTCTTCGCCTGCTGCTTCTGCATCATCGTCTGGATGGCCTTCATAGCCTTCGTCTGAGCCTCGTCCCATTTCTGCTTAGCCTCGGCAAACTGCTCTTTCTGCGCTGCGACCTTGGCTTCCAGACTCTCAACGTCACTCAAAAGTGTCTCATTTTTCTCCTGACACATGACCAGTTCTTTGTTCTCACAACCGAAAATGCTCATCGCCACTGCCAGTACAAGTACGCTCTTCAAAATTCTCATTTCAAAACCTTTCTTTTCCCAAAAGTTACCGCGGGAACCCGCCGACCTGCCGGCAGATCCCAATTCTCACCCTGCGAACAACCCCCAAAATTCGCAACGCCTCGCAAACTTTATCGGACATTCCCGCAAAACCCCTTTAAAATTGGCAGCCAAAACCCCTCATTTTTACAAAAAAATCCGGCTGCCAGCACTGGTATGCCATCCAAACGCCCAAACTCGCCCCTCAACCCTTCCCAATTTTTCTAACTAGCCCGCAATAAACCTCCCGCCCCCTCCGTCTACACCCGTGAAACAGCCATCAGTAATCTTAAATCGAAGGGAGCCTCAAAATGTTAAAGAAAACCGTCATCACAGCAATCGTACTCATCATCGCCGCCGCAGCACAAAGCTACGCAGCGCCCGACCAACCCGACCCGGCCCGCCGAGGCCAAGGCCGCCGCCAGGGCATGATGCGTCAGCAGGGCCAACAGGGACAAATGCTTTGCGAACAGTGCCGTCAGAAGGTTCAGCGGTACCGCCGCCAGCTCAACGCAGGCCACAATGTCGAACGCCCCGAACTCTGCACCGCATGTAAGCAAAAGGTACAACAGCGCCACCAACGCATGCGTCAAGGCCGTCAGGACCGCCCAACCGGCGACCAGCCACAGCGCCGCATGAGACAAGGCCGACCCGGCCCTGCAGGAGATGACCAGTTAGCACCCGCCCGCCAAGGACAGCGCCGCCATGCCCAGGCACAGAAAGACACACCCAAAGATAAACCCCAACCCAGAAAACAAATGAAACAAGGTGCACCCGAACGACCCGAACTCTGCAAAGAATGCCGGAAAAAGGTCCAACGGTACCGCAAACAAATGCAGCGATACAAGAACGCACAGAAGGACCAGCCTGGCAGCAAACAACGTGACATCAAAGCCGACAAAGACACCACCCGCAAAATGGACGCAAAACCACAGCAGCGCCGTCGACAGCGCATGCACCAGCAGGACTGCGACTGCCCCGACTGCCGGAATATGGACCGCCCCCAGCGCCGTATGCAGCGACAAGGCCGCCCCTTCCACGGCGACCAGGCACCGCAGCTTGATCGACCCCAAGGCCGGTTCGCCCCACGCTTTCAACAGCAACGCGGTTTCGGCCAAAGACAGCAGTTCCGACAAGACAGAGGCTTCCCACAGCAGCAGGGTTTCCGTGGACAACGCCCCTACGGACAAGGCAGACAGTTCCGTCAGCAGCGCGGTTTCGGACGCGGTCAGGACTTCGGCGGACAACGCGGCTACGGACGAGGTTTCAGCGGACAGCAGCAGGGCAGACAGTTCCGCCGACAGCAGGGCTTCGGCCAGCAGTACGGCCCCCAGGCCCCGCGCCTACAGCAGTTCAGACGCCGACAGATGCAGCGATTCGACAACTACGACTACCCCCAGCCGCCCCGAGGACCATACTACCAGCCCAACCGCAACTACCCAGCACCACCACGCTACTAATAAACAAACAGTCTGACCAGCGGTCTGCCGAAGTCACCAAAAACTAACCCAGACTTCTAAAACACCGCAAACCTCTCCAAAAGGGACCGCCCCCGCAAGGCGGTCCCAACTTTTGCGCAAAGGTTGGCTACAAAAACTTTGAATTCAAACTTTTCTCAGGATAAAATGATTCACAAATGAACTCAGCCGAAAGGGCCTCCGCATGCATTACAAAAACATAACCCGTAGAACGTTCCTCCGAACCACCGCCGCAGGCGTTCTAGCATCCGCCCTCCCAGGCTGCACCAGCCGGACACTCACCAGGCCGAATACGCCTGCCGTAAGCTTCGGCATATGCGCCGACGTCCACAAGGATCTCGTCCCCGACGCCGACCAGCATCTAGCCGAATTCATAACCGAAGCCAACAAACGCAACGTCGACTTCGTCATACAGCTCGGCGACTTCTGCCGACCCTACGACAAGAACAAAAAATTCCTCGACATTTACCACTCATTCCAGGGCCCCGCCTACCACGTCCTTGGCAACCACGACACCGACGGCGGATTCACCCGAGAACAAACCCTCGCTTTCTGGAACTCCCCCGCAAAATACTACTCCTTCGACTGCAACGGCGTCCACTTCGTCGTCCTGGACGGCAACGACATAAAACCAAACCGCGCACCAGGCTACCCACGCTACATCGGCCCCGAACAGCAAGACTGGCTCGCCCGTGACCTCGCCGCCACAAACCTGCCCACCATCACCTTCTCACACCAGAGCCTCAACGCCTCAGATGACCACATCGAAAACGCCGCCGAACTACGCGCCATCCTGGAACTCGCCAACAAACCAAAACGAAAGATCCTCGCCTCGTTCAACGGCCACGAACACGCCGACTACGTCGAAACCATCAACGGCATCCACTACGTAAACATCAACTCCACCTCATACCAGTGGCTCGGCGGCAGCTACCAGGCAAAACGCTTCTCCCCCGAGATCGAAAAAGAATACCCCTACATCAGCTATACCGCCCCATACCGCGAAAGCATCTACGCCTTCGTAACCATCCACCCCGACCACTCCATCCGCATCGAAGGCAAAACAACCGAGTTCATCCCACCAACCCCAGCCGATCTCAACCACCCAAACGCAAACACAAAAAGATCCACCCCAAAAATCTCAAACAGAACCCTCACCTGAAAAATTCAGTAAACTCAATCATCCTTATCTCTTAATCTGTACAAACGTGAACAGTCGTCACCGTCCTCCCAACTACTAACACAAGACCAAACGCGTCTCTCTCCGAATTCATTTACAAATCGATTATAAACCGTCTGTTGTAATTCCAACGCCCGTGGATTATTTCGCACACCCCCAAACTCAAACGCCTCGAAGCATAGCAGCGACCCCTCTCTTTCCTTGTATAAGTAAAAAACGACCCGCTCCAAAGAAGCCCCTTTTCTAGCCCCGTAAACGCGAAACATATTATCCCACCTGCCACCCTCAGGCTTTTGCTCAATATACCATTGTGGAACTTGCATATCCTCACGACTCTGCATAATTTTATCAACGATCTCAATCGCTCTGTCGATTTCCGCCTCGCTCAGAAGAGCAGCCGCAGAGCTGTCCTGCAAATCATTCGCTTCGACCACCACGTAACACGCCGCAGACGGATCACACCCACAGAAAAAGGTAAAACCCAAAAACACTAGCCCCATAATAACCAATCGATACCGAATTGCTTTCATTGTATTAATACCTTTCAATTTCGCTATTCAGCTCACTTCCACCGCTTCTCATTTACCCGCCACATCCAGGCTCCCCAGAAAACCCCGCATACCGGAAACACGATCAGATTTATTATGATCTGCACAACAGTCACGGGCATTGACAACTTCATGATCAGACTGGACAACAAAGCTGATAACAGCCCAAAGAAAAAAACGCCGTAAACAAGTACAAACTTCCGCTTGCCCATCTCCCTAGTCTTTGCCCAGCGACCACTTGTAAATCTTCTGCGCATATCACCGCCCTTCTCCCTCATCTCTTTCTTCCCCATAACGACTTTCCGCCTGCAACCATAATAACAAACCAAAGAGAGCTCCACATATCGTAAAAATGATCACGCCCCTCACGACATCACCAACCGAATCAAATGTAAAAGTCTTCCAATCAAGGCTGTATATCAAGCCGCCGAGAAGCCCCCAAAAAAGAACACCATACACCAATACAAACTTCCGCTTGCCCATCTTCCGCATCTTTGCCCAGCGTTTCTTGTTATCGATCATAAGCTCTCCCAAGACCCCAAATCTAGCTCGACTTACAACAATTGACATTTTACGCACAAACTCCCACATTGCAATACAATTTCGACCTGCTTACTAGACTGACGCGACATCCACAACAAAATTTCCCTAGCCATTTCACGCAAATAAGCTAAAATTCACCCCTGAACCACCATGAAAATAACCTACAAAAACAAAACGCTCGAATGGGCCCTCATCGCCCTCACCGCCGTCACGGCCGCAGCCGTCGTCGCGTCCTTCGTGCTGCACTACGGCTTCCGCGAGCCCATGATCCCCACCCGCATCGTCAACATAATCCACATCACGGCCTTGCTCGCCTTCCTCACCGAAAAAATCCTCCGCCTCCACAACGCAGCCTCAAAACGCGAATACCTCCGCGCCAATTTCTTCGAGGTCCCCCTCCTCGTCGCCCTGCTCATCGCAGTCCTCGGCGCGGGCCGCTGGTTCGCCCTCGAAAATCCCAACCACGTCCGCACCCTCGCCCTGAGCATCTACCTCGTCTGCCAGGTCATCGCAAAGGCCTGCCGCGGCTCCGTCAACGTCGCCTCCTCCGGCAAAAACCCCACCATCGCACTCATTGCGATCTTCGTCATCCTCATCCTCGCCGGCGCAGGCATCCTCATGCTCCCCCGTTCATACAACTCCGCCGAAATGTCCTTCACCGACTCCGTCTTCACCGCGACCAGCGCCACCTGCGTCACAGGCCTCATCGTCAAGGACACAGGCTCCGACTTCACCCTCATGGGCCAGATCACCATCCTCACCCTCATCCAACTGGGCGGCCTGGGCATCGTCATCTTCGGCGCAGTCATCGCCCTCCTCCTAGGCCAGGCACTCACCGTCCGAGAATCCGTCGCAATGCGCGACCTGCTCAACGCACAAACACTCGGCCGCATCGGCAACATCATCGCATTCATCTTCGCCTTCACCCTCATCATCGAAGCAATCGGCGCAGCCTCGCTCTTCCACCTCTGGCAGCCAGTCCCCGGCCATAACGAAAACATCCACCAGCAATGGTTCTACAGCATCTTCCACTCGATCAGCGCATTCTGCAACGCCGGCTTCTCACTCAGCCGAACCTCGCTCATCCCATACGCCAACAACCCCGCCGTCCACCTCGTCATCGCCCCGCTTATCATCCTCGGCGGCCTCGGCTTCACCGTCCTCTACAACATATTCGACGTCGCCGCCGACAGAATAAAACACCTCTACCTCCGCATACGCGAACCCAACAACATGTTCCGCTCCCAGCTCCCAAAACGAATAAGCCTCCAGACAAAGATCGTCCTCACCACCAGCCTCGCCCTCATCATCGCAGGCGCCGTCCTCATCCTCGTCCTCGAAAACAACGGCCCCCAATCCCACACCCATGCACTCGCACCCGACGCCCCGCACTCACTCCTGCCCAAAACCCTATCCGCACTCTTCCAGTCCGTAACCGCCCGCACCGCAGGCTTCAACACCGTAGACATCGCCAACCTCACCCCCGCAAGCAAAACAACCCTCATCATCCTCATGCTCATCGGCGGCTCACCCGGCTCCACAGCAGGCGGAATCAAAACCGTCACCTTCGCCCTCCTCCTCGGCGTCCTCTACGCAAACTTCCGCAAACGCAGCGAAGTCGAAATATTCAAACGCTCCATCAGCATCACCATCATCGGCCGAGCCATCACCGTCACAATGGTCTTCGCCATCGTCCTGATCACCGCCGTCCTCGCCCTCTCCATAACCGAAAGCCACTCCACCTTCACACAAAGCGACATCAACTTCGAAGCCGCCTCCGCACTCGGCACCGTGGGCCTCTCCACCGGCATCACAGCGGACCTCTCCACCGCCGGAAAATGGATCATCATCGCCCTGATGCTCATAGGCCGCCTAGGCCCACTCACCCTCCTCACCGCAATGACCTTCAACATCCGCCCAAGACGCTACAACTACCCCACAGAACCGGTTATAGTCGGCTAAATCCACCCAACCCACCAGCTCGTACCAAGCCACTTTACTATCAACCAGCGAGTGGTGACAAAGTATTGTCATCCCGTACCCCGATACGGGACCCAGCATAATAAAGCCGTCGCGAAGCGACTCCTTACAAGCTCCCCGCCCCGCCGCCCCCGTATTATCACGTGGTGACAAAAAAAACACACCCATAAAACCACTGGCAAATCCGCCCCGAGCATGTATAATTATTTCTTTAACAACCGCGTCCAAACGGGAAAAACCTCTAATATGAAACGCTACGCAGTCATAGGACTAGGCCGCTTTGGCAGCAAACTCGCCGTATCCCTCGCAATGAGCGGCGCCGAAGTGATCGCCATCGACAAGGAACGCAACATCATTGACACGATCCAGGACCAGGTCTCGCACGCCGTACGCCTCGACTCCACCGACGAAGACGCTCTCAGGGCCCAGGGCATCAACAAATGTGACACCGCCATCGTAGGCATGGCCGAAAGCGGCAAAGCATTCGAATCCGCCGTCCTCACCGTCGTAAACCTCAAAAACCTCGGCGTACCCCAGATCATCGCCCGTGCCCAAACCCTAACCGCTGGCCAGGTATTCACCGCCGTCGGCGCCAACGAAGTCGTATACCCCGAGATCGAAACCGCCCAGCGATGGGCATATCGCCTCCTCGCCCCCCACATCGGCGAAAAGATCGACTTCGCGCCCGGCTACTCCATGGCCAGCGTCGACGCACCCCCGAGCTTCCAGGGCAAATCCATCATGGACCTCCAGCTCCGACAGAAATACAACGTAAACCTCGTCGCCATCAAACGCAGCGAAGATGAAACCGCCAAAAAGCCGGAAAAATCTTCCATAATAAACGTCCCCCTACCCGATACCATCGTAAAACCGGGCGACACCCTCATGGTCGCAGGCTCAGAATCAGACCTCGCAAAACTCCCCCAGGAATGACACCCTTCCGCCCGAATACAAACTTTTACCCAAACTCAAACCGCACCTCCCGCGTAAAAGGTCGAAACAAACTATTCTACGTCCCCGAATAATATGACCGCAGACAAACAAAAATCAGCCCCCGTTTACATCTCCGACCTCGACGGTACGCTCCTCCGCGACGACGCCTCCCTCTCCAACTACGCACGCGACACCCTCCGCAAACTCCTCCGCGCAGGCGTAAACTTCACAGTAGCAAGCGCCCGCGCCGCAAGCTCCATCCGCTATATAATGAAAGATCTCCCCCTCTCCCTGCCCGTCATCGAAATTAACGGCGCATTCATCACCGAATTCGCCACAGGCCGACACCTCGTCATAAACCAGATGCCCACCGACCTCGTCCAGGACATATACCGCCTCATCCTCCGCTACAACTGCCGCCCCTTCCTCACCACTACCACAGGCGACGCCGACCATCTCTACTACGACACCATCGCAAACGACGGCATGCTCTGGTACTACGAAAACCGCCACAAGGCCCGTGACCACAGACTCCAGCAAACCGACCGCCTCCAGTCCTGCTTCACCGAACACGTAGTCGGCCTGACCGTCATAAACACCGGCCCCCAGCTCCGCAACCTCGCCCAGCACCTCCTCGACGAATACAAAAACCGCCTCGAAATGCACTTTTTCGAAAACCCTTACTCCCCGCCTTGGCACTGGCTCACAATTCACGACAAAACCGCTTGCAAATCCCGCGCCATCCCCGAACTCCTCGAATACGCAAACCTCGACCCCGCACAACTGACCGTCTTCGGCGACAACCTCAACGATGCGAACATGTTCCGCACAGCCCCCCGCGCCGTCGCCGTCGAAAACGCCACCGACCAGATAAAATCCCTCGCAACGCAGGTAATAGGCCCTAACTCAGATGACGCCGTGATAAAGTTCATCAACCAGGAAACAAACCTCAACTTCTGATCCTTCCGGCAAATGATAGCCTCTACCCGGCGTTTATTCTCCCTGCAAACCAATTACGAATGTTGCACGCCCTAAGCATTATGATAGAATGAAAGCTGAGCTGGAATCTAGTTATACCAACGGCTTAAGCCTCGGGAGTCAGGCCAAATGGCAGATACGAGACGCCTCAAACCAGTACCGAGCCTCTTGCGCCAACTCCCCCTGCTCGGCATTCTCGTTCTGGGAATACTAGTCACCCACATCTTCGGAAACGTCATATACCTCCAGCCGGGCTCACTCAGCAACATCTGGCTCACTAACGGCCTCATCCTCGGCGTGCTCCTCATCACTTCCACACGAACCTGGATAAAAGTCATGCTCATCTACGCTCTGATGAGCTTCAGCACGTCCTTCGCATACGAAGATGTCTCCTTCGCCTTATATGCAAGCACTGCCGACTTACTCGCACCGTTAGCCATAGCCTCCATAATAAGGTTCGGCCTCTCATACTCCGACTTCAATTTCCACAGACTGACCCACGCCCTCGCACTCATAATCGCGGTCTTCCTGGTAGAGGGCCTATTCTCCCTCATCGGAGCCGTCGCACACCACACACGCTCCCCCGAAATACCCTTCCTATACGGCTACCAGATATGGTGGCTCTCCAACGCTCTCGGCGACATCATGATCGCCTCCGCCATCGTCGCCTGGACCCATTCCTACAAAAATATTGGCCCCTTCGACAGAAACGCAGCAAAAATAATAGAACTCATAGTCATCATTTTCACCACCTTCTTCGCCTGCCTCTATATCTTCACCACCGTCACCCCCGAATTGAGGTCCATCCTCGAATATCCCTACGTGATCCTCCTCCTGCTCATCTGGGCCGCTCTCCGCTTCCATCCCCGCTGGTCGATAACCCTCCTTCTTGCCGTCGCCCTCACAGGTGCATACCTGACCAGCGACGGAACCGGCCCATTCATCGCACCCGAACTGATGTCATACCAGTCCGCCCTCGCCTTCCAGGTCTTCGTCCTGACATGCACACTCGCAACACTCATAATAACCTCAGTAACCTTCGAAAGAACCGAGACACAAAAAAACCTCGACCAGAGCCGTGCCGTACTCGATGCCGCTTTCAACTCCACAACCGAAGCTGTTATCGTAGTTGACGAAAACAACAAAATCCTGCATTACAACAACAGATTCGCACAGATGTGGTCAATACCTCAAAATCTGCTCGAAAGAGACAATAGCGAAGCAGCCGTAGAATTTGGACTCCCAAAGCTCAAAAATCCGAACAAATGGAGCGCTCGGCTGCATGAAATGAAAAAATCCGATGGAACATACAATGACCTTATGGAATTCAAGGACGGCAGGATCATTGAAACTGTGGTTACCCCGCTGAAAGGCAAGGCGGGCCGGGCCTGGTTTTTCCGTGACATAACAAAACAGAAAAATACCGAGCTCGAACTGGAACTAGCCCGCCGAGATCTCGAAAAACGCGTCGAACAAAGAACCGCACAGCTCCGCCAAAGCGAAAGAAGCCTCGAACTCGCTACCGAGGCCAGCGGAATGATGCTATGGAACTGGAACGTTCCCGAAGGCATATTTACCTTTGATCAAACACTGCAACACTATCTTGGGCTGCCGGAAATGAAAGTAACAGTCAAGACCTGGCACACCCTGATTCATCCTGATGACCGTGAGCGGATTCTGGGCGAAGCAGCCGAGCAATTGAGAAACCTAGAACGCAGCTACGAACAAGAATACCGAATTATGACCGCGACAGGCCAATACAGGTGGGTGCTGGCAAGAGGCCGAACCGTCGAACGCACACCCGAAGGAAAGCCGCTCAGACGAACTGGCTTGATCACCGACATCCACGACCGAAAAGAAGCCGAAAACCAACTCATCATCTTCAAAAGCTTTGCACAGGCCTCAGGCCAGGCCATCGGAATGTCGGACCTTGACTGTAGAATCACTTGGTTCAACGACGCTATGGCCAAAATGATCGGCGCTGATCTGGAGGAAGTTCAAGGCAAACAGTTCAGCATGTTCTTACCCGATCATACGATATCGCTCCTTAATGACGAGATCATGCCCGCCCTCTGGACCAGGGGACAATGGTACGGTGAAATGCAACTGCTCAGCCCGGAAGGTATTATTAGCACCATCAACAATTACTTCCTCATCCGTAACAATAAGGATCAGCCTCTGGCGATCGCGGTAATTGCTGCCGATATCTCCGAACGAAAACAGATGGAAGAAGAACTCCGACAACACCGCGACAATCTCGCAAGACTCGTCGACCAGCAAACCGCCGACCTTAGAAATACCAATTTACAGCTCCAGGAAGAGATCAAGGAACACGCCCGCGCCGAACTCGCACTCCGCGAAAGCGAACAAACCGCAAGAGCTCTCCTCGACTCCACACTCGAAACCCTCATCCTCTGCGACACCGATACACACATCCTCATGATAAACAAAACCGGCGCACGCAGACTCGGACGAACACCCCAGCAACTTATAGGCGTCCCGATCTTCTCGCTCTTCGAAAAATCCCTCGCCCAAAAACGCAGGAGATACTTCGAAGCCGTCATTAAAACCGGCATACCGCAACAGCAGGAAGACACACGCAACGATACAGATTTCTCCGCACACATGTTCCCCGTCAAAAACGACGCTGGCCAGGTCGTTATGGTGGCCATATTTGCCGAAGACATCACAGAAAGAAAAAAAGCAGAACGTCAGCTCCTCGCCAGTCAGCAAAAATACAAAACGCTGTTCGAAGCCGCCGGCGACGCACTGCTGATCCTCAAAGACTACAACTTCTTCGACTGCAATGACAAGGCCCTCGAAGTCTTCGCATGCACAAAAGCACAACTCCTGCAAAAACCGCCCTTTTACTTCTCACCCGAAAACCAGCCCGACGGCACCGACTCAAAAACCAAGGCTATCCAAAAAATGGACGCCGCTCTCGCAGGCAAACAGCAGTTCTTCGAATGGAAGCACAAAAAATACGACGGCACTCTTTTCGACGCCGAAGTAACACTGAATCGACTCGACATCGATAACCAGCCCTGCCTCCAGGCAATCGTCCGCGACATCACCCGCAGAAAAACCGCCGAAAACGAACTAAAAGAAAAGAACACTATGTTCAGGGCCGTAGTTGAAGCCACCGCGAAAACAACAGGTGAAAACTTCTTCAATACACTCGTTGAACAGCTCGCAGAGGCTACAGGCTTCGACCACGTCTTCGTCGGCGATCTGGTAAAACCCGGCAATGATCATATATCTACCAGAGCTAATTATCACTTTGGAAAGCTTGATAAAAACATCGAATATACCTTAAAATATACCCCATGTGCAAACGTCATTAGAGGCAAGACCTGCGTCTATCCCGAACATATACAGCATATCTATCCAAAGGACAAACTGCTCAAAGAAATGAAAGCTGAATCCTACCTCGGCTTCCCGCTTCAGGACTACCAGGGCCATGTCCTCGGACTTCTCACCGCCATCGGCTGCAGCCCGCTTGACAAACCGGAATATTACCAGGACATCCTCAGGGTTTTTGCCGCAAGAGCCTCAGCCGAAGTGCAGCGGATAGTAGCAGAACACGAACGCGAAAACCTCCTCAATTCCCTCGCAGCTCTTAACCGCGAACTCGAAAACGTCCTCTACGTCTCCTCCCATGACCTGCGATCACCCCTCGTAAACATCCACGGCTTCGCCAGCGAACTCCAGTCGTCATGCCGACAGCTCAATGAAACATTAAAACAAATTGAGATCCCGCCTCAAACCAAAAAAGTACTCGCACCTATCCTCATCGAAGACATTCCCACCTCACTCGACTTCATAACCAAGAACGTCGAACGAATGGATATGCTCGTAAAGGGCCTCTCCCAATTCTGCCGAATAGGCCGCGAAACTCCAACCCCCCAACACCTCGACATGAACCGGCTCATACACGACATCGTCGACAGCATGAAACCCCAGATCCATCAAGCAAATGCCGAGGTCCGCGTCCAGGACCTGCCCCCATGCTATGCCGACAAAAATCACGTCACACGCATATTCGCCAATCTCATCGACAACGCAATTAAATATCGCGATCCCAAATGCCCCCTGCGCATCGAGATAAAACAATGCAAAAGTAACCAGCGCATCGTATATACCGTAAAAGACAACGGCCTCGGAATCGCACCAGAACACCAGAAACGCATCTTCCAGGTCTTCCACCGCCTCGAACCGACCGGACCCGTCACAGGCGAAGGACTCGGCCTCACCATCGTCGAAAGACTCGTCGAAATGAACCGCGGCAAGATATGGGTGCACTCCAAACCCGAAAAAGGCTCGAAATTCTACGTCTCCCTCCCCGCCGCGCAAAACATCTGATCACCCACCACCACCGCATTGCATGCACTCCGTCACGCACATGATCTGCATGCTGTTTCTAAACCGCTTCGAACAAAACCTCACTCCGCCCGATACTTCCGCAACTCATCAAGGAACCGCTGCATATCCTCCGGCGGATCAGCCGTAAACTCCATCTCCTCATCACTCACCGGATGCTTGATAAACAGCTTCCACGCATGCAGCGCCACCCGCCCCATCACCGGCTCCTCCGGCGCAGCCTCCCGATCCTCCAACTGCCACGGATACACCACCTTCCCCCCGTACATATCATCCGCCACGATAGGATGCTTCAAATACGCCAGATGCACACGCAACTGATGCGTCCGCCCCGTCTTCAGCCCCATCTTCAGCAGCGAATACCCTCGGAACCGCTCCAGCACCTCATAAAATGATATCGCTTCCTTCCCCCCCGGCCGCACCGCCATCTTCTCACGCACATGCGGATGCACACCGATCGGCGCATTTATCATGTCCGCATCCAGCTCCGGACTCCCATGCACCACTGTAATATAAAACTTTTTCGTCGTCCGCTCCTGAAACTGTCTCGACAGCTTCCAGTGCGCCGTATCGTTCTTCGCCACCACCATCACGCCCGTCGTGTTCCTGTCCAGCCGATGCACGATCCCCGGCCGATAGTCCTCATCCACACTCGAAAGCTGATTCTGAAAATAGTACACAAGCCCGTTCACCAGCGTCCCGCTCTTATACCCCCTCGCCGGATGCACGATCAGCCCCGCCTGCTTGTTCACCACGATCATTTCGTCATCTTCATAAATGACGTTGATCGGAATATCTTCAGGAATAAGCTCGCGCACCTCTTTCGGCGGCAGTATAAGATCGATCTCGTCCTTCGGATTGAGTTTGTAACTTGGCTTGGCGGGCCGCCCGTTAACATTGACGCCCTGCTCCTTGATCAGCTTCTGCAGCTTAGTCCTGCTGAACTGGCTGAACCGCCCCCCCAGATACTTATCCAGCCGGCGGTACTTCAGATTCGTCCCCACCTTGAACCGAAGCTCCTCGCCGGCAAGCTCATCCTCGTCCTCACCGTCTTCGTCATCGCCCCCGTTCCCATCCTGACCTGCCTGATCGTTGGCGCGAAGCTTTTCTTCCCTCTTCTTACTGCTCATCCCGATCTACTTGCTCTCAGCTTCCACGCCCTCTGTCTCCACGGACGGATCAACTTCGACCTGCTCCAGAGCCTCACCTTCACTGGCAGCTTCTTCGAAAACACTTCCCTGCTCAGCCCCCTCAACAGCCGCACCATCTTCCTCAGCAGCCTCTTCCTCAACAACCTCTTCGAAGGTAAACTCCGTCTTGTAATCTTGCATGAACATCAACCGCATCTCTGCCTGCCTCGGATAGACCGTCGCAGCAAATTCCTCGTTCGACACGATCTCGTTATAAACCTGCTCAGCCTCTTCGTAATTGCCGACCTCTTCAGCGCACAGCCCGATACCGAACTTCGCCATACCCGTCATCACAGGATCATCCTTCGCCCGCTTCAAAGCGTCTTCATACAGCTTCTTCGCCCGCGCAGTCTCTTCCAGGACCTCTTCCCTACTCAGATCACCGTAATGCACGTCCGCCCGCAGCGCCTCGGCACTCTTGCAAAGCGCCAGCGCCCCAAGCTTCGCATTGTCAGTCGACCGGCCAAGCTCCTCCAGCTCGCCAACGCTCATTATCGCCGCCTCGCCGTCCTCAGCCATCGCAGCAGTACCCTTCTCCTGCTCGACACGCTTAATAACGTCCGTAACCTCGCTCATCTGCTGATACTGCTTGCTCGCCCGCCACTCTCGGATCGGGCTCCACAGCAGAATAGCAGCTATAATACACGCCCAGCCGACTATCGCCGCCCAGTGTTCACGTATATAATCCGGCAGATTCTTCAGAAATTTCGCCAGCTCGTTCTCACGCAATTCATGACGATGTTCAGAGTCCATTACTCACCTCATATTGTCAATCTGTCTGTTTTCCTGTATCAAAAACGCCCGCAGCCAATCCCCACGGACATTCACGAGAAACTCCGAATATACACGACCATCCCCGCACATGCAAAGCATTTATTGCCATACAACCCCAAAAACCACCCCGCAAGCCGGATAAATCCGCCCCACATTAGATATTCTAAGTCCCAAAATTGACCCAAAACCAAAATAATGCGTTCCCAGCCGCACTCACCAAGCGTCTAAAACGGCCCGACCACAAACACATGCACCATTGAAGTCAAGCGGCGACCCACCACCGTCGCCGCCATCATCTCACTCTGCTCAACATCAACTTCCCGAAACACTCACCTCCGCACCAAGCCAACTGCCCGCCAACTGACACATATCCAGAATATCGATCGCCCCGTCAACGTACCAATCCACTTCCGCGCACGCTTCACCGACCGCACATCCGCTCATCCCCCAGTACTCCGCCAGCAACGCAAGCTCTTCCAAATCGACCACATTCACTTCCTCCCAGATCAGCATCGGATACGTACTGCCCATGCGCCAGTCCGCCGACCCGTCCGTATCATCAAAATCCCATCCAGCCGAAACGTACATCGTTTCACTGCTCATCTCCGCGGTCGTCTTACCCGTCCCGCCCGCGCTCGTCACCATCCCGCTCACTTCCGTATCCCAGAAGCATGCCGAAAAGCTGCCGTTGTTCAATCCGCACAGCCCGCCTACCTCTTTAATATTGTTAATGGACCCCGTAGCACTCGCCGAAACTCCGCCCGCCGCATAGCAGTTTACGACTTCTGACTGGTTACTGCCCATCAGCCCGCCGACTCGATAACTGCTTCCGTACCTCGAATCACCGGCCGCACTCGCAGTAACGTTCCCCACGCTGTAACTGTCACTCGTATGACCCGTGTTGTACCCGACCAGTCCGCCGATAGCGTGCGTTACCGCATACGAATAGCATTCCGCTGCAGCGCTCACATCACCCGACGCATAACACCTCTCGATCGTCCCGTCATAATTCTTACCGATCAGTCCGCCGATCTGATGAAGATAATAATTGATATAGGACCCCGTCCCGCCCTTGACGATATTCACCTCAATGGCACCCGTAGCATAACAATCGCTCAGCCATCCCTCAGCATGCCCGACTAATCCACCAATCCTATCAAGATTCGCATACGAACTGCTGCTTCCCGTACAAGTGATCGCACATTCCGACCAGCTCCCGCTCATCGTCCCCCAGAAACTTCCAACCACCCCGCCAATGCTGAATATATCCACCCGTCCGCTGCTGCTCACATCCACCATGATAACCCCAGTCGAATAGCAATTGCTGACCGTACCGTTGTACACCCCTCCGCAAACCGCACCGGCCGACTGCACACTGTGATTCGCAGTCCCCCCGTCCACCCCCACACTTATCGAACAGTCAACAACACCCACATTCTCAACCGTCCCGCCGTCTACATACCCAAACAGCCCTACGAACGACTCGCCGACATTGTCATCATCGATCGTCAGCCCAGCCACCTCGAACCCGCACCCGTCAAAAGAGCCGCTGTAAGCCGTACCCTGAAAATTAATGCTCGTAATATCCGTATCGGGCCCAATAACCGCCTGACTGTAACTCAACCCCGAAAGATCGATATCACACCCAAGCTGCGTATGCACACCTCCCGCCCAGTAAACCGCAGAATTGGCAGGATCCGCAAATTCGTTAAAATCCGCAATATCCTCGATCACATATGGATTGCCCTCACTGCCATCCCCCGGCAGAACTCCACCAGCCCCAAATACCGAACCGCAAACAAAAACAAAAACCGCGCAGACCGAACACAGAAAAAACCTGGTATCTTTCATGATCACCCTCTTGATATCAAAAATTAGTAACGAATTGCTCCCAAAGCCTCCTTGCCGCACAAAATAAAGATAGGTCATTATAAATAAAACGACTCGACGAATCAAGATTTTTCCGCCAAACCCAGCCCCAAAAACCACCATACCTCCATTCCGGACCCTTAACAAAACCCTAAAATTCATCTCCCCAGCCGAGCCGCCTGCAACTTAAATTCCTTACTGTATCTGTGCTGTTTTGCCATGCGAACACTCCTTCTGATTTATGGCCAGTATAACCTCTCGCCAAGTGTCCGTCATCCGTCTAGCACCTCAAATGGCGGCCAAGCCGCGAATCCACCTAACACCTGCAACAAAACTCCGCCCCCTTGCAATTCCCTCGCCAAAATACTAAAATCTTCAACAGGCGTTCATTATAACGCCGAAATAATCGATAATAGAGGTGTTCGCAGAGTGTGGCACTCTAAGCGGGTGCGAACGCATACGTACTATTGACTACCGGATTGACGTTGCCTCCCAGCAAACCCCTGCCGAAGCAAGACTATTATTCGCCTTATTAAATAGGACGCTGTAACAATGAAAAAACGGAATCTTAAAAACCATATCATCATAACCCTTTTTATAGCAGTTGTTTGCGCCGTCATGACCGCCCCGGCTCTCGCTCTCGACTCCAGCAAATACATCACCGTCGACGAGATATCCACAGATATGGACGCATACTGCCTCACCGTCCTCCGCGGCACAGAAGTAGAAAAATTCCCAGTCGAAATAATCTCCGTCATCAAAAACCACAACCCCGGCCAGGACCGCATCCTCGTAAAGGGCACCGATCCGCAGTTCATCCATGACGGCTCCGTCCACGGCTGCTCAGGCTCACCCGTATACATCGACGGCCGAATGGCCGGCGCACTCTCCGCCGGCTGGGACATCTGCAAGGACCCACTCTACCTCGTGACGCCCATCGCCGAAATGCTCGAAGTCGGCGAATACGAACCGACCGCCGCCGACCACTTCCCCGATGCCCCCTGGATCAACAGCGTCGACCTTTCCCAGCCCATCGACCTCGACGCCATCGGCAAAACCATAACCGAATCAATGATCAACCGCGCACAGGCCGCCGCCGACTCCGGCATGCTCAGCCCTATGATCACATCACTTCCCGCCCGGGTCTGCGATAAGCTCACACCCCAGTTCAACGCCCTCGGACTCCGGCCCATGCGCACCCCCATATCCCTCTCAACCGCCATGCAGACCGCACAAGTCGAACAGGTCGACTTCGCCCCCGGCTCCGTGCTCGTCATCCCGCTCGTCAGCGGCGACATCGACCTCTCCGCAACAGGCACGGTCACCGAAGTAGTCGGCAATAAGGTCTACGGTTTCGGCCACCAGATGGACGGCGCAGGTCCCGTCGACATGCCCATGGCCAACGGCTACGTCCACACCGTCGTAGCGTCCGACGTCGGCGGCTCGTTCAAACTCGCAACTGCAGGCAACGTCAAAGGAGCCATCCGCGCCGACGAATCCAACGCTGTCTACGGTGAGATCGATGCGACCGCAAAAACCATTCCGCTGAACATAACCATCGACCGCTTCAACGACGACCAGATCCGAACCTACAACTGCCAGGTTGTCTCCAACAGATCTTACACCCCTCTCATGGTACAGGCCGCCGTCGCAGGTGCAGCCACCATGCGGGGCCCGCTCCCCCAGGAAAACTTCATAACCTACTCCGCGAACATCGACGCGCAGGGCTTCGACCCCATCGAGTTCGCCAACACCTCCTCTGGTACGGGCCTCTACTCAGCACTCAACGAAGCAAGCTCGTCCGTCGCAATGCTCATGGCCAACCAGTTCGACCCCGTCGAGATCGACAGCATAGACGTCAAGCTCACCATCAAGCCCCGCAACATCCGCGCCGCCATCGAACAGGTCAGCGTCTCCGACGAATCCGTAAAGCCCGGCCAGACAGTGACCATCACCGCAGTCACAAAACCATACCTGGCACCCTACAAGACACACTCCCTCGAACTGACCATCCCCGAAAACACCCGGCCCGGCACATACCAGGTAACCGTCGCAGGATCCAACGAATACCTCAAGCTGATCCGCAAACTCCAGCCGCACAAATTCATCGCCTCCGATGTCACCAGCCTCGTCTCCGCGCTCAGAAACTCACTCGAAATAAAACGCAATAAGATATACGCGGTCATGCCCCTCCGTCCGGGCGGCATCGTCATCGAAAATAACGAGCTGCCCTTCCTCCCAGCGACGAAGGCATCGCTGCTAGCCGACCCGAAGCGTACCGCACAGGTTCGCCCGCAAAACCACTGGATCGAAACCGAAGCACCCATCGACAACATCATAGCGAACAAGGCACAGCTCAAGATAACCGTCGAAAAACCATAGTCACTTAACGAAATATAATTCCAATCCATCAACGAAATCGAATGCCAATCTGCAAGGAACCGCAAATGACTAAATCCAGCATCACAAAAACGACCGCACTCACACTGACACTCATCCTCATCATAACCTCCCTCGCCCCGGCAGTTACCACGAAAGTCACCCGTCACTCCGACCCGTCACAACTGCTCAAAGGCGAAACCGAAAACGTCATCATAAACTCACAGGGCCGTATTCAGCTCGCCCGCAAATACAGCACCCTCGAACTCGACGACGCACTCGAAAACGTCTGGGTCATCAACACCATCGCCGAAGACTCCGCCGGCGGCGTCTACCTCGGCACCTCACCCAACGGCCTCATCATAAAAACACATCCCGACCAGCAGCCCCAGATCATTTATCCTACCGCTGACGACGCTCGCACCGACCAGCCAACAGACAACGACCCACAAACCACCGACGCGCCGCAAACACCCGAAGACATGTTCTCAAATATGCACGTCTTCGCCCTCGCCGTCGACTCCTCCGACAATCTCATCGCCGCCCTCAGCGGACCCGAACCAAAGCTCCTCCGCTTCACCGACGGTAAACCCGAAACCATCTATCAGCCCGACCAGGCTCTCTACATCCTCGACCTCGCACTCGACCCCGCGGGCAACATCTACCTCGCCACCGGCCCCGAAGGCAAGATCATCCGCCTCGACGCCGACGGCTCTAACCCCACCACCATCTACGACGCAAAAGACAACAACATACTCTCCATCGTAGTCGGCCCCGACAACTTCATCTACGCCGGCTCCGACGAACGCGGCATCGTCTACAAAGTCAACCCCGACACCAAAACCGCCTCCGTACTCTTCGACAGCGAACAGGCCGAGATAACCTCACTCATGTTCGACGACTCAGGCAACCTCTACGCAGCCGCCACCTCCGCACAGGCCGCCGCAAACCAGGAAAAATTCTCCGCCATCTCAGCGGGCATGGCCCCCGGCAAACCCGAATCCGCAACCGACGAACAGCAGCCCGACGACCAGACCGCAACCGACGAACAGCAGCCCGACGACCAGACCGCAACTGACGAACAGCTCACAACACCCAACCAGCAAACCACATCACAAGAGCAGCAGCAGGCCGCACAGCAGCAGGCCCAGCGAGGCAGCATGCCGAAATCCGCCGGCCGCATCTACAAAATAGACCCGCGAGGCTTCGTCACAACAGTCTTCGAGGAAATGGCCGTCTTCTTCACACTCGAAAATCAGGACGGCAACCTCCTCCTCGGCACAGGCAACAAGGCCGAGCTCTTCTCCATCGACCCCGCAACCGAACGCAAGGAAGTCGCATACGCAGACGAAACATCATCACAACTGACCTCCCTAAAAGTCTCCGGTGATTCAGTCTACATCGCTGCCGCAAACCCGCCCCAGCTCATCAAACTCGAAAAGGACTTCTTCACCGCCGGCACATACACCTCGCCCCTCGTCGACGCCGACCAGCCCGCACGCTGGGGCAAGCTCCAGGCCGAAGCAGCACTCCCGGACGCAACTTCCATCGCTATGCAGGCCCGTACCGGCAACGTCGATGACCCTGATGATCCGTCCTTCTCACCCTGGACCGAAAAACGAAACGTCGCAGGCCCGACCGACCTCGTAACCCCGCTCGGCCGATTCCTCCAGTACAAACTCCAACTCACAACCAACGATCCCGCCTCCACACCCACGGTCCGCGAGATCCTCATCCCATCCGTAGTCCCCAACCTCGCGCCAATGGTCAACGCAGTAACTGTAGGCCAGGCAAAGAACAAGCCCCACGTCCTTGAGATCACCGCCGCCGCCAAAGACGAAAACAACGACCAACTGACCTACACCTACCAGTTCCGCAAAGCAGGCCGCACCAACTGGATCACCTTCGACGAGGACCAGCCCAAGCCCAAGATCGAATGGAACACCAACACCGTCGAGGACGGCCGATACGAGATCCGCGTCACCGCCTCCGACCGCAAGGCCAACACCCCCACCACCGCACTCACCGGCACACGCGTCAGCAACACCTTCGTCGTCGACAACACCGCACCGGCTATCGACTCACACAAACTCACCACCGACAACACAACTGCGACCCTCGCACTGACTGTCTCCGACGAATACTCCCTCATCGGCCAGCTCCGCTACACCGTCGACTCCGACAACGACTTCCACGGCACACTCCCCAACGACCTCGTCTACGACACCACATCCGAGTCATTCACCATCACCGTCCCCGACCTCACTCCCGGCCCCCACGTCATCGCGGTCGAACTAAAAGACGACCTCAACAACACCGCCTACCGCTCCTTCGAAGTAACAATAGAATAGCATTGCAAACGCCGTGAACAAAGCCGTCAAAACCAACGGCCAACAAACCGGCCCCAATAAAAACGAAGCTGCAACAACCCAGCTTCCAACCATCCACCAAAAATGGCGAGGCCAAACGGTCTCGCCTTTCTAATTCCAATCCCCCCGCGTCCATATCGCCATCAAACCCACATAATACAAGTCTCTCATTGCGACCAGCGCAGCGACCCGACAACCTCAACCCGACGCTTGTCATCCGCCGAAGGCGAACCCAGAGTACACCACGCCCACGCATGCACGCCCAAAACACATCCATCCACCACCAACACACAATCACGCCATACCTCCTATCGCACCCACAAACAAAACATTGTCACTGCGAGGAGCAAAGCGACGTGGCAGTCTCAACCGCACAAAAAACCTGGCTTACCCCTAACAAGCACCATGCCCACGCCTAAACCGTATCGCCACCCGCATCCGCAATCAATAATAATGGCCCGTTCAAAAAACGCATGCAGCAAAAACGTGAGCGGCGCCCAAGATTGTCATCCGCCTTTGGCGGACCCAGAGAAGACAACGGGTACGCAAGCACGCCCAAAACAATAATCATGGCCCAAAAACGCAAGTCCCCACGCCTCGCCTTCAGCACACCAACCCATCAACGCCGCAACGGCAGCCGCACCACGAACCTCGCACCCGCACCCTTCTCGCTCTCCACCTCTATCCTTCCCCCGTGCTGCTCAACGATCTTCTTCGCGATCGGCAGCCCAAGCCCCGTCCCCACCTTCGTCTTCGAAGTATGGAACGGCAAGAATATCGCCTCCGCATTTTCGACCCCGCACCCGTTATCCGCAACACTCACCCACACCTCACCCTTCCCCTCATCCCTCCCCGTCTCAACTCGCACCTCACCCTCATCCTTCGCAACAGCATCGATCGCGTTCAGCACCAGGTTCAGCACAACATCATGCATCTTATCCGCATCCAACTGCACCACCCCCGCTTTCGCATCCTCCGCAAACTCCAGCTTCACCCCTTTTTCCTTCGCCTCGTCTTCCATCGCCTCCACCGCCGACCGCACCAGGCCATCCAGATCGCACCCGCTCAGCACCGGACTGCTCTCCTTAGTATACTCCAGCATATCCAGCACCAGCTTGTTGATCCGTCCCAGGTTCCGCCGCAGCACCTTCCAGCTTCGTTTCGCCCGCTTCCAGTCCTCCCGCTCCAAACTCACATCCATCACATCACTCGCCCCGCCGATCGCCTGCAGCAAATTCTTCACCCCATGCGACAAATTCACAGCCGTTTGCCCAGCCGCCGCGACACGCTCACGCTTCTCGATCTCCTTGCTCAGCCGAATATTCTCCATCGCAAGCCCTACCTCCCCCGCGACCTGCTCACAAACCTTCGCCTGCTTTTCCGTAAACGCTGCTACCTCATCGCTCGCCAAATACAGCGCCCCCACAACGCTCTTGCCCGCACGCACCGGCACACACAAAACGCTCTTCGCACCGTTCACCTTCACCCGCCCCAGCGAACTCTGCTTGTACTCGTCCATATCCCCAACCACCACAGCCTCACCGCCAAGCACCTCCTCCACGATCCCGCTGTCAATCCGTACCTCACCCGCCTCGTGTTCTCCGCTGCACTTCTCCGCCGCCGTCTCCAGTCGCCCGCTGTCAAAATCCCGCACCAGAACAAATCCGCAAACCGCCCCAAGCTCCTCCACGAAAGCGCCAACCGATCCGCCCAGCAGCTCCTCCCGCTCCTTGCTCGCGTTCACCACTTCACCGATCTTCTCACCAAGCTTTTCGCTCAGCAGATCGCCCCCGTCCTGCCCCACATCAAAACCGACCACCGTCTCACCCGCCGCATCTTCCTCCACACTCACTCCACCAACCGGCTCGACCTCGATCATCGGCCGCTCCGCTTCCTCATCCTCAAACAGCAGAAACGTCGACCCGAACCGCACCTGGTCGTTATGCTCCAGCTTGATCTCCCCGCGCAGCCGCTTTTCGTTCACGAATGTCCCGTTCGTCGAATCCAGATCGCGCAGATACCAGCCGTCCTCATACCTCAGCCGCGCATGCTTCCGCGACACCCGCACATCATGCATCGCGATATGCCCGTTCTCGCGCCCAACCAGCATACCCGTACCCTTATCCGCCAACTCAAACCGCGTATCACGCCACGGCCCCGCTATGATCTGAAGACTCGCCATTGCAATCTCTTTCTCTCAAAACTCGCCGATCACTTGCCGATGCAGAATCGACCAAATATCCTGTCAAGTACCCCCTCGTCAACATCCTCCCTTTCGATCCCGCCCAACACCTCATACGCATCGCGCAGAAGCATCGCGCAGATCTCTTCATTTCCACTACCAATTTCATCGGCCGCATCCCCCAGCGCCTTAACGGCTTTTTCCACCGTCTGACGATGTCTTTCATTGATCGAAACCATATCCTCTCGCCCCGCTCCCCCCTCCGCAAGCAGCTCCCCGCGCACAGCTTTCAAAACGTCCTCCATCCCTTCCCCGCTCACACTGCTGCACCCCACGACCGCGCACCCGCAAACCTCCCGCAATCTCCCCAGCCGCTCCTCCCGCTCACCCTCGCTCACCGCATCCATCTTCGTCCCCACAACGATCCGCCGCTTAGCCACACCAACCCCCGGCACCTCCACCGCCTCCGCATAATCAGCCCGCCCCATATCCACGCACACCGCCAGCAGCTCCGCCCCGCGTATCGCCTCCACCGCCGCCTCCTGCGCCCATTCGTCTATCACGTTCCCCGCCTTCACTTCCTCGATCCCAGCGCAGTCGAACACCACGCACCGCATCCCGCCGAACTCAACCACCCCCGTCAGCACATCGCGCGTCGTCCCCTCCTGCTCCGAAATAATGCTCCGCTCACTCCCCACCAGCCGATTCAGCAGACTGCTCTTGCCCGCGTTCGGCCGACCCACCAGCCCCACCGAAGGCAGACTGATCGCCTCCTCGTAACGTATCGCCTTCCCCAATATCCCCTCCAGCTCATCCCGCACCTTCCCGATCCGCCCCCCCGCATCGTCCGCACTGATAAACTCGATATCCTCTTCCGAAAAATCCATCCCCGCCTCCAGCAGACTCAGCACATCCAAAATCTCCTCCCGCAGCCCGCCGACCGTATCGCACAGTTTCCCCGCCAACAGCCGCTGCGCCGCATCCACTTGCGCCAGATTTCCCCCCGCCACGATCTCCGCCACCGCCTCCGCCTGCGACAGATCGATCTTCCCGTTCAGATACGCCCGTAGCGTAAACTCACCCGGCCCCGCCATCCTGCACCGCTCCAGCATCCGCCCGAACACCGCCTCGACAACCGCACCTGCCGCAAAAAAATGCACCTCCGCCAGATCCTCACCCGTATAAGACGCAGGCCCCGCAAAAAAGTAAACCTCCGCATCCACCCGCAAAAACTCACCAACCCCGATCACTCCCCGATATATCCCTCGTCCCTCCAGCTCTCGCTTCAGATCGACAACCGCCCCGACTACCTCCCGCGCATCACCCCCGCTGATCCGCAAAATACTCTTGCACACCTCCCCCGCACCAACATCCGCACTGCTCACCGCACAAATTGTCTCACTCAACTCATACATAACATCATTCTACAACCAAACCACATAAAGGCAAAAAACAAACCAATCACCAACCACACCCACTAACAATTACAGCAGCTCAGCCAATAAACGCGAGCGTCGAATAAGGTTGTCACCCCGGCCTCCGAGCCGGGGCCCAGAGAACAAAACGAGCATGCATGCACGATCTCAACAGCAGTATGCAAACGCGCCCAGCAGACCTGTCATAGCGAAAAAAGCGAGTCCCCACGCAACGCCAGCAGCACAACCACCCCTACCCCCGCACCGCCAGCTCCAACTGCCCCAGCGCCGCCACCACCGCGTTCTCCACCCGCAACGGCCAAGCACCCAGCCGAAACTTCTCGAACCCCGCATCCACCATCATATCGATCTCGCTCTGCACCCATCCCCCCTCCGGCCCAACCGCCAGCAGTACACGCCTCACTCCCTCCGCATCCATCGCCGCCAGATAATCCTCAACCGCCATATCCGTCAACAGCCGCTTCGCCTTAACCTCCTCCGCCCGCTCCAAATTCTCCAGCGTATACCAGAAAAACCGCCGAAACCACCTGTGCACGAACACCATCGGCATCCGCGTCTGCCGCCCCTGGCTCATACCCTCCAGCAGATGCCCCACCACGTTCACCTCATCCAGCACCGACGCACTGAAATAACATTTTTCCACCCGCTTGCCGTCCACAAAATGAACCCGCCGAACTCCCATCGTCGCCGCACTCTGCAATACCTTCTTCAGCGTCTGAGGCCTCGGCAGCCCGCACACAAGATCCACCTCCACATCCGGCACATCCATCTCGCCCGCAAACTCGCACTCCAGCTCCACCGCCTCGAGCCCGACTGACCGCACAACCGCCGTCCCCTTCGGCCCGTTGATCAAACCCACCTTCAGCTCATCCCCAACCCCCGCGCGCAGCACCCGCCGCACATGCCGACCCCGCGCATCCCCCAGCCGATACACCCCCGCACCAACCTCGTCACATTTATCAACAAGTATAAGATTCAAATAAATTCTCTGAAAATACAATCAATCATTTTCTATGTCATCCGGCAACGCACCCGAACGATCAGCAAGTTTCTTCTCATCAGACTTGACCCGCCTCTCCAGTTTCTTGATATCTTCTTCCGCTGGAAGATCCTCAGGTTTGATGCCCCTGTTTTTTAGCATATTCCGAACACTTCTATTATTCTGAACATGCTCTCTTGTAATTAGTGACTCACCCGCTAAATCATCTTGTTCAACATTATGATTGGTCATCTCAGTCGCCAGATTCTTCGCGGCTATGGTCAGGGTCGGTAGAAAATCCGCCAAAGGTCGATTCTGAGTAATGCCGAAACGGGTCTTCATCATTTTTGTGGAATTGCCTCCGAACAAAGCTGAATCACCTTTGGAACGAATGCGGGCAAATCCCCGTTCATCGACACCCCGTTCATAAATATTTTTGGAAAGTGTCTTCTCAGCATCTCGAAGACGATCTCTTGCCTCGATTCGAGCCTGCAGGTTCATTCGTTCTTCGATCAATTCCTGCTTACGGGTCTGAAGCGCAAAATAGCTTTGGGCAAAAGCTATTGGTTCTTTTCGCGGATCACCATTTTGTGCAACTAAATAACAAGCATATCGTGTTAACATAAAATCATCGATTTCTCGTTTGGCACCGCTTCCCAAAGAGACCATTTTCGTGACGGCACGAAAATGGTCCGGCACGAAATAACCTGCGGTATCACATGATTCTATGGCGCGTTTTATCGCCTTGATAAAATTCTCCCACCGAGCATAGCCAAGTGGTTCTTGCAGATCTCTTGCAAACCAGAACTCTACATCTTTTTCTGGAATATTTCGAGCTAAGCTATCAAATTGGTCACGCATTCTACTGATACCGTTATGATCCATAATGCCTCCATATGTCTCCCAATCACTTCGATCCAACCCATCTGATGGGTGTCTCAAGACTCATGTTTCGAATATGTCTCAACCACTAGATTCCCACCATCCGCACCTCACTCCTTACCCTGGATCTCCGCCGTCTCCGCATCGATATCCTTCACCACGTGATCATACCTCTTCGGCCACTCAAACTTCGCCAGCTTCGACCTGTCATAATCCTTCAAATGCCCCCGTCCCGCACGCTCCGCAGGCGGCGAATACTTCCACTGCGACTCCCCGAACACGTCCTTCACCATCGCATACAAACGCGGATCATACTCCCTCAACTCCTCCCGCGTATTGATCTCATTGCTCACATGATCGTTCTCACCCGCCGTATCGAACCAGCACTGCACACCCACCGCCCAGTACTCCAGATGATTCTTCCCCGCGTAAGTACCTTTCCACAAACCTTCATCGACTGCCCCTTTATGCGCCTGCAAAAGCTTCGTATCAAAACTCCGATCGCACACCGACAGGCCCGTTAAATGCATAGAATGCGCGAACTCGTGTATCAGAATGTTCTGCGTCCGGTACGGATCTCCCTCCATCGCCAGCAGATTCTCTTCCCCGCAGCTTACCGCGGGTCTCAGCTTGATCGCCCCCAGCCCCCTCGCTCTTCTGTTCCAGTAGTCCGCGGGCTCCAAAGTCGCATGCTCCGGCACCATCGTCGTAAACTCATCCACCGCCATCACCGCACATTTGACCTTCGTCCGGATCATA
The DNA here is from genome assembly GCF_002007645.1 of Anaerohalosphaera lusitana. GTDB lineage: Bacteria > Planctomycetota > Phycisphaerae > Sedimentisphaerales > Anaerohalosphaeraceae > Anaerohalosphaera > Anaerohalosphaera lusitana. The sequence goes on from NZ_CP019791.1 coordinate 363,434, forward strand.
GCATCCCTGACATCATCCAGCCCTGTAAGCATCTTGTCTATAATAAACGCCGCCTCCTGCAGCGCCATATCACTAACCCTCTCCGACCCCGCAACAGTAAACCCGTCCACATCCACCATCTTGCGATACCACTCATCCAGCCCCCGCTCCTCCCGGACCTCATCACTTATCTCCACCACCCGCCACGCCTTCTCACCGGCCTTTCCGCACTGCTCCGACTCTGTCGCACAACAGCCCTGCCCCTTCGCATCGCTCTCCCCAGCCAGAACCTGAACACCACCTGACAACAGCACCAACGAAATAAAAAAAATCCGAACACCCAACCCTGTAATATATCCATAACCCAACATATCGAACACTCCAATAAACAGCACCACGCTCAACAAAACAAAAAATGCCGCCCCCGCCAAAAACGAGAACGGCATATATTCTACATAGTCATAAAAGGCTGGTCAATTGCTTCTCACATTTGCTCAATGCGTCGCTGCTAATTTGTCATCCTTGGGAAGGCAGAAATCCAGAGAGCATAACAAGCACGCCTGTACGATCACACCGGCAACGATCAAACGCGCCCACTTGTCATCCCAAACCTGATTTGGGATCCAGAGAACAAATCGCCAAGCCGCACCCCACCAACAATCTCAACAGCACAAGCAAAACCGCATGCAACCAAACTAATCGCAAGCGGCGCCTAAGCCGCGAGAGACCAGGCCTCGCCGGCCGCATCAGCACAACTACCACTTCTCCTCATCTTCCTCATCAAAATCCTTGTACGGATCCTCTTCATCGTACAGATCATCAAACGACTTTTCATCCTCGAACAGCTTCTCAGGATCACCCTGAGCTTCCTTTTCTTCGGCTTCCTTCGCCTTCTTCTCTTCACTGCGTTTTTGCTCAGCAGCCAGAAGCTCAGCCACCGTAGGCTTATCCAGCGTCCCGCCTTCCAGGATCATCTCGACATCCTTCGCGTCCAGCGTCTCATACTTCAGCAGCGCCTCAGCCAACGCTTCAACCTTCTCGCGGTTGCTCTCCAGCAGTTTCTTCGCAGCCTCATACGACCGGCTGATCAGTTCCTTGACCTCCGTATCGATCATCTCCGCCGTCTTCTCGGAATACTCAGGCGTCGCTCCCGGATAGAAGCTCTCCCGCTGGTTACCGCTGTAATCGAGCGGCACGAGCCCTTCGCCCATGCCCCAGCTCAGGATCATCTCCTTCGCCATCGCGGTCGCCTGCTTGATATCCGAAGCCGCACCGCTGGTGATGTCATCGCAGAATATCTCCTCTGCGATACGCCCGCCGAAACAAACCTGCAACTGAGCGTGACAGTACTTCCGCGAATAATAAAGCCTGTCCTTCTCAGGCAGCGCAAACGTTGCACCGCCCATCGGCCCACGCGGAATAATGCTCACCTTGTGCAGCGGATCCGCCTCTTCCAGCGAAGCCTGCACGAACGCATGCCCCGCCTCGTGATATGCCGTCAGATATTTGTCATGCTCGTCGACTACCCGGCTTCTTTTCGCCCGGCCCCAGCGAACCTTGTCGCGGGCCTCTTCCAGATCAGGCATCTCGACATAATCTTTGTCAGCCATGCTCGCACCGATAGCCGCTTCGTTTATAAGCGCCTCAAGCTCCGCGCCGCTGAACATCGGGGTCCCGCGTGCAAGCCGTTCGAAATCAACGTCTTCACTGACCTTGACCTTCTTGGCGTGTATCCGCAGTATCTGCGTCCGTCCTTTAAGGTCCGGCAGCGGCACGACAACCTGCCTGTCGAACCTGCCCGGACGGGTCAGCGCCGGGTCGAGAATATCTGCACGGTTCGTCGCTGCGATCACGATCACCTGATCGCTCGTCTCAAAACCGTCCATCTCAACAAGTATCGCATTAAGCGTCTGTTCTCTCTCATCATGTCCGCCGCTGGCGAACGTCGCGCCCCTCTTCCTGCCGATCGCGTCGATCTCATCCAGGAAGATAATACAAGGCGAATTGTCCTTGGCCTGCTTGAACAGGTCACGTACACGCGATGCACCAACACCCACGAACATCTCGACAAAGTCACTGCCGCTGATGCTGTAGAAAGGCACATCCGACTCACCCGCGATCGCTTTCGCAAGCAGCGTCTTACCGCATCCGGGAGGGCCCACCAGCAAAACACCGCGCGGAATACGCCCGCCGATCTTGGCGAACTTCTTCGGGTTCTTCAAAAACTCGATAGTCTCAGCGACCTCTTCTTTCGCTTCCTCGATGCCCGCTACATTGTCAAACGTCACCTTCGTCTGACCCTTGCCCTGCACGCGGTGACGACTGCGTCCGAAACTCATCAGCATTCCGCCGCCCGATTTGGCGCTTCGCATGAAGAAGAAATATATGATTCCCACGATCAGCAGCAAAGGCAGCATCGAGCCGAGTATCGGCCCCCAGATATCAGGAGGCGAACCCTTGATCTCAACGTTGTTCTGCTCCAGGAAGTTCTCGAACTCCTTGGTCTCCATGAAAGGCACGTTGTTGACTTCGAAACTGGACTGCGTAAGCTCCAGCTCACTCAAACCCTGCTCGCTGAACTCACCGGTCAACTGCGCCTGCCCCATCTTGACACTGGCGACGTAACCCTTGCTGATATAATCCTTTAACTGTGAATAGTCCAGCTTCTCACCTGCCTGGAAGTTGCTGACCAGTGTCAGAACCATGATCACGATCAGCGCTATGATGATCCAACTGAACGGTCCGCGCCCCATCTTTGGCGGTTGTTTGTCCCCGCCCGGGCCCTTAGGAGGTATATTCTTATTTGGTCTGTTAGGTTTATTATCCATCGATTCGTCTTCTTCCGTTGTAAAATACTGCTTTTTTATAACCTTGCTCTTGACTGATACTGGCCTTTACGACCGGCTCCCAGCATGCCCGAAACAACTAAAACGCCGTTTTCAGCAACAAAACAGCCGTTTCATGTTGCAATCAAGTCGTAGTTAACGACCCTCAGCCGGGAATCAAAGATCGCAGTCCGAAACTGCTCAAAGGTTCCTTTCAGGTCTTGACGTATGAACAGTCAGCGCAATTACCACTCAACCTGCATACGTTCTACTATTTTTTGTGCCGCCCGGTTCATGGCAACCCGGCTGGCATAGTCAAAATCCTGCCCCAGAAAAGTCGAATATGGTGCACTGGCAGCGATTTCCTGGTTGTTTATCAATAGCTCCCCGCTCCGCAGATCTTTCCAACTGACCTGCACGGTGACGAAGGCCTCGTTTTCCAGCGGTCGGCCCGTTTCGCGATCACGGGCAAGCGTTCCTGCCCTGAGCCTGCCCACCTGGCCGGTGAGCACTGTATCCGCTAAGTCCCTGTCGGAAACTATCTTATAAGTAGTCTCGGCTTCTAGACGCTTCATGACCGCATCGCTCAGCGTATACTCAAAGCCCCGGCGGAAACTGCGCGTGTCGAACATTTCCACGTAAACGCTCGCTACATTTTCGGGATAGACCCATGTATTGCTGTAATCGCCCGCGCTGCCCACGCAGCCGACCATGCTTACGGCCGAAACCGCGATTATCAGGCTGATAACAGCCATTTTCAAAGTATTGCCAACTGTTTTCATCTTCTACCTTAACCTGTTATCAAACATTCAAGCGGTTCCGCCGTTCAGAACAACTTTCGCCGCCTGCCGATGGCTAAGCGTTTTCAAATACACATCTTATAAGCTTTCGGGTGCCGGAAGCTCCGGAAATATCTTGTGCAGTCCGTACCATTCGTCGAGCAGATCTTCAACGCCTTCGAATGTCTTTCGTTTCCAGTCTTTTTTGACTTCTACGCTCGGGTCATCACCCGGCGACAACTGTTTTTGGGCCAATACCGCCGATTTCGTGTCCGGCCAAGTATCTATAACTGCCTGGAAGTAGAGGTTCGCGGCCTGTGTTTTTTCGGCCCTGACGTAGTATTCGCCAATCTTGTACTGCTTATACGCAAGCTGTTCATCGATAAGTTCGATCTGCTGCTGAACGTTGTTTTCCTCCGCTGCCTCCGGGTAGCGGAGCTTGTAATTAACGTAGTAAGTCCTTGCCGATACGAGACTTGTGGTGTCATAGCCCGGCCCCTGATATGAGGAGTGCAACGATCTTGCCATGCCCAGCAGGGCCTTTTGACCCAGTTCACCGGTGGGCCAGGTGGCTGAAACTTCCGCCCAGGCCTGATATGCCTCGAGGTATTCGCCGCGTTTTTCGGCTGCTACGGCGATCTCTGTGAGAGCGTCTTTGGCTATAGGCGCGTCGCCGGCAAGGTCGGCGATGTGGTGCATTAGATCCGCACCTTCTTCGTAAGCGCTTAGTTTGAAAACCTTTAGGACAGGTCGCTTGCGGCCGTAGAGGTAGGCCGTGGCGATCTGGTAGGTTCGTCGCAGGGCTGATTCGTACAGCCATGAGTCGGGGTAGTCTTCGAGAAATGCCTTGTAAAGCTGAGCGGCCTTGTCGTAATTGCCGTCAGCGTACTGCAGTTCCGCGTCTATGAAAGCATCGAGATCGGGGCCCTGCAGTTCCGTAACTTCCTGTCGCAACTGGAGTAACGCTTCTTTTGCTTCCTTGGTCTTGCCGCGTGCAATTAGCTTTTTAGCGTTTGCAACTTCCATCATCTGCGACCCCTCGGGTGTATCCACCAGGTTGTCCCATTCACCCTTCGGGTTGAGACGCCAGGTGTCGGCACGGCCGGTTTCCGTGAGCGCGCAGGTCAGTGCGGCGAGGGTCAGAACTGCTATGATGAATCGCCTTAAGTCCTTTATTTTCATGCAATTAGCCTCTATTACCAAAGTGCGGATATACCTCTACGAATGCGCATTATACCGCAAGTGGAGCGGGTTGCAAAGCTTTGTTTATGACAAATATAATGCACAATTTTGGGGAGCTGAGGCGCGTCGGCGGCAGCGATCGTAAGGCTCACAACGCAGGAAGGTTTTTGGCAGTATAAAAGGGGTTTGCAAGTCCGTGAGCAGTAAATCGGTACGGCAGTGGTTGTGTCGTGGGAATTGGGCGTTTTGGACGCGAAGCGGGGGTTTGAGCGGTTTGGAGGGGTAAATTCTGTCATTTTGTGCGGGGTTTGGGCGTATAAATATGTAGACTTAAAGGGTCGGCGGGGCTGGTTATTGATGTTTTGGTTGTGTGAAAAGGGTGTATTCTGGGCTCGGATATAGGCAGGGTGAAAAGTTGGGCAAAAGCAGGCAAAAGTAAGAGTTTTGGGGGTAAAAGTAAGCAAAGATGGGGTGAAAGTGGGGTAAAAATTTCCAGCATTTTTGTATCTGCCGAGTGGTGTATAGCTCGGTGAATTATCACTGCAGAGGGCCTGAGAGTATGAAGAAATCTTTAAAGAGATGATGAGTATGAGTGTAAAGAGGTCGCTTTGCGACTCTGTTTTATGGTGGGTTCGCCAAAGGCGGCTGGCATAGTGGGTTCGGAACATCGCGTTATTCATATGGGTTGGCTGTTGGGGGTAGTCGGTGGTGCGGGCGTTGGACCGCCGCAGAATTTAACAGCCGCGCCTCCGACGAACTTTTTTGGTGTGTCCATTCTCGGCGGGATGTGAAATTATGCGGCTGGTGGGTGTGGTAGATGCTCGGGGATATTTGTGCGTTGCTCAGGTTGGCTGAGGTTTTGTGATGGGCGTTTTGTTTGATTTGGGCTTGACAATTCGGGCGTTATTGGCGGATTTCAACCATGGGGCTGGTGATGCGGGCTCAACACGTCATAGGTGCGTAAATATATGCAAAAACAGTGTCTCACACCTTACTTGTTCCATCATCCTGATTTTTTAAGGATGTATTTTGGATGTGGTTGTAATACAGACTTGCACTTGGCCCTTACTAAATGTATAAAGCGGAGTAGCAAGCTAATACAATGGTTGACTAAACGAATAGAGGAGCCAGAGATTTGATGGTTAAGGCCAATGTATACCTTCGCGATTATCTTAAGGAGAACAAATGAGAGTTTTCATCGGACGCAGCTTCCAAGACACTGACGATCCATTAATTAGGAAGATTGCTGATTTTATTGAATCACATGGGGTTGAATGTATTGATGCGAAAGCCGCAAAGAGCACCAAAGTTGAAGAAAAAGTAGTTGAACTCATTAGCTCATGTGATGTTTTTGTGGGTGTATTTACACGGTATCAGCCTACGTGCGAAGCTACAAACCCGATTAAGTTTTTTTGTAAACCCTATCATACAGAGGCTCAATACTTAACATCTAGTTGGGTCATCCAGGAAAGTGGTTCTGCCATCGGAAAAGGTAAAGCTTTAATACTGCTCAAAGAGGCTGGGGTATGTGAGTTACCCAAACTACAAGGCAATCTAGAATATATAGAGTTTGACAGGACTAATTTAGAAGAAGCCTTTCTTAAGATTGCTCAAATGATCTCTGATATGCAGAATGAACACAAGGATGAATTAGCTGAAAGCTCAAGTGAAAAACCTGATATGGATAAGGGAGTTACACCGGGCGACCCAAATTCAGAAGAAGTAGCCGGAAAGGATGAAAAGGGCGATAGAGTGACAGCACTTAAAAAAGTGTATGCCCTGATCTTTGAAGATAAATACTCGCAGGCACAAGCTACTTTTTGTAATGAAGCAAAGCCACTATTGGCAGAAGAAGATAGATTGCCTTCCTGGGCAGTTACTTTACGTCTGTGTCATGAAAGGGGAGATGTTAGTGCTTTCGAAAAGTTGGAAGCGCTAGTACATGAGAACGATAATAATCCAAGAATAATCAAACAACTGGCAATCAGATATAAGCAAATTGGTGAATGGAAACAAGCACAAAAGTACTTTGCTCTAGCTTCAAAACTGTACGACCTTACAAATCGTACAGATCATGAGGGATATATCAACACTCAAATTGAATTAGCTTGGTCTTTTGCTAAGGATGGTAGACATGATGAAGCATTTGTATTATTGAATAATTTAATAGCTCACGAAGGTTTGGAAGACGCTGAATTTGCTGCTTTCAAAACTATTGCTGGAATTAATAAAGAGTTGAAGAAATATGATGAGTTTTTCATTTATGCTGAAGCTGCTTTAGAAAAAAAACCTTTTGAAACCGATCTTAGGTTCGAATTGGCTTATACATATGCGAATCACAACAGAAAAAAACTTTCATTCTATCACTACAAAAAACTTATTGATATTGCGCCTAAAAATGCGGTCGCATTGAACAATCTGGGTGTTCAATACGATAGCTTAGAGATGTTGAGTAAGAGTGTGTCAAGTTTTAACGAAGCGGCACAATATGATAATACTCTAGCAATGGCTAATCTTGCTGATAAGTACATTGCAAAAGGCTTTATAAAGGATGCAAGAGCGATTATTGACAAGGCAAACAATCTCGATGACCCAGGGGCTAAAGTTCATCATCTTGTAGGCCAAGCCCAGGGAAAATTGAACCAAATAATAGAGAATGAAGCTGAAAAAGAAAAACGTATTTTACTTGAGGCAGAAGAACAACAGAAATTCACTTTTAGATATTTAGATGCGTGCAACAATGGACAAACTATAAGTCCATCAGAGATAGAAGGTATATGGTCAACACCACTAGGCAAAGGACAGCTGGAGTTCTCTGAAAAGGATCACTCCTTTAGAATAACTGTCATCACAAAAAAGCCTTCTTATTTATTGTCAACACAGGAAGAACCCGATTTCAAAACGTTAATTATTGAAGGAAGCTTTAAGGGATATGCAGGGACTTATAAGGCTTGTTCTCAAGGGAGCATGCTACTAGCGGATGGTTCTAATGAGTCAGGATGGCTAATCTTTAATAACTCATCAATTGAATACATGCAGGTAGCTGGTAGCAATGGAATTGAATTGGGAAGCTGGAAAATGCAAAGTCAAGAAGTAAGCAATAATTGAAGCATCAGGTTCATATAAAGCCGTGGATGAGAAACTAAAAAAATATCAGGAAATACATGAGCCTGACTTTAGGAGCACCGTATGGGTTCGAATAGATAGAAACAGCGAGGTTGAAAAACATGAGACGCTAAGAAATTTATATGATGATATCGCGTTGATTGAATTGTCGTCGGATGTCCCAGATAAAATAAAAAGCCAGTTTAATATTGCGCGAAATTTGGGATTATATACATGGTATTGTTATTCGTTTCACCAAATCTGTGAGCTTAAGGCTTTTTCGTCACTTGAATTTGCATTACGAGAAAAATTTGCTGTGAAAAGACCTGGTTTAAAAAAACTGTTAAAGCGTGCGGTGAGTGAAGGCGTTTTAACTGATTCGTGCTTTTCACATGTTGAAATCAAAGATAAAAATTCAACGTCATATTGTGAGCGGTTGATTGATGTTATTCCAGCGTTACGCAATGATTTAGCTCATGGGAGCATGACTCTGCACCATCATTCGATTGTAACGCTTAGAAAATGTGCAGATATGATTAATGGGTTGTTTGTGTAGGTTAAAATCTTTCTAGATGCTGGAATTTGGTAGAAGAATTTAGAGAAGGTGAGGCGACAGGTGGAGGTAAGTAAATAGTGGAGTCGCTTCGCGACGGTTTTTTTATGCTGGGTCCCGGATCGGGGTCCGGGATGACGGGGGGAGTGATCGGTTGGTTTTATGCTGGGTCCGCCTAAGGCGGATGACAACTTTATCTGACGGGCGGTTGTGCTTGTTATGAGCGTGCCAGCTTTTTTGTGCGTTTGAGATTGTCGTGTCGCTTCGCTGGTCGCAATGACAGCTTTTTGTGTGTGGGTTCGATGGGACGCTATGGATGCGGTGGCGTTGCAGGTTGTGGAGGAGTGTTTTGTGCGTGCATGTGTGCTCGTGGTGATCTCTGGGTCCGCCTTCGGCGGATGACAAGCATCGGGTTGAGGTTGCCGGGTCGCTTCGCTCTTCGTAATGACAGCTTTTTGTGTGGGTTCGATGGGGCGCTATGGATGCGGTGGCGTTGCAGGTAGTGGAGAAGTGTTTTTGTGCGTGCATGCGTGCTCGTAATGTTCTCTGGATCCCGGCTCGTGGGCCGGGATGACAAAGTGTGTGTTTATGCTGGGTGCGCATTAGACGGATGACAAACTTTTGGCGCGACGGCTTATTTATGCTGGGTTCGCCTGAGGCGGATGACGGGGGTGCGGTGGCTGGTTGGTTTTGTTGCTGGCGTTGGGTTTGAAGCGGTTCGGGATGGGGGTGTTAGCTATTGGATTTTTCGATGGTGAAGAAGGCGAGGTCTATTGCGGTTTTGGCGAGGACGAGGGTCAGGATGATTGCGGCGGTTGAGCCTGTTGCCTGGGTTATGGCAACGCCGGCGGCGGCTACTATGTGGATGGGGACGACTCGGAGGTAGGGTTTGAAGGTGAGTGCGGTGAGGCTTCGGCCGGAGTAGAGGGGTCTGTCTGCGAGCTGCTGGGTGAATGATACACCGTGGCTGATGAACATTATGACGGCTGCGACTGCGATGCCGGGGGTGAACAGGGATTTGATATGAGTCCAGAAGTCGTTGCCTATGCCGACGAGGCTGAAGTATGTGGGGACGTCCAGGTTTTCGGGTGGTGGAGGCTGGTAGCCGCTGAACTCTTTGAAGACGATGAAGCCGACGACTGCGCAATAGATGCTGAAGTGCATTGCGAAGGCGGGGACGTCGAGGAGCTTGCGGAGGTGTTCGGTGGAGTCGTCGCAGCGGGCGGTTGTGAGTTTGAGAAGGTTGTAGAAGCCGACGATGAACGCTTCGAGCCAGTAGATGAGCAGGATGTTGATGGCTTGCCAGCCGAGGAAGAACAGGCCGTAGAGGGGGACGAGGTTTGCGAAGATGAGGACGATGATGGAAATGCGGCTGGAGCGGAGCTCGTCCGGGTCGAGCCGGAAGAGGGCGGCGGCGGTTTCGATGAATCTGCTCATGGGTTCCTTTCTGTGTTAAAGGTTGTGACGGCGGGTAGAAATATAACAGGGTCAGAATTGTTTTGCAATGATTGAGTTGACTGTTATTATTGTACAGTGAGTAATTTGCATTTTGGCATGGGTTTATTAAAAGGCGAAGTATGAAATTCGGTAAGAATGTGTGGGTGGTTATTCGGGCGGTGATCCTTCTGGCGATTTGCGGCGGGGTTGTTTATAAGTTGAGTTCTAGCCCGGAGCTTGCCGAGGTGGATATGAAGATGCCGACGCCTGAGGGGTGGATCGAGTATATGGGTGCAACAATTTTCGTGGCGCTTGGAATAATGATTTTTGGGGGATTCGCGATACTCGCATCATGGTTGTACACAAAGTTCAGCGGGAAAAGGCCCAAGCGGGGTGATCTGAGCTGGAGGGTTTATCTGTCGAAGCATGTAATGTTTTTCGGGCCACGCCATATACATTTCAGCGGAACAAGTCCGGTGTTTGTCTTTGGGTTTATATCAGAATGTCTGGGGGCAGTTGCAGTTGGTTTTGTCGTTGCTGGTATCATAGAGGGGCTTGGGGTGCTGGCGGCGGGTGGAATTTTCTTCGGCGTGATGGCGGCGAGTTTTTTTGTGGGCAACAGGGTTGCGCTGCGACTTTTCGGCGAGGATGATGACGACGGCGGAAGTAGCGAGGCTGTTGCAAAGAGAGCTTAGGAGGTTGAGGAGTGTAATGCTATGTGATGGCCCGGCTTTATGGGCCGGGCCTGTTGGGGTGTGTCATTCCTTTGCGGAGCCGTTTTTATGCGATGCTTTGGGAGCCGGTTGGGTTTAGAGGTCGTATTCTTCGGGGTGGAACGAGTTTTTGATGTCGGGACGGTTCAGCATCTGTTCGATGAGCTCGTTTTCATCTTCGGGGAGGGAGTCGACCTGGGTCTGGAGCATGTCGAGCCAGGGAATCTCGTTGTCGCGGAGGTGGAGCTTGCCGGCGGTGTGTGCGGTGCGGAGGATTTCGAGTGTTGCAGATGCGGCGGCTCGGGTCCGGAGGTACGGAGTCGGCTGGGCGGCGATGGCTTTGCTTATTTCGATGACGACGTCGGGGCGGAGTACGTAGGCCTGTGGATCGAGGGATGCGTCGGACTCGGTGAGCCAGTCACGCATGCGGCGGGCGTCTTCGTGGGAGGATCTTGCGGCGGTGGTGAGCAGTCGGCAGTCGTAGGCGAGCTGTTCCATGGAGACGGTGGGTGCCTTGGCGGAGAGGAGCTGGACGTTCTGGACGGATTCGTTTGACCAGCAGTCGCATACGGCCTGGGCGATGTTGCCGATGGTGGAGAGGTGTGCGCAGGCGGCGGATCGGCCTTCCATGGAGATGGGGACGCCGGTGATGGCCTTGATGAAGGGGCCCTCGTATGCGCAGTCCTTGGTGGGGCCGACGGCGCCGGCGGTGACTGCGACGAGGCTGCGGGGGACGGATATGACGCGGACGAGGGCGGCGAAGATGCGGGGGATCATTTTCTGTTCGGCGAGGACCATGGCGGTGTTTGCAAAGCCGCATGCGGAGTCGCCCGAGGGGATAATGTTGTTTTGGCTGCAGGAGGTGACGATGCGATTCCAGAGGAAGTCCATGTCGCGGGCGCCGAGGATGCCGAGTGCGAATACGACGGCGGGCAGGTCGCAGGAGATGAGTGCGTTGTCGTTGACTTCCTTGCCGCCGGTGGATTCGATGGCGATCATGTCTGCGCCGGCTTCGGCTGCGCCGGCGAGGAAGGTGTCCATCGCCTGGAGGTATTTGCCGGAGCGTAGGATCGGGGGCCGGGAGAATTCGCGGATGTCGTTTATGGTGAGGCGGAGGGCAAGGGCGATGCCGTGGGTTTTATGGCATTCGGCGATCTTGTCGGCGAGCAGGCGGGTGATCTTGAGGCCCCATTCGGGGTTGGTGGTCATTTCGGGGAGGGTTTCGAACTCGACGAGCAGTTGTGGGACGTTGAGGTGGACGGCTCGTTTGAGGACGTTGTCGATTATTTCGGCGTATTCGGCGAGGACGGCGGGCATGTTGTCGGCGGTGACTTCCATGCCGGGGAGGGTGAAGTTGATCTCGGGGATGACGGTGCCTGTGCCGATAGAGAGGTCGTGGCCGCAGGTTACGGGGTTGGGGGCGGTGCCGTAGATGAAATTGTCGGTGTGTGTGATCTTGATTTTTGCTGACATGTTGGACCTTTCGGATTTATTTGTGATTTCCATTTCCATGTGGGGTTATGATACAGGGTTGCGGGCTGGATTGCCGACATTATGCGGTTAAACATTTGTCTTATCCTGCTATTCCTATGGGTTTGGTGGGGATTGATTGCGGGTTTTGGACGGGTTAGCGGCTGGCGTTGCGTGGGGACTCGCGGCTGGGTCGCCGCTCGCGTTTGGTTGGCTGCATGGGGGTTTGGTCATGCTTTTGAGATTGTTGGTGGGTGCGTCTGGCGTTTTGTTCTCTGGAGCTGCCTGCGGCGGATGACAAACTTTTGTCGCGATAGTTATTGCTGGATTGGGAACCTTCGCAGGGATGACATAAATCAGGTTGGTGCGGCCGGTGTGGGGTTCTTTCGATCGCGGTTGTTTGTCAGGTGGGCAGGTGGGTTTTGAGGTGGTTGGTTATGAGGTTGTGGACGGGTTTCAGTTCGGGGTCGTCGGGGAGGAGGCTTAGCAGTTCGGTTATCTGGCCGCGGGAGTGGAGGCGGGCGAGGGAGGCGGAGAAGTTGAGGTCGAAGATCCAGCCTAGCTGGAGAAGTTTTACGTCGGTGACGGTGCGGAGGGAGGCGTAGTCGGTTGGCTGTTTGTCAAGGACGGCTCGGATGACGTGGGGGGAGGCGTGGTGGCTGTGCGGTTCGGGGATGTCCATGACGAAGCCTTCGGGACAGTCGTGGTATTCGCGGTAGTTTTTGAGGACGACGCGGTAGATGTCGATCTTGTCGGCGTCGCGGATGAGGCGGCAGAAGAGCAGGGTGCGTTCGTCGAGGTCGGCGGGGAGGGACTTTTGGCCGTGGCAGCGGACGGCGGTGTCGATTATCTGCTGCTGGTCGGCGGGCAGGTCGGCGAGGATGCCTGTCTCGGTGAGGATGTCGGCGGAGCGGATGGAGTGGGGGAAGGTTTTTGCGTCGGCGAAGGTGCGGTGGTTGTAGAACTGCTCGAATCGGGAGATGTCGTGGAAAAGCGCGATCGCCGAGGCGATCAGGCGGTCGGTTTCGGGGAGGTCGAGGGCGTCGGTGAGGTAGTCGGTCTCGTCGCAGACTTTTTGGGTGTGGACCTCTTTGAGCTTGAGGTTGGCGGCGATGAACGGGTCGTCGGTGTTGAAGCGGGCGATGTGGTCGGCGAAGAACGCTTTGTATTTTTTCAGTTTGTCGGGTGTCATATGTTTATCGCGTCTAATTGTATGGATTCAACTGCTGCTGTTTATTCGAAGCTAACGGTGTTTTGTGCGTTTTGAGGGGTCCATGATATGGAAAGCGGGCGGTGTGGTGAAGAGAAAAATCGGGTTCATCAGGATATGACGTGGAGCTTCCATTTTGGGCCGCCGCAAAATTTGGCGGCCGTGCCTCCGACGTACTTTTTGGAGGGTCCATTCTCGGCGGACCGTGAAATTGTGCGGCTGGGGGGGGCTGGTCAAACCAGCGGGAAAAGATTTAACGCTGCACTAATTGCCGATGTTTCGTAAAGAACTAAAAATCTGGTTGATGTGAAATGGCTTGATTGGGGCGGTGATTTGAGGGATAATGGTTGTGGTGCGGCTCGCGTTGCGTGGGGACTCGCGTCTTAGTCGACGCTCGCGATTGGTTTGGCTGCATGCGGATGTTTTCGTGGTGGATGGACGGGCGTTTATAGTTTATTTCACGCATCCGGGGCGAGTGTACGATGATAAGGGTGTGGAGAAGCATGAGGATACGCTGGAGTATCGGCGGAGCTCACTGCAGGCGGCGGAGCTGAAGCTGGTAGATGGTAAGATCGTTTGTGATCGGGATGAGTATGCGAAATAAAAACTCATGGCTAAGTTTGCTGCCAGGATTCAGACGCAAAAAGAAGAAATGCTATTTACTTCGAGAACTTACTCAGTTTGATAATGCGGACAGATATGCAGGATTTGAGTTGCAATTTTTTCCAGGACATTTTCTAGTTGCAAGTAGCGAACTAGTGCCCTTTTGGAATGTGGATGGAGCAAAGGGCAGCGCACGTCCCGAGGTGGGTGAGTTTTTTGTTGCCGTGCTATGCATACATGAGGCCAAACGAATAATCCTGATGACGACAGATGATGTTTTTGTGGTAGATCCACGGACAGGTCAAAAAGACCTAGCAGTGCCGCAATCGAAATACAAGTATTTCGAATGTGTTTCATTACCAGGTTCGAAGGTAATTATAAACAGCCAGCTAAAAGCTAAAAATGGGTCTCATGAACATATGCTTTTAGTACTTAATCTTAACACAGGTAAGATAAGAGAAGTGCCCATAGATTTTAGACCAATGGGAATGTTTGTATCTGATGAGGGCTGCTGTTATTTGGAGGATCAAAAACGGACTTCATATGTATTTGAGGACATGCGTGTTATACCGTGCGAGAAGATCAAAAAATGGAGAAGGCAAGGTCATGCAGTGACCTGTTGGGATGACGGAGAGCTTATATGGACGATCTCCAAAGGGTCTAAAAAGTTTGTGGTTGGATGGGGTGATAAAAAGCTGAAGTTGAAAATAAGAAAACAGTATATCGATATTGCCAGGGTGGGTGGTTTTGTATGGGTCAGGCATGACATGAAATTGAAGCAGTATGATCGGAATGGGGACTTGAAGAACGAATTAAATTTGGAGAAAAAGTATACGAGTATGGGGGAGGATGCGGAGGGGCATTTGTGGCTGTTCGATGGTGATAGAACGGTCGACCTTTTTGATGATGATGGCAGGCTGTTCGAAACGGTAGAGCTCGACCTGCCTTTGAAAGAAGAAGTCGAAAAAGAATGTAACGTGTCACAGGCAAAGTGAATGCCGTTTTTATTAGGAGTGATATAAATGAGAGTTTTTAAGCTGTTTTTGTGTACTGCGTTTTTGGTGATTTTTACCGGTATAGCTTTCGGGCAGCGGGAGGTTGTTGTTGATTATGGTGTTGGGGAGGATGTTCGGTTTGCTGGGGGTGAGTGGGAGCGTGAGGGCAGTGCGCTTGTTGGGGGAGGTGTGGGTAAGTTTTTGTATTCTGGCTGGCAGATCGGGGAGGGGAATTTTCGGGTTGCAGTGCGGATGCGATTGGCACGGCTTGATGGGACGGCGGCGAGTTTTGTGATGGACGGGAGTCATTTCGGGTTTGATTCGCGGACCGGGACGCTGTTCGTGGAGGGGCCTTTGTTTGGGGGAACCGCTGAGATGCTTGAGGAGACGGAGGAATATTTGCAGGCGGGGGAGAGTTTCGATCTTGAGGTGGTTCGGAGGAACGGGCAGACGCGGTTTCTGATCGACGGGAGGGAAGTGTATCGCAAGGACGGCTGGGACGGGGCTGTGAAGCAGGTGGGGGTGCGGCCGTGGCGGAACGAGATGGCGGTGGAGAAGTTTGTGGTGAGCGGCAATCTGCGCGAGGCGCCGGAGCCGGTCGGACCGATAGGCGAGGCGATATTCGTCAGCGGTGAGGGCGGGTACGATACGTATCGGATACCGGCGCTGGCGGTTACGAAGGGCGGGGTTGTGCTGGCGTTCTGCGAGGGTCGAAAGGACAGCTCTGGCGACAGCGGGGATATCGATCTGCTGGTGAAGCGTTCGGAGGATAACGGCAGGACGTGGGGCGAGGCGAAGGTGGTGTGGGATGACGGGGAGAATACGTGCGGCAATCCGTGTGCGGTTGTGGATCGTGAGACGGGGACGGTGTGGCTGTTGAGCACGTGGAACCTGGGTGAGGATCATGAGGGCGAGATCATCAACGGGACGAGTGAGGATACACGGCGGGTGTTCGTTATGAGTTCTAAGGACGAGGGGCGGACGTGGAGTGAGCCGGCGGAGATCACGGAGGACGTGAAGGAGGATTCGTGGAGCTGGTATGCGACGGGGCCGGGCAGCGGGATACAGATCGAGTATCTGTACAGCAATCATAAGGGGCGGCTGGTGGTGCCTTGCGATCATATCGAGAAGGGGACGAAGCGGTATTATTCGCACGTGATATATTCGGATGACCACGGCCAGACGTGGGAGCTGGGCGGGAGAACGCCTGAGGATATGGTTAACGAGTGCGAGGTTGTTGAGCTGGAGAACGGACGGCTGATGCTGAATATGCGGAACTATGATCGGTCGAAGAAGTATCGGCAGGTTGCGTTCAGTGATGACGGCGGGAGGAGCTGGCGGGGGCAGCAGTTTGATGATGAGCTGATCGAGCCGATCTGTCAGGCGGCGATCGAACGGTATGACGGCGACGGGAACAGAAGCGAGAGTGTGATACTGTTCAGCAATCCGGCGAGTCGGAGCCGGCGGGTGAATATGACGGTGCGGGCGAGTTATGACTGGGGCGAGACGTGGAACAGGAAGCGTGTGCTGCACAGCGGGCCGAGTGCTTATTCGGATCTTGCGGTGCTGGGCAATGGTGATATCGCGTGCTTTTATGAAGCGGGCGAAGGCGGGGCGTATGAGTCGATAGTGTTTGCATCTTTTGAGTTGTCGTCGCTGCGGTAGGCGGGTAAAGTGGTTAGCGTTTTTTGAGACAGATCGACTTGATTTTTGTTTGGAGGATTTGTTATGCCGACGGTTAAGGATGTTGTCGTGAAGAAGCCGAGCGAGGCGGAGATGGCGGAGGCGAAGAGCTGGCCGACGTGGGGGTGCGAGGCTAGCGAGTTCGACTGGGACTATACGCAGACGGAGACTTGCCTGCTGATCGAGGGGAAGGTGGTCGTTACGGATCGGCCGGACAGCGGGGAGTCTGTTAGTTTTGCGGCTGGGGATATGGTCGTGTTTCCGGAGGGGCTTGCGTGTGTGTGGAAGGTGAGCGCGCCGGTGAAGAAGCATTATAAGTTTGATTAGCGGTTGTACGTGATTGTGGCGGCCGAGTTGTGGTCAGTCGCGGCTGGGTCGCGGCTCATGTTTTTTTTAGGCTTGCTGCACGGCTTAGCATGCGGATGGCTGCATGCGTTTGTGCAGGTGGTCGCTGCGGTTAGGTGGCGATGGCGTATGAGGATGGAAGTTGCTGCGTTGGGATTTGGTTCAGGTTGGGGGTAGAAAGTGCCGATGTATTATTGAAGTGGGTGGAAGGAGTCTTGGTTTGGTATTTTTAATGTGATGGGTCTTGAATTTTTGAGGGATCGGAAGTGACTATAAGACACAGGCCGGGTAATAATTCGCACAATCACAAGAAGAGTATGATCGCGGGTGCGAGTCATATGCCTAGCGAGGAGCCGTGGCGGATATTCCGTATAATGGCGGAGTTTGTGGAGGGGTTCGAGGAGCTGGCGACGGTTGGGCCGGCGGTTTCGATATTCGGATCGGCGAGGACGAAGCCGGGGCATCCTTATTATGAACTGGCCGAAGAGACGGCTTACGAGGTCGGCAAGGCTGGTTTTGGTGTGATCACCGGCGGCGGCGGGGGTATCATGGAGGCTGCGAACAAGGGGGCTGATCGTGCGGGCGTGATGAGTGTGGGGCTGAATATCGAGCTTCCGCAGGAGCAGGTGCCGAACGAATATCAGAATATGTCGCTGCATTTTCGATACTTTTTCTGCCGGAAGGTGATGTTTTTGAAGTATGCGAACGGGTTTGTGGTAATGCCGGGCGGATTCGGGACGATGGACGAGTTTTTCGAATCGCTGGTGCTGATACAGACGCTGAAGCAGGCCTATTTTCCGGTGATACTGATGGGGCGGGAGTATTGGGCCGATCTGCTGAAGTGGATCGAGGACAAAATGCTGGGGGCGGAGTATATCGACAAAGACGATCTGAACGTGTATACGGTTATCGATGATCCGAGGGAGGCGGCGAAGCTGCTGGTCGATTTCCGCGAGAAGAAGGGTAAAGGCGGGCTGGAGGAGCCTCCGGGGATCAAGCGGCCTGCGGGGCAGCAGTGGCGGTAAACTGTTGGCTGATAAAGAGATATGTAAGGCGGATCGCTTTCGGGCGGTTCGCCTTTTTTATGTCGCGAGGGGGATTTCGGCGGTGAAGGTTGTGCCTTTTTCGGGGGTGGAGGTGAATGTTACCTTGCCTTTGAGGTAGCGTTCGGTGAGCAGCTTCATGCTGTATGTGCCGAGGCCTCGGCCCTTGCCTTTGGTGGTGAAGGAGCGCTGGAAGATCTTGAGCTGGTCGGTTTCGGGGATGTGTGTGGGGTTGTGGACGGTGAAGCGGGCGTTGGTTTGGTTTTTTGTGCAGCCGAGGGTGACGCGGTGGTCGGGGTCGCTTGCTTCGACAGCATTTTTGACCATGTTGCGGAGGACGCGTGAGAAGATGGTCGGGTCGGTTAGCAGCGGGATGTCCTGTGATGCGGGGTCGAGTATGACAGCGGGGCCCTTTGGGTTGTGGTAGGTGTCTCGAAGATCCGTCAGGAGTGAAAGTGAGTTTATGGATTCGGGGTTAATACTGAGGTCACCGCTTTCGGCGTTGAGGAGGTCGCGCTGGGCGCGGATCTCTTCGATCAGTCGGGCCGCATTATTTTCTGCTGCGGCGATGGCCTTTTTGGCTGTCCGGCTGGTGAATTTGCCCTGGGTTCCGAGTTTGAGGGCCGCTGCGGTGTTTAGGATGTCGTGGAAAAAGATTCGTTCGAGTATGCGGCGGCGGTTTTCATGGCTTATGTCGCTGACTGCGGCTACGACGAAACTTTGGGAGCCAATTTTGATGGGGCTTGTGCGGATCTGCAGTTCGAGATCGTCCCCGTGCGTTTCGCGGGTTATTGAGCATTGCTGTTGTGAAACTTTGCCGTTGATGGAGGTTAGTACCGCGTTTACGGCGCCGCAGGCGGAGCAGTTGTTGGTGGTACCGCAGCCGGCTGGGTTTTTTCGGGCGTGGATGCAGCCTACGACTTCGCCCGGTCGGCGGCCGAAGATCTCTTCGACGTCGAGTGCGCCGAGAAAGTCCAGGAAGGCGCGGTTTGCGAAGATGATCTGGCGGTGGGTGTTTACGATGAATACGAATTCGGAGACGGCGTCGTAGAGTTTGTGGAGGAAATCGCAGTCCTGAAGTGTGCGGACCTGGCTTTTAATGGTCTCTGCGGCGGCTCTGTCTGGTGGTGCGAATTCTGTGCGAGTTTGTTGGATACTCATGACATTGCCTCTGGAGGTACGCAACTAAATCGGTTTTCATTGTGCTGCGAGTGTGTTTGCGGAACTCAGGATAATGAATATGACTGTTCGATGCAATAGTTTTTTGGGTTTATGCGCTTGTGTGCGTACTTTTGGGGCCGGAGAAATTGCGGCAGGATAGGCTTACGGCCCTTATCACTCGCCGATTTCACGTTTTCGCTGCGGGCGGCGTACCAGCAGATATATCAGTGCACCGAGCCAGTTGGTCAGTACGATCACCAGCACCCACACGATCTTGTCGTTGCCTTCCGACGGTTCCTTCGTCACGCAGTCGACCAGCGCCCAAATCCAGAGTACCAGTGCGATCAACCCGATCGGCAGAAAACAGCAGGGCAGGCCACAGAAAATGTTCCGCTTCATCACCGGACCCTGTCGATGGTCGAACTGCACCCGCATCGGCGCATTGAATTCAGCGTCCGGTCCGCTAACGTCCGCTTGGGCGAACCCGCAGAACAACGAACCCGCGACAATGATCAGCAAGGCGATCCATTCGTATCTCATACTCGTGTCCTTATTCTCAAGCACCAAACTTGCGTATTCTTTCCGGACGTCGGGCTAGCAGGTATATCAAAGCACCGATCCACCCCGCCAGTACTATAACCAGCACCCACACGATCTTATCATTGCCCTCGGACGGCTCCTTAGTCGCGGCCTCTACGAGCATCCAAACCCAAAGCACGGTCAGCCCCAGGCCAAACATAATAAACAGCAACACCAGAATACCACCAATGCCAGGAGTAATCATACCAAATCCCTCACAATAACCTGAACATCCCCCGAAATCCGCACCTAATCCTTGTCACTTTTGAGCTCGAGCTTGTTCTTGTAGAAGTCCTGATTGACTATTCTATGGCCCGTCTTCGTCAGAGTAATGCGATTCCAAACCTGACCGGTCATTGTATCCACCATCAAAGCGTTGTCTTCTGTGAAGTACAGCTCAAACCGCCCCACCGGCCTGGTTGCGATCCGCCGCTCCACCGGACCCAGCTTCGCCCCCATGAAAATCAGGCATCCCGCACCGATCACAACCCCGACCAGCAGGCTCTTCCATTCCAGTTTGATCATTTCGTCTCCTCGAAAATAAAATGACTCAAAAGATATCCCGCCTGATCAACAGCCGAATGTCGAGAATACCCCAACTGTCCGCAATTGACAAGCATCTTATGTAACTCCGACAACAGTAAGACACTCACGACCGCTTTTCGTTACAAAAAAATTCTCGCAATTCCAAGATATTCCCGTAACGAAATCCTCGCACCCGTGTCTTATGAGTACAGCAGCACCGAAAAATTGAAAATCTACCCCCGCTGGACCGTGGCAACACGCAAAAGCCGCCCACATCCAGCCGGGAAAACAAAACACACACTCTCCTCAGCTATAGCCGGGGTCCTCGGGCCTCGGCTAATTTTTTGATCGGGCCTAGACAGCAGAACGCCTCCAGAGGCATCGTACGTTGCGCATGAAAAAACCGCCCGGCACCACAACAAACCGGACGGCTTACTAATTACAGAAATTCAACCCGCCTGAGACGGGTGGATCGGTATTTTATTACTGGCCCTGGGGCACGATATAGATCTCGACGCGTCTGTTCTGCGCCTTGCCTTCCTTCGTCTCGTTTGACGCGACCGGGCGGTACTCGCCAAAGCCGCGAACGCTGAGACGCTCAGGATCGACGCCTGCACCAACCATCTTCTGCAGTACACCGATGCCGCGATGTGCGGAAAGGTGCCAGTTGGTCGGATGTTTCGCCTTGCTGTACTTGATCGGATCGCTGTCGGTGTGGCCGGCCACGATCACGTCGAATTCCTCGCCGTCGCCGCTGGTCATGATATCACTGAGCAGATTGATCGACTCCATCGCCTGCTGCTGGACCTGGGCACTGCCCGGGGCGAACAGGAAATCACTCTTGAACTTCAGAACGCCGCGTTCTTCGTCGAAATCGACCATGTCGTTGCTCTCGGCGAAATCGCGAAGTTTGAGACTCAGCCCCATCGGCAGCTTTACTCCGCCGCGAAGCATCTCGGCGCGGAGCTGTTCGATAAGCTGCTTTTTCGCAGCGATATCTGCCTCAAGCGCCGCGATCTCTTCTGCCTGTGCCTCAGTATCGGCCCCCATTCTTGCACGAAGCGCCTCGAGCTGCTTTTCCATCTGGTCAACCTGCAGCTCGGCGTTACGCACCTGGCTCTCCAGGCTCGTTATCGTTTCTTGCTGAATACGGTTCTGATCCTTCAGGCTTTGATACTCCTCCTGGGAAACACAACCACTGCCCGCGACAAGCAGGCCCGCAACTACCAACAACATTACAATCCTGCAACTCTTCATGACCGTATCCTTTCAAGCAAACCGCAGTACCTTAATTAGCTGTCAATTCAATAGAAACTCAAACGGCCGACTATACAGCCCACCGCCGCGGATGTCACAAAACATATACATCCATGTATACATCACCGGCCCGTGTTGGCCGGGGCATTCAAGACGTCATTGCCGTGCCTACTTCTTCTTTTTCTTTTTCGACTTCTTTTCCTTCTTAGGCTTGGCTTTCTTTTCTTTTTTGGGCTTGGCCTTTTTGGTTTTCTTCTTTTTCGTCTTTGTTCCGCCACCGCCGCCGCTGCTGTCCATCGCAACACCGATCAGGTCTATCAGTGCGACGACAACCGCGAGCCCGATCGCGCCGTACATGATGTAACCCTCAACGCCGGTCAGGATCGTGGGTGTCACGCCGCGGATCGCGGAGATCACAACGATCACAGCGTATATCGTAGCCACCATCGGCAGCAGAAGTGAAACACCAAGTGCGTTACTTTTTGCGTCCGGTGGAGTCTCTACGACTCTTGCCGCCGCTGCCGGCACGCCGTACTGCTGCGGTTCGGGTGCAGCTACTGCCGCCGAGCCTCCGCTCGCTGCGGCGGCACTTCCACCCATAATATCGTCGGCTTCCTGCGAAATGCTCGCGCTGTCGGGTTCGGGCATTGCCGCTTCGCCCTCGGCTTCTTCGGCGGGCAGTATATCGTCCAGAACAGCACCAAGCGAAGTGTCATCCGCCTGCAGCGACAGGTCCAGCAGACCCGATCCGCTACCAACGCTGTCCAGATTCAAATCGTCATCCAGGTCGCCGAGCCCGCTGTCTTCCTCGTCGGTGCCCAGCTTCGTTTCGCCCATGCTGTCTTCGCTGACTTCGAATTCGTCCTCGCCCGCCAGCACATCCACGCCGGTCGTCTCGACGTTCGTATCCGCGCTGGTCAGGTCGGCCAGCAGATCGTCGCCCTGGGCCTTGCTCTCGGTCTTTTCGGGCTCGTCCAGGCCTTCCAGCTCGACAACGCTTTCGCTGGGCGATTCCTCGTCGGCTTCGGCTGAGGGCTCTTCTTTTTCCTCATCCGTGTCAACTTCCTTGCCGGCCGCTTCGGTAGTATCGCCAAGATGCTTGAAGAAGCTCTCTTCGCTGTCCTCGTCGACGTCCAGATCGTCCGCCGAGAGCTGCACGCCCTCGCCTTCGGATTCGGATGTATCCGTCTCGGCAAGTCCGATCGACTCGTCGGCCTCTTCGGCTTCTTCCTTCTTCTCGGGTTCCTCGGCCTCAGTTTCGATCTCGCCGGCCTGGCCTGCTTGCTCCTCACCCTCGTCTTCAAGCCCGAGCGTATCGGAAACGCTGCCTTCTTTGGGACCTTCCTGGCTCTCGCCGGTTATCTCGACCGGCTGCTCGGACGGCTCTTCTTCGCCTTCGAACCCGAGCGTCTCGTCGGCACCTTCAGGGGCAGGTTCTTCCTGCTCAGGTTCTTCCGCCTTTTCTTCTTCGCCGCCTTCGTCGTCAACCTTGGTATTTTCCAGGCTGGACAGGAATTCGTCGTCACCTTCACCCGCTTCGCTTTCGTCAGGCATCAGCTCGATGAACGAGTCGCTTCCCGCCATGTCGGGATTTTTCGCAAGCTCTTCCACGTCTTCAACCTTGAAAAGCAGTTTCGAGCCGTCACGGAACTCGTTGAGCTTACCTTCTTTTACAAGCCCGCGTACCTCGTCTTCGCTTTTGCCGAGCTTCTCGACTACTTCCTGTAATGTGTAAAACTTACCTGCCATAATATTTACTTCTTCCAAATTTAGTGTACTTACCAAGACGACCATTGCCGTCTCAAAACACCCACGGGCAATAAAAAGCAGCGTCTATGCGTAAATTCTTGAAATAAATGCCCTTACGACAAATTTCCCGGCATCCCGACATCCGCGATCAACAACCAATGCGCGCAAACGCCGCCAATACCTTAATCCATAGATTATATCGAACCATACACCACTTGCAAGCCAATTTTTAGCCCACAAAAACACCCCAAAACGCACAATTTCAACCACACCACCCTCTCCTCCATCAGCTCTCTACGGCCAGGCCAATAAAATGTTCCAAATCCGAAACCAGTCGCATCTGAAACTGTCGTGATCTGCCCATTTTCCGGCCTCAATGAAATATCCACATGCCCAGGCGCGTCTTAGACTATATAATAGGTAAGCTTGATACCCGGAGCAGAAAGGAAATACGATGTCTTATAACTACAAATTCGCCCGTTTCGCTCTAATTACGGCCTTGGCATTCTGGCTTGCCATTTCTGCCTCCGCCTCGAGCAACTCCGACTATGATCCGCTGGATATTCCAGCCGACCACGAGCCCGAGATCATTGACACTGCTGTCCATGACCGAGCACGCTCCAGAGACATACCTTTGCGTATCTATCTTCCCGCATCCGATTCGGCCGCTCCTGTGCTGCTCTTCAGCCATGGCCTGGGCGGCTCATGCAAAAACAACGCCTATCTCGCAAACCATTGGACAGCAAGGGGTTACGCAGCCGTTTTCGTCCAGCACCCCGGCAGCGACAACTCCGTCTGGAAAAGCGTTGAGCCCAGACAACGCCTGGCCGCCATGCAAAAAGCCGCAAACGGTCGAAACTGGCTCCTCCGAGTTCGCGACATCCCCGTGGTGATCGACCGGCTCGAAGAATGGAACGCCCAAACCGAACACCCCCTGCAGAATAAGCTCGACCTGACCCGCATAGGTATGTCAGGCCACTCCTTCGGTGCCCAGACCACCCAGGCAGTCTCAGGACAGACGACCCATCCTCGCTTTTCATTCACCGAGCCCCGCATAAAGGCTGCCGTAATGTTCAGCCCCAACTGCCCCAAGAACCTCACCCCCGAACAGGCATTCAGCCGGGTAAAGATCCCCTGGATGCTCATGACCGGCACCAAAGACACATCCGTCATCGGCAATGCGACCGTCGAATCCCGCCTGTCGGTCTTCGGCGCCCTGCCGCCCGGCAGCAAATACGAACTCGTCCTCCACGACGCCGAACATTCCGCATTCGGTGATCGCGCCCTGCCCGGCGACACCGAACCGCGCAATCCCAACCACCACCGCGCAATCGTCGCTTTGACGACTGCTTTCTGGGATGCGCATCTGAAAAATGACACCAGCGCCCGCAACTGGCTCAACGGCCCCGGACCCCGAACCGTCCTGGAACCAAAAGACCGCTGGCAAACAAAATAGACACTTGATTCCGGCTGCCGTCGGCGTAGCCTATTAGGTCGGGCTGGAGGAATCGGCCGAGGGTTGGGCTGTACATGCGGGCACGGTAGTAGTACAGGCCGGTCTCGGGGTCGTAGCGTCTGCCGGTGTACATGTACGGGTTGGCGAAAGCGGTCAGATTGTTCTGACGCGGCGTGCCGCTGCCGTCGCAAACCGTAGTCTGGCCGAACGGGTCGTAGGTATATCGTTCGACGACGGAACCGTAACCGGCTGACTGTCATATTTTGAAAGAGCAACAATGCTGCCAAGGCCGTCACGATGATACCAGTACGTATCGCCGTCGGCTATCATGCATATCGGCTCATCGATGCCGGGGCTGTAAATAAGTTTCTGAGTTTTTAATTCTCACTTAAATAATAGCTACCATTCGGAAGGCACTCTGTTTCTTGACGGCAAATAATAATAATCCTTAAAACACTTTTTTAACGGCTTATTTATATTTATTTTTATCTCACCTGTTTGTTTATTATAATACCATCCTCCCTTATTATTTAATACAGAATATTCATCATCGCAGCCATTTTTACTAGAAATGTATTCTTTGTTTTCTCGCTTATGAAACAACCCGTTTTCATCAATCTTCACTTGCGTACTGAGTTCCTTTAAAGACGTGGGATATCGCTGATTAACATCCTTGAATGTCTGTATATTATCTCTTATTAGATGCAAGGAAATTGTAGTCCATTCAATCCTCTTACTGTATGGGTCACGCAAAAAAGAGACATACATAAGCCCCATGGAAATAACTGCTAAAACAACAAAAAACATCTTTACAATTAACGGATTAGCTTTCATTCTCACATCCTTTTGTATCAGATTTCATTTCAACAAATTCACTTCCGGAATCAGCGGGATGGGATTTGCCAAATAATGGATCTACCATCGCAACACCTGTATAACCAAAGACATCTGCATTTGGCAAAATTTCCTTAAATCCGCTTGCAATGCTGTTTTTCCCATTGGCAGAATAACAAGCATTTAAACTAATCTTTGCATCCACAGCAAAAGCTCCTTCGATAATCCCCCTTAATGCACCTAAGCCATATGCATTTTTATTATCTACAACAGAGTTCCCCTCAGTGAAAATTCCTGTTATATAACTTTTCTTGTCCTTTACTTCTATGTTCAATCCTTCACCTGAAGTATCGCCATGACCATAATACTCAAAACTAACAATCTCATCCTTGGAGACCGCATGTTCTATTAAAACCATTACTAAGTCAGTAACGTCCGAAATATGATGTCGCTCTCTTTTCCCACTCTTTGCTTGAATACGTACCATAGCATTAGGGCGCAATAAACCCGACCATTGCCTTAACCCCAAAGGATCAATAAAGGTGGTCGGATTATTGCCGACGTAGGCGTACATGTTCATGCCGTCGGCGTAGCCTATTGGGTCGGGCTGGAGGAATCGGCCAAGTTCGGTATCGTACATACGGGCGCGGTAGTAGTACAGGCCGGTCTCGGGGTCGTAACGTCTGCCGGTGTATTGGTACGGGTTGGCGAAGGCGGTCAGATTGTCCTGACGCGGGGTTCCATTGCCGTCGCAAACCGTAGTCTGGCCGAACGGGTCGTAGGTATATCGTTCGACGATCGAAGCGAAACCGGCCGAACTGTCATATTTTGAAAGAGCAACAACGCTGCCAAGGCCGTCGCGGTGATACCAGTACGTATCGCTGCCGGCTATCATGCATATCGGCTCATCGATGCCGGGGCTGTAAATATATTTGCGTATAATCTCGCCCGAATCATCGTATTCAGCAATGACCTGGTCGCCATCGTAGACGTATTCGGTGGTGTCGCCGCCGACTGCCTTGCTGATGCGGCGACCCGCGGCATCGTAGATCACGCCCAGTCGGGGGCATCCGCTTTACATTACACCCAGAAACAATAATTGGACATGCCCCGGCCGTTTGTGTATAATCCCGCTTTCTATATTAGAAACTTAACGATGGTGAGGAGTGCCCGTGAACACACAGAACCAGTACACGCTCAAAGACATACTCAAGCTCGAAGTCGCCCCGGCCCTTGGCTGTACCGAACCGGCGGCTGTTGCGCTTGCGACCGCTGCGGCATCTTCGCTGCTGGATGCCGGCCGGATCACCTCGATCCAGCTTTGGCTCAGCGCGAACATCTATAAAAACGCCTTCGCCGTCGCGATCCCAGGCACGGACGGGGCAACGGGCATCGACCTTGCGGCGGCCCTGGGGCACACGGGCGGCGACGCGACCCAGCGACTCCAGGTCCTGGCACCGGTCACCGGCGACCACATAACTGCTGCGCGCGAACTCATCGCGTCCGGCAGTGTCGAAGTCAACCTGCTCAAGGAAGCACCCACCATCTACATCAAGGCCGCTGTCTCGACCGCCGAGCACACGGCCACGGCGACCATCGAGCACACGCACGACAACATAACCGAGCTGACCCTGGACGATAAACCGCTGGCCGAGCACCCGCTGCTGGCGAGCATCTCGGACAGTAAATCCTCGCTCGCCGAGCTCGAGGATTTTCTACGCACCCAGACCTTCGAACAGCTCATCACGCTGGTGGAAACCATGGACGAAGAGGATTTCGAATTCATTCGGCAGGGTGTCGAATACAATCTCAAGCTCGCCCGGCACGGCCTGTCGTTCGGTCCGGGGCTGGGGATAGGCAAGACGCTGGACCGGCTCGTCCGCGAGGGACTGATCAAAAAAGACATGATCCAGGCCGCCCGGATACTCACTTCGGCGGCGTGTGACGCACGGATGTCCGGGGCGAAGCTGCCCGCGATGTCGTCGGCAGGATCGGGCAATCACGGGCTGACAGCTATACTGCCCATCTGGGCGGTCAAGAACTACATAAACGAAACGTCCGACCACGAGGCACTCAAGGCCGTCGCGCTGTCGCACCTTGTGACCGGCTACATCAAGTCACACACCGGCCGACTCTCCGCCGTGTGCGGCTGTTCCATCGCCGCCGGTGCGGGCGCTTCCGCCGCGATCACGTACCTGATGGGCGGCAATCTCAACCACATCGCCTCGGCCATCAAGAACCTGATCTGCGACCTCGCAGGCTGCATCTGCGACGGCGCGAAAGCAAGCTGCGCATTCAAACTCGCAACCGCCGCAGGATCGGCCGTACAGTCAGCACTGTTCTCGCTGCACGGCATCAACGTTAAGGAATCCGACGGCATAATCGCACTCTCGCCCGAACAGACAATAAAAAACACCGGCGAACTCTCAACACAGGGAATGATAGAAACCGACCGCACGATCTTGAAAATAATGATAGAAAAGACGCTGACAGATTAGGCAGTGTCATCACTAACGGAGGTCTTGCTGAACTGGCCGTATGAATATCTGTTGGTGATGGAAGCGGCTGAGCTGCCTTATCTCTAAAGAGCAACAATGTGAAATGGTGTTGCAATTAAGGATTCCATACTACATTTATTAATTTATTAGTATCATACTCTCTATATTGATCTTTTTTCTTTGAGTATACGATAACCTTAGAATCATTGGAGTATAAAAACTTATACCCATCACCACAAGTCCCCTTGAAAGAGCTCTCATTACCTTCATTTGAAAGCTCATTATCAGATTCAAATAAAAGAATAGTTTGACCTGGAAGATTTGCGAACTTTAATCCTGCAACATTTTCATTATAACTAATGCCGTTTCAATTATCTAAGTTTAACTTTTGCTGATTTTTTTTATTGCGATATGCTACGTATCTATTCAGAGCGATTTTAAGCTCATTGTGGTTTTGATAATTAGTTCCGCGTATGACGAATTCCTTAACATGGGTAAACTGACATTCGATAGGATTTAGCCATGATGCGTTGGTCGGCGTCCAGATCAGATGAATATTGTTCTCGCGACAGTACCGCAGAACCTTTTCCTTGCGGTGCGGCGAAAAATTGTCCAGTATCAGGTGTATCCGCTGGTTCGCCGGATACTTTTTCCTGGTCAGTTTCAAAACTTCCAAGAACTCCTGATGCCGCTTGCGTGGCCGAACATATCCCCAGAGCTTTTTCTGATGGACATCGTAAAACGCCAGCCAGTGCTGAACGCCATGTTTGCGGGTATAGGTCGCAGGCAGCCTCTTGGGATGGTCGGTATGACAGTAATTCCGGCCTGGCTGAGGACGAATCTCCAGCGGTCCGAACTCGTCGAATGATATGGTCGGCCCGTTTGAGGCCGGCTGGTTCACATATCTGCGAATTAGTTTTTTTTAGACTTGAGATTGGGGTCGTTGCACTCTTTCCACGTCTTTGTCCGCCGGAGCTTGACCTTCTTTTCACGCAGGATGGTCCTGAGTGTTTCAATGCTGATCGTAGGAACGATCTTTTCCTGGACAAGATATTCACGCAGTTTTTCCAGGGACCACCGCTTAAAAGGGCAGTCCAGAAGATCGGGCGGACATTTTGCAGTCTCGGCAATAATGGCCTTGTCGTCCTCGGTAAACTCCGGCGGTCTTCCCGGCCGGGGCTTGGGCTCCAACGCCTTAAGGCCGCGTTGGTTAAAGTCTTTGATGATGGCCCTGACATGGTGCGGCGAATAGTGAACCAGCTCGGCGATAGCAGGAACTTTATAGCCCTGGTTAGAGGCAAGAATGACTTGGCCGCGACGAATCTTGATTCGGCTTTTGCTGCTGCGGAGTATCCGCTGAATTTGCTGGCCTTCACTGGTACTGAGGTCTCTGGCGTACAGACACATAAGAAATCCCTTTCTCTGCTTGTAAGCGTGAAATTATTTCTTCGTGTCATTCTATATAATACCAGATTATGCATGGCGCAAGTCTTAAATCATGGAAAAGTTAAAATTATATTTTTGAAACGGCACTAAATACCAGTGAGTGAATATTATTTGAGAAAACGGTATCTCTCCAATCATCAACGGAAGGCATTTTTTCATTGTCTGTTTTCGAGAGGAGATTCACAAATCTATCTCCATATTCTTTTGTCAAAGCCGCCCTGCCCTTCTGTTTCGATACAATTCTTGTAGCTTCGGCATGGTCTAAAACAAAGAAAAAACCCGATAGACAAAACAAAACACCTAAGACGAACATCTTTAGCATGAGATATTTGGATTTTTTGCAAATCACCCCTATTGAAAACATGAACAGAAACAACAAAAACAAACTATGTAAGGCATAGATGACATTAAACAAATTATTCGTATCAGAATAATGATAAAAGCTGGCTCGATGTTCCTGAAAAGCTAGTTTTAACCCAGTATTAGATATTGCATATAGGATTACGCCGATTAGTAAATATAACGAGAACCTTCTTTTCATGCTCATAACCTCTTAAAACGCCCGTAATCTAATAACCCACCGATGACAGCACCTTTATTCTTATCGATAAAACCATCACACTGTCATCCCTTCCCTATGCTCAACAAACTCCCTCTCACCACAACTCCGGCTTGCCTGCGCTTGGGCAGTGTTTTGCTATGGGGCAGTTTTCGCAGTCTGGTTTTCTTGCGTTGCAGATCGCTCGGCCGTGGAAGACCAGGACGTGGCTGAACATCGTCCAGCCGCCCCATTTTTCCTTTGGCACGATCTGCATCAGGTCGAATTCGAGCTTGACCGGGTCGCGGTTCTCGCTGAGCGCCAGCCGTCGGCTCAGCCGGATGACGTGCGTATCACACACGATGCCCTGCGTCTCGAAGGCGTTGCCCAGCAGAACGTTCGCCGTCTTGCGCCCCACGCCGTTGAGCTCCAGCAGGCCTTCCATCGTGTAGGGAACCTCACCGCCGAACTTGTCGATGATCGCCCGGCAGGTTTTCTGTATCGACTTGGCCTTGTTACGATAAAATCCGCACGAACGAATATCCTGCTGCAGTTCCTCCTCGTCCGCGTTCGCCCAGTCCTCCGCTGAGCGGTACTTTTTGAACAGGTCCGCCGTCACGATATTGACCCGCGCATCCGTACACTGCGCCGCCAGGATCGTCGCGATGAGCAGCTCCAGCGGATTCGAAAAGTTCAGCGACACCCGAGCATCGGGATATGCCTCCACCAGCACCGGAAATATCTTCTCGACCCGCTTTTTGGCCTGGGCAGGGTCGACCTTGATCTTTTTCCGATGCGTTTTCTTGCCGGCCGCCTTCTTTTTCGTCTTTTTCACCTTCTTTTTAGCTGCCTTCTTCGCCATGACAAATTAACCTCAAAAATGCTCCCCAACCCGCAATATCAGCATTAAAAACCAGGATCCCCCGTCCATCGCCCACATATTAGCATAAATTCTGCCGTAATCGACACCAAAATCCCCGCATCGCTGCTATTTCACCCGCCAGCCGCTCCAAAACCCCGCCAGCAGCCCTATCTTAACTCCATATATCGTTAATAAAGCCCTAAAACCCCATTCAAACCCCCAAAAACTGCAAAACTGCCCCTATTTAGGTTGACGCACCGCCCCTATTCTGTTAAATACGGTAGTTTCTAGAATGGCGGAGGTAGTGCGCAAATACCCCACGGCCGACAGTCGAGCCGCGAAAAATGCACCGCTGCCGACTCCTTTTAATAAGGAACAGACATTAAAATGTCGCTTGAGGACCTCAGAAAGAAAATAGACGACATCGATTCGAAGCTCGTCGAGCTGCTCAACGAGCGTGCGCGCGTCGTAGTCAAGGTCGGCAAGTACAAGGATAAGAACGGCGGGCCGATCTACGCACCGCACCGCGAAAAAGCGGTACTCGAAAAGATATCCAGGGCCAACACCGGCCCGCTGCCGGACAAAACACTTACCGCCATCTGGCGTGAGATGATGAGCGGCTCGTTCTTCCTCGAACGCCCGCTTCGAATCGCCTTTCTCGGTCCCGAGGGCAGCTTCAGCCACAGCGCGGCAATGCTGAAGTTCGGCCAGAGCGTCGACTACGAAGCGGTCGCAGACATCCGAACCATCTTCAACGAAGTAAGCAAGGGCCACAGCGATCTGGGCATCGTGCCGATCGAAAACTCCGCGGGCGGGGGCATCGACGAGAGCCTCGACGCATTCGTCGACTCCGACGTGTACATCTGCGCCGAAGTTTACATGGCCATCCATCATAACCTGCTTGCCAACTGCAAGCTGGAGGACGTAAAAGAGGTCTACTCCAAGCCGGAGGTATTCGCCCAGTGCCGTAAGTGGCTCAGCGACACCTTCACCGGAGCAAAGACGATCGCGGTCGCATCATCGGCCCGCGCAGCACAGATGGCCGCCGAAAAACCATACACCGCGGCCATCGGATCCACCGCTGCGGCCGACCTGTACGGGCTCAAGATCGTATGCGAAAACATCGAGGACGTGCCCAACAACGTGACCCGCTTCCTTATTATAGGCAAGCAGGACACACCGCCCACCGGCGACGACAAAACATCGCTGCTGTTCAGCACCGCCCACAAAGCCGGAGCCCTGGTGGATGTGCTGGAGGTCTTCCGCGACCACGGGCTGAACCTTGCGAATATCGAATCCCGCCCGAGTAAGAAGCGCGAGTGGGAATACTATTTCTTCGTCGACTTCGTTGGCCATAAGTCATCCGAACAGGCACAAAAGGCCCTCGAAGCCGCCAAAAAACACTGTCTACAGCTTTCCGTACTGGGAAGTTATCCTAAAAACGATAAATTACTTTGACCATGTTAACGATTGCCGTGAACCATGAGACGCGGCACAAAGATCGGGAGAATTCCAAATGAGAAAACCTTTCATCGCCGGCAACTGGAAAATGAACAAGGATTCCGCAGGCTCAGTCGAACTCGCAGCGGGCCTGGCAAAAGAACTCAAGGACGTTGACAGTGTAGACGTTGCAGTCTGTCCGCCTTTCGTATATCTGCAGGCAGTCTCTAATGCCGTCAGCGGCTCGCCCGTCAAGGTCGGCGCACAGAATATGTACTTCGAAGCAAACGGCGCATTCACAGGTGAGATCAGCACCGACATGCTCAAGGACGTCGGCTGCACATACGTCATCTGCGGCCACAGCGAAAGAAGACACGTCATCGGCGAAACCGACGAACTCGTCAATAAGAAGGTCAAAGCTGCAATCGAAAGCGGCCTGCTGCCCATCCTCGCAGTCGGCGAACTGCTCGAAGAGCGCGAAGCAGACAAAACGAATGACGTCGTAAAGACACAGGTCACAAAGGGCCTTGAAGGCGTTTCAGCGGACGACATCCTCAAGGTTACGATCGCGTACGAACCCGTATGGGCCATCGGCACGGGCAAGACCGCGACACCTGACCAGGCACAGGATGTACACGCAATGATCCGCGGACTGATCGCTGAGCTGTACTCTCAGGACGTCGCCGACAAGATCCGTATCCAGTACGGCGGCTCGGCAAAGCCCGCAAACACCGCTGAACTGATGGCACAGCCTGACGTCGACGGCCTGCTGGTAGGCGGAGCGAGCCTCAAGGTCGAAGACTTCTCAAAAATGATCAAAACAGTTGCTTAGTTGCTGAATATACCGTGTAGGAAAGCCGGAACCGCCCACTCACCTCAAAGGGGCGGGCCGGCTTCCAGATATTTTCGAAAATTATGAGGTAATACTATGATGCATGTGGTAATGGCAAAAATGCCGTTTTTCTGGAGCCTGGTCAGTGTTCTGTGGGTTCTGATCGCACTCCTGTTGATCCTGGTCGTCCTACTGCAAAAGGGTAAAGGCGGCGGACTCGGCGGCGCGTTCGGCGGCGCAGGCGCACCCGGCGGCGGTCTGCTCGGTACCAAAACCGGCGACTTCCTCACATGGGTCACCATCGCAATGGTCGGACTCTTTTTGATTCTCGGCATCATGCTGGTCAAGTTCTACCGACCGACCGGCCCAACTCCCGGCGCGGTAACCGAGATGCCCGCACAGGGCAGCGAAGGCGAAAGGCCTTCGGAGGAACCCATCGTAGAACCACCGGTAGACGAAACGCCTAGTGAAGCTGTCGAAGAAGAAGACGCCGCACTTGACGCACAGGGCGAGCCAGTCGAGACTGAGATCGACGCTGAAAGCGACGTTCTTCCCGACGATACTACACAGCCGGACGAAGAAGCGGCAGGCGATACACAGACAGACGAAACAGAAAATCAGTAAGCTGGTCCGACCGGCTCAACAGCATTACCGGTCCGCATAACAGAGGCGCGTTATGATAAATAGCATGACAGGATTCGGCGAAGCGGCACGCGAACTCGACGGCGTTATCTACACGGCCGAGCTCAAGTCCGTAAACAATCGCCACCTCAAAACCCATGTCAAGCTGCCCGATATCGTCGGCTTCCTCGCTGACGACATCGACAAGCTGCTGCGCGCCGAACTCCGCCGCGGAACGGTCAACTTCTGGATACACGCACAGAACGTCGCCGGCGAAGGTCTCTACGACCTTGACGAGCGCGTACTCGAAAACTATATCACGAAGATACGCAGCGTAGCTGAAAGGTCAGGCAGCGGCGGGTCGTTCAACGTTGCGGATCTGGTAACTCTGCCCGGCGTCGTAAAGCCGGTCGTCCCGGACGAACAGCAGGAACAGCGGCTCCGCGAAACCGTAATGGACATCGCAAACCAGGCCGTGCAGAAGCTTGAGAAGATGCGGCAGGTCGAGGGCAAGGCCCTGGAAGACGACCTTCTGGCAAACTGTGCCGCGATTACCGACCGCTGTTCACAGATCGACAGCCGGTCCGATGAGGTCCTCAAGGCCTATCACGAAAAACTGCAAAAACGCGTTGAAGAGCTTCTCAGCGGATCGAACTTCAAGCTGGATGAGGAAATGATCGCACGCGAAGTCGCGATCTTCGCCGAACGATCCGACATTGCCGAAGAACTGACCCGCCTGGACTCGCACATTAAGCAGTTCGAAAAATGCTGCAAAGAGGTAGAACACTGCGGCCGCCGCCTGGACTTTCTCAGCCAGGAGATGCTCCGCGAGGCAAACACCATCGCAAGCAAGGCCAGTGACGCACAGGTAAGTCAGCTCGTCGTAGATATAAAGTGCATGATCGACAGGATCAAAGAGCAGGTTCAGAACGTGGAGTAAAGCCGATATGCCCGAAAATGCGAACAAAAAAGGCAATCTTGTAGTAATAAGCGGGCCAAGCGGCGTGGGTAAAAGCACCATCTGCAAAGAGATCGTCGACCGCACCGATGCGTTCCTGAGCGTCTCGGCCACGACTCGCTCCCGCGGTGAAGGCGAAGTCGAAGGCAAAAACTACTACTTCCTCAGCCGCAGTGAATTCGAAAAGAAAATCCAGGCAGGCGAGTTCCTCGAATACGCCGAGGTCTTCGGAAACCTCTACGGCACACCGTGGGGACCTGTCGAAAAAGCACTCGATGAAGGCAAAACGGTCCTTCTCGAGATAGACGTCCAGGGCGGACAGAAAGCAAAAAAGCTTTTCAAGGATGCTATCATGGTATTCATCCTGCCGCCCAAAGAAAGCGAACTGGAAAAAAGAATGCACGGCAGGGCTCGCGGCGAGGACCGCACCTCAGCCGAAAAACGACTCCAAAGTGCCGGCAACGAAATCGCCCAGGCATGGCAGAGCTACGACCATATGGTAATTAATGACGATCTCGAAGAAGCTGTTACCGAGATCATATCGATCATAGAAGGCAAGTCCGGAGAATAACAATGCTCGAAAATCTTAAAAGCTCAGACCTTATAAAGAAAGTTGGCGGCCGTTTCAAACTCAGCTCCCTCATCCAGAAACGCATGAAGGAACTGATGGAAGGCTCGCGTCCGCTCATCGACAACCCAGAAGGCATGACCGCTATGGAGATCGCCGTCGAAGAGATCAAGCAGGACAAGATCGCGATCGACTGGGGCGAAGAAGAAGAGGAAACCACCGAATTCAAACTCTGATCGGGATTGCGGAACGATGACCGAAGGCGGTTTAAACGGCATTAATGTTCTTCTCGGCGTCAGCGGCGGAATCGCTGCTTACAAGGCGGCTGACCTGGCGAGCAAGCTTACCAAAGCTCGCGCAAGCGTCACCACCGTTATGACCGAGAATGCCTGCCGCCTCGTTCGGCCAAAAACCTTCGAGGCCGTCACCGCAAACCCCGTATTCACGAGCATGTGGACCGGTCCGGAAGAATACCGCATCGGCCACATCGATCTGGCCGACCGCTCGGACCTGGTCATCATTGCACCGGCAACAGCGAACATCATCGCCAAGGCCGCCCACGGCATCAGCGACGATCTGCTCTCCACGACCATCTGCGTCTGCTGGGAGAAGCCGACCCTTCTCGCACCGGCCATGAACACCCGCATGTGGGAAAACCCGATCACCCAGCAGAACGTCCAAACACTCAAGGACAAGCTCAACTTCCGGCTCGTCGGCCCGGCAACCGGTTCACTCGCCTGCAAGACCGAAGGCGTGGGCCGAATGTCCGAACCGGCCGACATCCTTCACGCCGCATGCGAACTCGCAAAAACGATCCGATCATGAACATTACGATCACAGCAGGGGGCACACGCGAATATATCGACCCCGTCCGCTTCATCTCCAACGCATCCAGCGGACGCATGGGCTACGCACTCGCCGCCGCCGCTCGCGATGCGGGCCACAGCGTCACGCTCATCACCGCACCGACCGCGCTGCAGCCGCCCGACGATGTAACGGTCATAAACGTCACCACCTCCGAAGACATGTTCACCGCCGTCCGCAGCGCCTTCCCCGCCACCGACTGCCTCATCATGGCCGCCGCCGTCTCCGACTACCGACCCGCAAAGACCTCGTCCACCAAGATCAAAAAATCCGACGCCGAACTCACCATCCGCCTCGAACCCACTACCGACATCCTCCGCTGGGCGGGCCAAAACAAAACCACCCAGCTCATCGTCGGCTTCGCCCTCGAGGACACGGATCTGGAAACCCGAGCCGAGAAAAAACTCCGCGACAAAAACGCAGACATGATAATCGCCAACGCCCCCTCCGCAATCTCCGCCGACGAATCCGCCCTGAAAATAAAAACCCCCAACACCCCCTGGCAAACACTCCCCCCAGCCCCAAAACAAACAAACGCCAAAAAAATAATCACCGAAATCGAAAAACTGTACACATAAACAAAATGAGCAAAGCTACGCAAGGCCAGTTCCAGTAACGCTGTCCTGTTCGCCAAGCTTTGTATATTTGATGCGGAAATCTTTTGTATTGCGCCACTCAAGTTGACGACCCAGGCCAATCTTAGAAAGCAGTTCCTCAAGCGAAATACCTTGTCCACTCCTAGCTATCAAACCCAGGATCCTGAAAACAATAGAGTCGCCCGAACAGATTAGAAAGTGCTCTTTAGAGCTGCATAAATATGTCAAAGATTCAACCTCGCCCGGATCCAGTCTTTCAAAGTAGTCACCTAGAAATCGGGACTTGAATTGAATGACTGAATCTAGGGGTACATCGACCTGCTTAAATGACGATTCATTAAGATCGATGTAGTGTCTTTCCCCCGCTTCATCTTCCCAGAAATCAACCTCATCCTCTGCTACCGTACTTGTTATCGTGATATCGCATCGCTCAGCGACCTTTTCCCAAAGGCCCATTAGGTGCAAGTCAATTATCACGCTTGCATCAAAAATTAGTAACCGGCATTTCGGCATAGTCGATGCTTTCATTCGAGAGATAATCTTTTGCTGCCGACCTGCTTATCTGCATAAACCTGGCGAACTTGCCGATTGATATCTGACCATCCAGCAAAGCGCCGATTGCTAATGCCTTATACCGCTCAGGGAACAGTTCCGGCTTTTCGCCCTTATCTCTGGCTCTTTTTTGAACCAGGTTTTTCGAACGTTCAATCCAGGACTTCGTTTCATCGAGATCGAAGTTGTAAACATAATGCAGTCGCCAGATAAGAGATTCCAATGTGACGTCAAACTCTCTAGCGATCATTTCAAGTCGATTGAACGAAACTTTGCCACTGTCATCTGTGGCTTTGTTTACCGCAGCCTTTACAGTCTCTTCGGGCATCAGAAGATTGCCAGCAAAGCAGGTCGCGTACTTCTCTTCCTGATCCGTCAAAACCAACTGTTCACTGGAATGACCAAAATGTTCCCAAGTCAGAATATGAAACAATTCGTGAGCAATATCATGATTACGTCGCCATCTTGGACAGTTACAATTAAGGGCAATGGCGGGACCGAATTCTTCGCTTACGGTACATGCAGCGATGCCCGCATCCTCTAAATCCAGGTGGAAAATTTTAACGCCATATACTTCCTGCAAAATCGAAAAAAGGGTCTGACCTGGACGGTTTCCAAGGCCCATCAGTGAGCGTGTCTCCGCTGCCAGGTCGGCGACTTCCTGATAATGGAACCTTCTTGCCGATATTTCAGGGTAGGGAAGTTTTTTTTCAACTTTGCTGTTAGTCCACATTTCAAGTTGATGGTATTGCCGACAGTAAGTCAAGAATTCTTGCTGTATGTCTCGCTTGTTTTGTGGCTCATTCCGCCATAATACCCTTAACTCCGGCTCTATTTGCGCCGAAAACAAACTATCAAGCGTTACTCCGTAGACATCAGCAAGTTTTGCCAGTATCCCCAAACGTGGTTCACTACGGCCATTCTCGTATTCGCTAAGTCGTGAATCGTCTATTCCTGTGCGATCTGTGACCTGCTTTTGCGTAAGGCCAGAACTGATTCTTAAATGTTTGAGTTTTTCAGCAATATTTGGCATGGCTTTTCCTCCGACAAGAATATTTATACAAATTATCGGCTCAATATGCAAATAAATTCTGCTATATACGCAAATTATACGAAAAATCCCGTGGAGTGTTCCAATTACTTGCCAATTACTAAGGAGTGCGGCACAATTTCTAGATAGCACATATCGCCGATACAAGCGTGTCGTTCCCCAGTTTCCGCGTGTTCACATCCTTCAGCCGCAGCATGTCTGCGCTTTTTGTTACAGCCTTTGATATGTCTGCTGTGCCGGTGCGGCCGAGGATTTTTGGTGCTATGTAGATGTTCAGTTCGTTTGCCAGTTGTGCCTTCAAGAACGCCGCGTGGACCGTCGGGCCGCCCTCGACCAGCATCTGGGACATGCCCAGCTTGCCGAGCAGCTTCAGCACCGCCCCCAGGTCGCATTTGCCGTCCGCATCCGCCGTGACCTTCGCTACCTTCGCATGTGTTGCCTCCAGTTCGGCCAGCTTATCTGCCTTCTCCTTCGCCGCCTGTTCCGTGGTAATGATGATCGTTTCGTTATCGGCTGGCCTGAGCAGCTTGCTCTTCAACGGCGTACGCAATGACGAGTCCAGCACAACCCTGGCCGGATACCGTTCCAGCGCGGGCCGAGCCGTAAGCTCCGGATCGTCCGTTATCACCGTCCCCACTCCCACCAGCACCGCCTGACACCGTCGGCGCGTTTTATGCACATCCTTCCGTGACTGCGCATTCGTGATCCACTGCCCATGCGCCGCAGAATCGCGAAACGCACACTTGCCGTCGATCGACTGCGCCCACTTGCATATCACCCAAGGCCGCCCCGTCATGTGATAATGAAAGAACCACCAGTTCAGCGCCATCGCCTCATCCGCCAGCACACCCGTCGTCACTGACACCCCCGCCGATCGCAACGCCTTTATCCCGTTACCCGCCACATGCGGCGCATTGTCACGCACCGCAACCACCACTCGCGACACACCCGCCTCGATCAGTGCATCCGTACAAGGCGGTGTCTTGCCGTGATGACAGCAAGGCTCAAGCGTCACATACGCAGTCGCGCGTCGCACCGAGTTCTTCTTCGCATCCGCATCACTGAGAGCCTCCACCTCCGCGTGCGGCCCGCCGAACGCTTTGTGATATCCCCGGCCGATCACCTGCCCATGCTTGACAAGCACACATCCAACCGCCGGGTTAGGCTCGACCGAGCCAATACCGTTGCGTGCCAGATCCAGCGCCATCCGCATGAACCGGCTGTCTGCAGTCGTATGCTCGTCCTTATTATGTTCGTGTTTTGACATCCCGTATCTTTCCCATCGCACGTATCAGTCCAGCTCAATATCCGCCATCTCCGCGAATTCTCCCTCGCTGATCACGGACACACCAAGCTGCTGCGCCTTGTCATATTTGCTCCCCGGATTGTCGCCCGCAACCAGGTAGTCCGTATTCTTCGAAACCGACGACGACGCCTTCCCGCCGTTGTTCTTTATCGTCCGCTTTATATCGTCCCGCTTGAAGTGCGACAGCGTACCCGTCACCACAAACGTCTTGCCCTCCAGCTTGTTCGACTTCTTCTTAGGCCCCTTCGGCTTCACGCCTTCATCCAGCAGCTCGCGAATAACCTTGCGGTTCCCCTCGTCATGAAAATAGTCGTACACCGAATCCGCGATCACCGGCCCGATCTGATCTATCGCCTCCAGGTCCTCTCGCTTGATGTCCATTAGATTCTCGATCGACCCGAAATGATCCGCAAGAATTTCGGCGTTCTGCGTCCCTATGTTCGGAATACCCAACGCGGTAATAAACCGAAACAAAGGCCGCTCCTTCGACTCCTCGATACTGTCCAGCAGCCGCTCGATACTCTTGGCCCCCATCCGATCCAGCCGACCCAGCTTGAAATGGTCCAGCCGATAAATGTCTGCAAAATTCTCGATCAGCCGCTTGTCCAGGAGCTGGTCGATTATCTTCGGCCCCAGATGCTCTATATCCATCTGCGACCGCCCGACGAAATGTATAAATTCCTCACGCACCTTCGCCGGACACGATCCGTTCGGACAAACATACGTATGCGTCTGCTCGCCCTTCGCCGCCCGATCCTCTTCGGACCCGGACCGCTTCCGTTCGATCACCTTCACCTCCGTACCGCAGATCGGACACTCCTTCGGCGGCTTCACCTTTTCCGACCGCCCCTTCCGATCCGCGTTCGTCACCTCCACCACCTGCGGTATTATCTCGCCGGCCTTCTCGATCAGCACCTTGTCCCCCTCGCGCACATCCAGCCGCCGCACCTCGTCAAAATTATGCAGCGACGCCCGCGAAACCGTCGTCCCCGAAACATGCACCGGCTCCAGATGCGCCACCGGCGTCAGCGTGCCAGTCTTACCCACCTGCGTCTGCACCGACTTCACCGTGGTCTCCTTCCGCTCGGCCGGGAACTTGTACGCGATACACCACCGCGGCGCACGACCGGTCGCCCCAAGCCGATCCTGCTGATCGTACGAGTCCACCTTTATCACCATTCCGTCGATCTGATAATCCAGGTCAGTCTTTTTATCCGCCCACTTCTGCAGGAAATCTATCACGTCGTCGATATTGCCCACCCGCTTGGTACGCGGATCCACCGGCAGGCCGAAAGACTCGAGCTTCTTCAACGCCTCGTAATGCGTATCCGCCAACTCCGTAGACGTCTCACCGACAGAATACGCGAAGAACGCCAGGTTCCGCTTTGCCACCACCGACGGATCCAGCGTCTTGAGCGAACCGGCCGTAGCGTTCCGCGGATTCGCGAACGGAGGCTGTCCCTGCTCGTCGCGATACTCATTCAGTGCGGCAAACGACTTCTTCGGCATATACACCTCGCCGCGAACTTCCAGCACATCCGGTATATCATCGCTGTCGCTGAGCTTGAGCGGTATCGCGTGGATCGTCTTGACATTGCTCGTCACATCGTCGCCGGTCACGCCGTCGCCCCGCGTTGCGCCTCGCACCAGCATCCGATCCTCGTACCGCAGGCTCATCGCGACCCCGTCGATCTTCAGCTCGATCACATACGTATAGTCATCCGTCTCCAGCGCCTTTGCGACCCGCTTGTCGAAATTCCGCAGCTCGCCCTCATTATACGTGTTGTCGATACTCAGCATCGGCACCGAATGCCGCACATTGTCAAATCCTTCCACCGGCTCCCCGCCTACCCTCTGCGTGGGTGAATCCGGTGTGATCAGATCCGGCTGCTCCTCTTCCAGCTTCTGCAATTTATGAAACAGCTTGTCGTATTCCTGGTCGGATATCTCCGGGCTGTTCTCCACGTAGTAAAGCCGATCGTGATGACGTATCTCGTCCCGCAGCTTTTCGATCTTCTTTTTGACGTCCTCAGCCATGCTGCTTGCTCCCTTTTTCGCATTGCCATGGTGTTTTTCGGTTTTTTCTGGTCTTCACGGCAGCACTGTGCCGACCCTGTATTCTAACGCCGCAACTGCGTTTTATCCAGAGTCTTATGTGACAGATCGCGCACAGCGGGTTTGCGAGGCGGTAAAAAGCCTACTGATTTACTCTGGGTTATGCCCTAATAATGTGATAACATATGCTCGCGGATTATTTCTAAAGAGACGGAGACTTGCGGGAATCGGGAGACCGGGCCATGATAAAAAGGATTTGGATAGCAGCGGTTCTATTGATCTGTTCAGCGGTTCTCTGTCCTCATACGCTCGCTGCCGGTAAAGGCAAACCCGAATGGGTAAAAGGTGAGTTCATCGTGAAGTTCAAGCCCGGCATGGCGCGCTCACAGGTAAAGTCGATGACACATAAGCACGGCAGCGAGATTCTCGCTTCAAGCCGATTCTCCCGCTTCCAGCGGCTTAAGGTCCCGCAGGGTCGAACCGCCGCCCAGATGGTCGAGATATTCCGCAAACGCCCCGAAGTCGAATACGCAGAGCTGAACTATATCGCCCGTGCATTCGCCTCCCCAAACGACTCATACTAC
Organism: Anaerohalosphaera lusitana; assembly: GCF_002007645.1. Taxonomy (GTDB): domain Bacteria; phylum Planctomycetota; class Phycisphaerae; order Sedimentisphaerales; family Anaerohalosphaeraceae; genus Anaerohalosphaera; species Anaerohalosphaera lusitana. Next base: position 405,688 of record NZ_CP019791.1, read on the forward strand.
TATTTGCAGTGGAACTTCTCGGACCCTTACCGGGGCATTAACGCCGAAGCCGCCTGGGACATCACCGAAGGTGATCCCGGCACCATAGTCGCCGTTCTTGATTCGGGGGTCGCCTATGAAGACTACGGCTCGTTCCAGCAGGCACCGGATCTGGCCAGTACGTCATTCGTCTCGCCTTACGACTTCATCAACAACGACGCCCACGCAAACGACGACGACGGACACGGCACACATGTCGCAGGTACGATCGCTCAAAACACCAACAACTACAGCGGGGCCGCGGGCATCGCTTACGACTGCTCCATCATGCCGGTCAAGGTCCTCGACGACATCGGCGAGGGCACATACAGCGCGATCGCTGACGGAGTCTATCACGCCGCGAACAACGGCGCAAAGGTCATCAACATGAGCCTGGGCGGCAGCGGCTATTCTACAACTCTGCGAAACGCAGTCCAGTACGCATACAACAACGGCGTCACCATCGTTTGCGCAACCGGCAACGAATACAACGAAGGCAACCCCACCACATACCCGGCCGCCTACAACTCATACTGCATCGCCGTCGGAGCAACCCGCTACGACCGAACCCGCGCACCCTACAGCAACACCGGCAGCTACGTCGACCTCGTCGCACCAGGCGGGGACCTTGACGTCGACCAGAACAATGACGGCTACGGCGACGGCATACTGCAGCAGACATTCGCAGAAGGCGACCCGACCGACTTCGGATACTATTTCTACGACGGCACGAGCATGGCAACTCCCCACGTATCCGGCATCGCCGCAATGCTCATCTCACTCGGCATCACCGACCCCGACGACGTCCGCGAAGCACTCGAAAGCACCGCCCGCGATCTCGGCTCCACCGGCAAAGACAACCAGTACGGCTGGGGACTCGTCGACGCATACGCGGCCCTGGACTACTACCGAAGCATGGGCGACTTCAACGCAGACGGCTCATCGGACATGGACGACCTCGCCATGCTCATCGAAAACTGGCTCACCAGCGACGGCTACGCCGACATCACCCCCGAAACAGGCGACGGCATTGTAAACTTTCGAGACTTCGCAGTCTTCTCACAACTCTACGGAAGCTGACCCCGACGAATCGACAGCCCCTTTACCGGCCTTCTCATCTAGCTGCAGTATGGTTTTCAAATACCCTGCCGCTTCCCGGATCGAGTCCTGGCTGTAACCATGCTCATGTTTGTATGTAAAACCACCGGAGCACAAACCTTTTTCGTCCTCAAACAAATACCACAATATGGAAATATTTGGTCTATGAAACTTTGGGAAAATATACAGGTGATTACTTCCTTCTTCGATCAGTTTTACTTCTTTCCTTCGAATAAATATCCGAACTGATTCGTAAAGCACTGCGTTATACAATGCCTGCTCTGGACTGTCAGCTCTAATATCTTCTGTATCTATTGACATGCCTTTTAAGAAAAGAGATTCATCAGACTCTGATACTAATTTGCTGCGTACATGTACAAACCACTTTGGATCATAACTGACATCATAATTTTTAAGTTGTTCTTCGACCACTTCTATCAGAGCAGGCAGCGTGCCCTCTGCCGTCACGGAAAACCTGAACATATCGGAATCAAACGCATACATAAGGTCCCCGTTTTCTTCCTCAGGCTCCAATGGAACATTTAAGCTAATTTCCCTGAAAACCTCTGTCTCACTTTCCATAAGAGGGTCGGCTTTCAATCTGACTTTTATTTTCTCACTGGCAAATGATTTTGAGGGAACGTTATTCATCAATTCAGGATCGCTGAACTGCCTGTCTGATATCTCAAAGAAAATCGATGCGTCGAGCATATCATACAGCTTCTCACCAAAATTTTTACGCAAGGACAAACCTGCGATAATCCCGACAAGTATCACTAACGACAAATAGACAACTAACTGCAATTTCTTCATGACTCTTTCCGATGTATTACTCTAATTCTCAGTCGCCCTTTTCTCAGCCGCAGTTTACTAGACGGAAGTCTTGCGGAAGTATTCATTGACACCGAGAAACGCCGCCGGCGACCATGGCACATTCTTTTCGGGCAGATACTTTTTCAGCCGTGCCTTTACCTGCTCATATCCTTCCTTATCAGCCAGATTATGCCATTCATTGTCATCACTCTTATGGTCATAAAGCTCCTCGGACCCGTCCTCATAATGAATATAGCGATATCTCTCCGTCCTGACCGCATGATTGTTCCTGCCGTACGTCGTTACCGCCGCATAAGGCCAGTCACCCTCAGGATACCTCAGTAAAGGCGTAAGACTGTGCCCCTCGTTTTGTGAGTTGGCCGGCAGGTTCGCCAGGTCCAGCAGCGTCGGATAAATATCCAGCATCTGAACGGGTTTGCTGCACCTTTGGCCGCCTTTTCCTCCGGGATGCCGTATGATCAGCGGTGCACGCGTCGCCCGCTCCCATATGGAATGCTTTGCAAAACGGTTCTTCTCGCCCAGATGATAACCATGATCCGACCAGAGCACCACGATTGTATTGTCTCCATAATCACTGTTTTCCAGTGCATCAAGTATCTCACCGACATAATGATCCACAAAAGTTACACAAGCCAGATACGCCTGGATTATCTCCCTCCACTCATCGTTTTCTTTGGCCCATTCGGCAGTCGGCATCATCGGTACCTCGGCGATCCTGCGGCCAATCTCGGGCACGTCGTCCTGGTCGCCCGGCAGATATGCAGGCGTCTCGATCTCATCCAGCGGGTACATATCGAACCACTTTTGCGGTACGTGCCACGGTACATGCGGCCTCAAGAAACCCGCGATAAGCATGAAAGGCTTTTCGTGTTTTTGCTTGAGCTTGTCGATGGTCCATTTGGCGGTATGATAATCCGGCATCTGTTCATCTCTGGCCGGGAAGGCCCCCCAGTCGGTAACCGTGCCCTTACCTTTCCAGTTCATGGCTTCTTCAGGCATGGGACCGAATCCCTTCTTTCGCCCGCCCGAAACATCGAGCGTACCCCTGGGAACATGGTGATGAAATATCTTGCCGATGCCCATGGTCATGTAGCCGTTCTGCTGGAAATACTCGTGCAGATAAGTACATTTTCGTGTCGCATCGCTGGCGTTCCTGATCTTATTGTCGTATATCTGACCATAGATCCCGGTGGTCGAAGGCCGAAGCCCACTCATCAGGCTTGCACGCGAGGGCCCGCAGATAGGTGCCTGGCAGTGCGCATTGATGAACAGTGTTCCCTGCTCGGCCAGTCGATCGATATTGGGAGTTTTGACTTGCGGATGCCCCTTCATGCACCCGATCATGTCATTAAGATCATCGATGCAGATCATCAGTACGTTGGGTTGGCTTGGGTTGGCCTTGACCTGGCTGCTCAGACAGCCGCTTGCGGCAATAGCGGTCAGCGACAGACACGACTTCTTTAAGAACGCTCTTCTGTTCATATCCAAACTCCCTTAAAACATTGCAACATATGCGAAAGTCGCATTCGATCAGCTAACAGCTTGCTTGCGTTTTGACAGTTGCTCTGAATCTTGCGGGCAAGGAAACGAGGATGAGCCTGGCTATGCAAAAATGCGAACAACTGCCGCGGCTCACGTTCAGAATACCAGTTTATCAAGCATCAACTCAGGATACAAATGATTTTTTCATGACGTGAAATGTTCGTTGGCGTTGGCCCCATTTAATGGCTCAATGTTTCTTGCGGGCAGCAAACTGCTGAAAATATGGCCCTTAGAGTCGCGGAAAAAAGTTGTTGTCGCGACCGATGCGCATTATAAAGATACGTGTGGATAATCAGAATTATAATTTTTTTCGGAGTGTGAATTATGTACAGCAGAATCAGCGTAGCGGTACTGGGTTTAATTGCGATCTGTCTAACGGGCTGCGGTCATAAGGTCATGAGCAGAACTTCGCATCCCCTCTCGCCGAAGATCAACGCGCCTTACCGCGTCGGCATCCATCCGGGCACGCCCTTTATGCACGCGGTGGGAACCAGCGGCCCCGAACCAATGCACTACACCGCCGACGATCTGCCCGAGGGCCTGCGGATAGACCCGCAAACAGGCATCATCCGAGGCGTGATCGAAGATGCGGGAACCTACACCCCAACCATCACCGCCGAGAACAAGTACGGCCGAGCGACCCGACAGATCGAAATCGTCGCAGGCGACACCCTCGCCCTAACGCCCCCCATGGGCTGGATGACATGGAACAAGTTTCAGGGCGACATCTCCGAACAGCTCATCATGGAAATCGCCGACGCCATGGTCGAGACCGGCCTCCGCGACGCGGGCTACGAATACATCATCATCGACGACCTCTGGCAGGGCAAACGCGACGAAGACGGAAACATCCAGCCCGACCCCGAAAAGTTTCCGTCCGGCATAAAGAAGCTCGCCGACTACGTCCACGCTAAGGGCCTAAAGCTCGGCATCTATTCCGACGCTGCTGAGTGGACCTGCGCAGGCGCGATCGGCTCGCTCGGCTACGAACAGCAGGACGCCGACACCTTCGCCGAATGGGGCATCGACTACCTCAAGTATGACTACTGCCACGCACCCAAGGACGTCGAAACCGCAAAGAAACGCTACTCGAAGATCTCCGACGCACTCGACGCCACCGACCGCTCGATCGTCCTCGGCATCTGCGAATGGGGCCCGCGCAAGCCCTGGCTCTGGGGCCGTGAAGTCGGCGGCAACCTCTGGCGAACAACCTGGGACATCCGCGATACATGGGACGCAGGCAGCTACTCCGCGGGCTGCAACGGCATCGTCCAGACACTCGACCGCCACACAGACATCGCAGACCACGCGGGCCCGGGCGGATGGAACGACCCCGACATGCTCATCGTGGGCCTCTACGGCAAGGGCAAACCCTCCAACGCATGCGGCGCAAGCGGCTGTACCGACCGCGAATACCGCTCGCAGATGAGCCTGTGGTGCCTGCTTGCCGCACCGCTGACCATCTCTTGCGACGTCCGCGACATGACGCCCGAAACACGCTACATCCTAACCAACGACGAAGCCATCGCCATCGACCAGGACCCGCTCGGCGAACCCGCCCGCCGCGTTCACAAGGACGGGCCCATCGAGATATGGGCACGACCACTCGCAGACGGCTCATGGGCAGTGGGCCTGCTCAACAAGCATGACGAAGAAGCAAAAGACATAACGTTCGACTACGCAATGGTCGACCTGGAAGGCACTGCCGAAGTGCGCGACGTCTGGGCACACATGGACATGGGCGAATTCACAGATTCGTACACAGACAAAGTAGAACCCCACGAAACCAAACTCATCATAGTAAAACCATAAACTGACAAAACGCAATTTCCCAAAGCGGGTCCGCTCAACAACGGGCCCGCTTTTTCGATTTGTCAAGAATTATGAACAAACTAAGCAAAGGAGTATTCGCAACATCTTGCGGGACTCTCCAGCCGCATAATTTCACAGTTCGCCGAGAATGGACCCTCCGAAAAGTTCGTCGGAGGCTCGGCTGTTAAATTCTGCGGCGGCTCAATTGCATACTCGAATTTTCAAACCCGCACACGCCGACTTTTCTTGCATCAAACCCCTATCACGAGTAAAATACTCCCATGAATACGCAAAAGATACAAATTCAACCCATCGGCATAATACACAGCCCATTCAAACAGCTCCAGAACATGCCCATACAGCCCAAAGGCGCGCCCGACACCACGGGCACCATCGAGATCTTCGAGCAATACGCCCCCGGCTTGACCGACCTGGCAGGCTTCAGCCACATCTATCTGCTCTACCACTTCCACCACGCCCGCGAAACAAGGCTCCGCGTCACCCCGTTCATGGACACCGTCACACGAGGCGTATACTCCACCCGCGCACCCGTCCGTCCGAACCACATCGGCCTTTCTGTAGTCGAACTCCTCGAAGTCCAGCAAAACATCCTCACCATCAAAGGCGTCGACATCCTCGACGGCACACCGCTGATCGACATAAAACCATACATCGAAAAATTCGACCACCCCCAAAACACCCGCTCCGGCTGGATGAACCAGGACCAGAAAACAATAAATCAGAAACGCTCCGATAACCGATTCGTCTAGAGGGCGGCTTACTTGTATGCCGAAAGATAAAACATGCAAATAACTGTGCCGAAAATATTACAAGTTGAGCAATTCGATCCGGCCCAACTTGACGACCCGGTCGCTGCCCGCACCAGATGGAAAATGATCGGCAAGGGTGGATTCAACCTGCGACACTATCATTTCAAGGACGTTGGTACTAACCGCATGGAATTAAAACCCGGCATGCTGGCCTTAGCTTTCGAGGTGGTTTTCACTTGGGTGGGTGCGCTTATTATGATTGTAGGAGACTATGACTTCCGCTCACTGATAGCTATCGCCTGCGGTTTTCTGATGGGCTTTCTATTCGTGGCCGCCGAAAGAATCTATTACATCCTCTGGCCATCAGTATTCGACAAGACGAGCGGTTGGCATTATGAAGGTCGAAAAGCCTTGCACGCTGTCGCGACCATGCGCGACGAAGAGCGGGCAGGCGCAGTGCAGCTTTCCAGTATCCATGCCCTGCAGATGCTCGAAAACCGCCACAACTGGTGCCGTCAGTACGAACTCAATCTCGTCCTGCAGGACGGGCGGAGGGTCAGCATCGGCTGGTCCCGGCAAAAGGATCACGCCTGCAAAGCCGCCGACAAACTCGCCGACTTCCTAGAGGTCCCCGTCTGGAGCAACATTTCAGACACCGTAAGATCAATGCGAATCGCAGGAAGGGCAGTCGGGTCACTGAAACGAAGAATGGGATTGCGAAAGAATCTAAAATGTTCAAATGGCTTCGAAGGCAAATAGAGAAAGGTCGTCCGCGCCCCATCAATATTGATCCTGCGCAGTTCAACGATCCTGTCGCAATAAAGACAGGGTGGGAACCCGCCTATGACGGCCCTGCAGGCAATGTCAGAATATATACACTAGTGGCTCAGGATGCTCACAAGATGGTGTTCACAATGTCTGGAGCAAGTTATCTATTCTGGTTTGTATATTTTCTCGCAATAACCTCCCCTTTGATCTTTGGACTGACCAGCGATAACCTGAAGGGTGCTATACCAGTTATTGTAATATTTGCTATACCCTGCATCCTTTTGATCAGTGTTGGATTTTGGGCGTTTTGGTATTATTCTCGTCCGATGGTCTTTGATAAAAGATCCGGCCTTTACCACAGAGGCAAGCTGAAAAGTACTGCCTACGGCAAAAGGCAAAAGAAGGACGAGAAAGCGATCCCCCTCGATGACATTCACGCTCTGCAGATCATCCCTAAGCTCGTTCGGGATGAATCTGATTATTGCTACAATTATGAACTCAATATGGTACTCAAAAACGGTGACCGCAAAAACTTATTGAACGTCGACAGGTTGAAACATGTAATGCCGGAAGCCAACAGGCTGGCCAGTTTTCTTGAGATACCGGCGTGGAATGCCGTAACAGAAACCGAGGGAGACCCAAAATGCTAAAACAACTTTTCCGGAACCTTAAAAGACTCACCCAACACGAAACTCAGGTCGACCCATCCCGCTTCAACGACCCCGTCGCAATGCATACCAAGTGGACGCCGGCTAAAGGCGGCGGAACGAACATGTGCACCCATCGACTCACGACGATCGGCCCTAACCGTGTCGAGATCAAGTCCACAATCGGCGTAAAAATTTTCGCAGCCATATTTCTCATCATCGGCCTAGCAGTCGGTATCGGTGTCGGCATAGCCGGCGACGGCGAGGAACGATTGTTCGCTTTGATATTAGGCGGCATATTCGCTCTAACCGGAGCCGCACTGCTCTACTACTACTCCCGCCCCATAGTCTTCGACAAGACCGTCGGCTGGTTCTACAAAGGCAAAAAAGCCGGCCCCGACCTCCTACGCTCTTCCGCCGAACCACCCAAAGACGCCGCCCGCCTCTCCGACATCCACGCACTGCAGATCATTTCCGAATACTGCACCAGCCGCGGCAAAAACCACACCACGCACTACTACAGCTACGAACTCAACATCGTCCAAAAGGACGGCCGACGCATCAACGTCGTCGACCACGGCAAGCTCGACAAACTCACCGACGACGCCAACGCCCTCGCCGCATTTCTCGGCGTCCCCCTCTGGAACGCCGAACAGCAAGACGAATACGGCCTCGCAGGCATCGTGTAAATATTTACCACCTTCACTCGGAGTTATCATGCGTCAATTTGCAAAACTTTCTGCCTTTCTTATCATTCTACTCACCGCCACCGCAACCGCTGACGAGCCCTCCCTCGACATCCGATCAATGATCCAGCCCGTACCCGAACACGCAAAGCTCCAGCACGATGACTGGTACACCTGGGGCGGCTCAGTCCTGCAGGGCGAAGACGATAAGTTCCACATGTTCTACTGCCGCTGGCCCAAATCGTACCCCTTCAGCGAAGGCTGGCTCCAGGACGCCGAGATCTGCTACGCCGTCGCAGGCTCTCCCGCAGGCCCCTTCAAACACGTCCGCACAATCCTCCAAGGCAGAAAACACGACGGCAAACCCTTCGCCTGGGACGCCCGCTCGGTCTACAACCCAACCGTCAAACACTTCGACGGCAAATACTATCTCTACTACACCGGCTGCGTCGACCCCGAAACAGACGCAAAACGCGCCGACCGTTCCCGCCTCGTCACGCATCAGCAGATAGGCGTCGTCATCGCCGACAGCCTCGCCGACCTCGCAGCAGGCAAATACGAGCGAAGCGAAAAATCCATCCTCAGCCCCCGGACCCGCCTCGGTTACGGCCTGGCCGAAGACGACGAGTTCGGCGATCCTGCCAACATCAATCCCGCCAACATCGTCGTCGTAAACCCCTCCGTCGACCGCCGCCCCGACGGCAAATACATCATGATCTTCAAGGGCTGGAAGAACACCAAAGGTTTCTCCCCCGTCCACGGCGTCGCCATTTCCGACACCTCCACCGGACCGTTCGAAGTACAGGACACCAAAGTCTTCGCCGTCAACAAAAACGGCCGACTCGCAATGGCCGAGGACCCCTTCATCTGGTACCACAAATCCCACCAGCGTTTCTACGGCATCGTAAAAGACTTCCACGGCGGCATCACCGGCTCAGGCAAATCCCTTGCCCTCTTCGAATCAGACAACGGCATAGACTGGCGCCCCAGCGAACACCTGCTCGCCTCCGACCTCACCATCGAATGGACCAACGGCACAACCGAAAAGGCATACCGCCTCGAACGTCCCCAACTCCTGCTCGACTCCACCGGCCGCCCAACCGCTCTCTACGCCGCCTGCCAACTGAAACCCGCCCACAGCTTCAACATCCACATCCCACTAGCAAAATCCGACAGCGATAAAACCGCACAGCCCGCCACTGACATGATCCATGAAGCTAAACAGCTCCAGGACCTGCGCTTCGGAATGTTCATCTGCTGGTCATTCTCCACCTTCAGCGGCTACGAATGGACACCCGGCGTCGAGGACATAAACTTCTTCAACCCCACCGGCTTCGACCCCGACCAGTGGTGCGAAGTCGCCAAATCCGCCGGCATGAATTATATCCTCTTCCTCACCAAGCACCACGACGGCTTCTGCCTCTGGGACACCAAAACCACCGACCGCAAAGTATCCAACACCATCGCCCTCCAGGGCGTCGACGTACTCGCCGAAGTCAAAAAGGCCTGCGACAAGCACGGCCTCAAACTCGCCCTCTATTTCAGCGAAGGCGATTGGAGCTGGTCCGGACGCAAAGACATCCACACCTCCGCCGCAAGACCCGAAACCAAAAAGGCCCAGCTCCGCGAACTGCTCACCAACTATGGCCCCATCGAATACATCTGGTTCGACCACGCCGTAGGCACAGGCGGCCTCAGCCACGCCGAAACCTCCCGCTTCGTCAAATCGCTCCAGCCCCGCTGCTTCGTCGGCTACAACCACGGCAAACAGGACGGCGCTGACATCCGTCTCGGCGAACGCGGCAAACCCGCACCGCTCCACGAAGCAACCGCCGAATCAATCGGCTCCTCAGCCCGCGCCGAATACATGAAGGGCCACACCGGCTTCCTCCTCGCAGAGTTCACCTACCCCATCCTCGAAGGCCAGGGCAGACAGAATCTCCGCGGCGCACAATGGTTCTACTCCCTACCCGAAAACGACAACTACGCAGCCTCGCCCGAAAAAATATACCGCGACTGGCTCGGCGCCGAAAAGTTCGGCAATATCTTCTCACTCGACGTCGGCCCGGACCGCTCCGGCAAGCTCCGCGAAATAGACGTCCGCACGCTCCGCAAGGTCGGCCAATACATCCGAGGCGAGATCGAACTGCCCCCCGAACCGCTAGATATAACCGCTGCTTCGGCCTCAAGCGAATGGAATGACGAACACTCCGCCGAAAAAGCAACCGACGCAAACCCCCAAACCCGCTGGGGCGCGGCCCCCGACTCCCGCTCAGCCTGGCTCGCCCTCGAACTACCCAACCCCGCAACAGTCTCCCGAGTCGTCATCGACGAAGGCAACTGGAACCGCATACGCAAGTTCGCCATAGAAGCACGCAAAGACAACCAATGGACCGAAATCGCAACAGGCACCCGCATCGGCCCGGAAAAAGAAATAACCTTCCACCCCGTAAAAACCGACAAACTCCGCCTCCGCATCGACAGCGCGACCGAAGTACCAACCATACTCGAATTCAGCATCTATTAGCGATCCCGCGACAGACCGACCATAATGCCGAACCCTCACAGCACCGCATGCTTGTGCCGATGCGAATGGCACTCGATGTTTACCGCAACCGGCAGCGACGCGATATGGCACGGCGCGGTCTCGATCTTCACCGCCAGTGCCGTCGTCCGCCCCCCGAGCCCTTGCGGCCCGATCCCCAGCTCGTTCACCGCCGCCAGCAGATCAGCCTCCATCTGCGCATAAAACTCATCCGCGTTCGCCTCCCCCATCCCGCGCAGCAGCGACTTCTTCGCGATCAGACACGCCTGCTCGAAATTTCCACCGATCCCCACTCCCACCACGAACGGCGGACACGCATTCGCTCCCGCCTCGCGCACCACATCCACGATCCACCCCTTCACCGTCTCCGCACTGTCCGTCGGATTGAACAGTCGCACCTGGCTCTTATTCTCACACCCGCCCCCCTTGCTCATCACGTAAATACTCAGCTCATCACCCGGCACCACGCTATGATGGATCACCGCCGGCGTATTCGTCTTCGTATTCGCCCGCTCCCGCAAAGGCTCCGCCACTACCGACTTTCGCAGCAGCCCGCGCCCATACCCATCCGCGATCCCCTCGTTTATCGCAGCCGTTATCAGAGCCGCTGGCCGATGCGTCCCGCCGGCCACACTCGCCCCAGCCTCACGCGACGACTTCGGCGGCTCGACGCACACATCCTCACCCTGCTCCACGAACACCACCGCCAGCCCCGTGTCCTGACAAAGCGGTATCCGCTCTTCACTCGCCAGCCGCGCATTCTCAATCAACTGATCCAGTATCCGCCGCGCACGCTCATCCGTCTCCGCCGCCCGTGCCTCCTCGATCGCCCCCAGCACATCCCCAGGCAGCTCGTAAGCAGATTCGATCGCAAGCCGCGCAACAGTCTCAACTATCTTCGCATACTCGATTCTTCGCATAAAACCCAGCCTTCAAACTCGACCAAATGAAATACCGTCCTCTGTCCCGAAACAGCACCAACACATCCTACACCCCAAAACCACCCTCCGCAAGCATTTTGCTAACACAACCCCCCACTGTCACCGCAAACTTGATTTGCATCCAGAGAACAAACCGTGAGCGTCGACTTAGACGCATGTACCCACCCACACACAGCCTGTCATAACGAAAATATGCGAGTGCCCACCAGTCGCAAAACACCAATCCACTCCCATCAACGTCACCACGTTCATAGCGCCTCCATCCACATCGCACCCCACACACATCAAAACCCACCAAAACCATCAGCCCCGAACTCATCCATCCCACTCCGTCGCTCATCGTAAACATCCACCCGCTCCCGGCTCAGCTCGAGCCCTTCCCCCCGATACCTCCACTTCACCTCAAACGACTGCTTCTCGCCCTCGACCTCATAATTCTCCTTCAGCCTCCCAAGCCTGGGCGATATCTCACCCTCTTCCGCCTCACACCGCTCCCATCCGTCCGCACACCCGCCAGCAAACAACACCGCCAAAACAAAAACACCCGCAGCACAAACAATCTTCCGTCCCATAGCAAACCTCACTTTCCAAAAATATCATAAAACCCATCACTCACCACAGCGCGATGCGCTGCCGCCAAATCCGCTAACATCTTTCACCTCAATATCGCTCTTCCACTCCGCCTCAAACAGCCCCGGCTCCCGGAGCACATCATCGAACGGCGTCTCAACATAAAAATTCGTCAACTTAAGCTCCCCGCTATCCGCATCGCGCACCACATACTCCCACCTCGTCGCATCGCCTCCCTTGCGCCCAGCCGTAAACACAATATAGAACGGCTCAGCATCCATCACATACCGCACAACCTTGCCCCTCTCCAACTGCCTGTCATACCACCCGTTAAACCGATCGATCCGGTCCTCCTCCCGCATCCGTAGATACTTCTTCCCGCTGAACCGCGTATAAAGCCCCGCAAACTTCTCATGCTCGCCCGCCTTGAACACCTTCTGCGCCGCATCATAAAACGCCATCACCTCATCATCCCCGTCATACTCCGCCCCGAACACATCATGATTATACTCCTTCCCCCGAAACTGCAGCCGAACCTCATGCTCCGTCCCCGCACCCGCCAGCACCACGTTCTGCTCGAACTCCGCATCTTCCACCGGCTCACAATTCTCCTGCATCATATCCCGGATCAGATCATACGTACCGCTGTCCTTTCGCTCAGCATTCCAGCAAAGCCGACCCGTCTTATCATCCCGCACAAAATCAAACCGCCACCGCTTCTGTCCCCTGCCAGTGCTTTCGGAAAAGCCCCATATGAAGATAACGTCACGCCCCGCAAGTATCTTCCTGTAAACGTACACCTTCTCCGCGCTGTACCCCTCCATACTGCCGTCCAGAAAAACATGCCACCGCATCCACCCGGCTACACTCTTCTCAAATTCTTTCTTCTCCTCCCCACTCATCTCTGGCCTCTTGTAAGATATCTCAACCCCCTTCTCCAGGTCCTTCTCCTTTATCGTCTCCACCACCTCACAGAAAAGCCTCTCAGCCTCACCCTCCCACTCCCGCTCGGCAAACTCCCCGTAAAGCATATCAAAATCGCAGTAATCCATCCGCAGATAAACACTCGACTTCCGCCGCTCCTGATCAGCCTCCACAGGAACCGCAAAACTCCCCCGTTGCAACTTCACGATCCCATCATTAGACACCTCTGCTAGCTTTATATTCTCAGAAGTCGTCAACATCTCATTAAACTCTTTCGCTTCACGACTGCCCTCATCAATCCGTTCGGAAATATATTCCAGGTTCTCACCCACGGCCTCAGAGTTCCGCGCGCTTGTCACCGCATTAGCGACCGTACTGCATTTTAGACTTTCGATAAGCTCCATGAACATTTCGCAATACTGATCCACGTGCCCGGTACCAAACCCACTCTCAGTCCGTTCTTGTGTATATTGTTTCTTATACTCATCAGCCTTAATACTCTTAAGATATACATAAAAATCCATCCTTCTTTTCACCCGCTCCTCACTCGAATCAGCTTGCAGCTCCGAAAGAAAAGAACGGCACTTCAACATGTCCCTGTTGATCAGATTCTCCCCAACTTCCAGCCCCTTTTCAAAATACTCTCGTGCTTTATTAAGATCGCGTTCCTCACCCTTCTCAACATTAATTGCTGTAGCAAAAAGCTCTCCCAGCCGGGCATATATCGCCGCCTTTGTATATCCCGGCAGCTTCGGATGCTCCCCCAAATATTGCAAATAAAACTGCTCGGCCAATCCCCGATCAGCCGCTTCGTGATCGTTACCATTCGCCGAAAGATCATACCGCATCGCCTTCGCCAGCAACTGATCATCATCATAGTTGATCACTCTTCCCGAAATCGATCCACCAACCAAGCACGCCAAAACCGCCAAAACCAAAAACCGCCTCATATCTCAACCTTTCACATGAAATGCCGACTAAAAAACCACAATTACACAGCAACCGACCTGCACTGCATACACAATTCAACTGTGCACAAAACCGGCTAACATGAAATCGTTCTGGTATTAAGACACCGCCCACGCAAATACGTTACAACCGCAAACCGAAAAAGACGAAATTTTCTATGCGATTTTCAAAAGCCATGCTTCCAGCCATACCGCCGCATAGTACTCATTTTTAGAGTTCGCTCTTAACTTTCTCAAATTCCTTTTCAACGTCCGATTCGATCACCTGTAGCTCTGACTTTCTTTCACCTTCTGCTTCGTCGAGCATATACGCGACCGCTTGTGTTTTGCAGCTTATTCCAAGAACTCGCAAAATGTCGTTTTCATACTCGCTCAGCTGAACTCCGGTTGAGAAAAGCCCTCCCCATATCTCAGAAGTCGTGAAAGAAAATGTGTCGCTTTGATCAACAGCACTTTTCGAAAGATTTTTCATATACTGCATGCAAAGATAAATGTCATCCCAGTCGACAGTCTTACCGTTCATTTCAACCTCGTAGTCCATGGACCACAATGAAAACGCCTTCAACCCCATTTCCTCCTGCCTGCACCCTTCCAGAATTAGTTTAATTGCCTCCTCGCTGACAAGATCCTGATCCAAAGCCTTATCAGTTTTACGCAGCTCACGAAAAACGTCCTCGCTGTAACCAATCGATTTAAGCTTCTCAGCAGCGTCTACATAATACCCGGCCCCGGCACCTTGAGCCTGCAGGAAACCCATCTCCCTCGCCATCGCAATCTGCCTTTCTCTGGCCCTGGCCGCAGGGCTGTTCCGTTCACGAATGGACTGAACCATCACCATCGCAACAACCGCCCCAACCAATACAGCTAAGAGAAGAAATAGATTGCGAATTCTCTTATGTTTGCTCATTCGCGGATCCCTTAGAAATACATGGCCATCATGACCTCATTTTCTATCCGCTATTTTCAAAACTAATTAATATGAAATCTAGTTTTTTGAACGTTTCGCTTTTAAGGCCAATACTTGTTGAGATGGAATATGAAGATTTTTCTCGATTCTTTGTTGCTCTTTAAAGCCAACAGAATGCATTAGGCAATGATTTACAACTAAAAAACGCATGACTTTTTTAGCAGTGTCAGAAAAATCCTCACCCGACATTCCCTTTGCAATATTGTCAACTTGTAGATTTTTCTTATACCACATTAGAATTCCGTGCTTTACTAAAAAAGATGCAGGAGTATTACCGCTGTCACATACTTTTTCAACAACGTCAATGAGTTTATTAGATCCCAATGAATGAACTATCTTTGAAATGTAATTATACACAATCATGAAATTAGTGTTCCAAAAGATACTTCTGGCTAATTTGTCAATGTCTTCTTTACTATAAATCTTTTCTTTTTGTCCTAAACGCCTTCGCTTCTGAGCCTTTTGTTCTGCAGCTTTATCGACACGGGTTGAAATGTATTCAATAATTTGAAGTTGCCCCTCTTCATTCCTGATAAGTTCAAAAAAAGAGTTCAAAATACGTAGATGAATTTTCATAGCCTCTTCAAAAAATTCCTGTAAACGAGCTTTTTCAAGTGATCCAGCCCGGTTTTTAATAATAAGCCCCATTACTTCAACAGTTTTAATACTTCTGCGCAATTCCTTGAATAATTCATCGTGTTCTTCTTGAGTGGACTCTTCCTCGGTATCTTTGCATCCTTCTTCTATCTTGTCTTGTGCCTTTAGCCTTCGCTTTCTTTCACCCTCAGGGGTTGCAACGGTTTTTGGTAGAACAGCTTGTACAATAGTTTGTGCTTGTTTATCAAAGAAGTGAAGTTCTTTTTTACTTAAAGTTGTCGGTGCATATTTATCGAAAAGGCAACACGCATTTAAAACAATCTCTTCTAATATATTCCCATCACGCGAATGATGAGATAGGAAGATAGCAATATAGGCGTATTCATCTTTGTGGAGATTGTTAATAATAGTCTCGATTGTTTTTGCACAATCAGATGCATGGTCCGCCAAATATTTTGCGACGAAGAAATAGTAGAGATATTTGTAGCAAAACGAGTAATTGTTGAGATCACATAATTCTAAAATACGAGTAGATCTCAGTTTCGCTATAACTATATCTTGATCTACAGGCAAATTATACTTTTCTAAGTATCTATCCATAAAAACTTCGAATTCATCGCGAGAAATTTCTTCTTTATTTTGTGAAAACTTATAAAAAGCAAATTCTGTTAAAAAATTCATATAAGTGTCAATATCGTCGTTTCTGACTCCTTCTTTTCTTAGATACATATATATTAGAGCTTGGTAACAGTAACCCTGACTGGTAATTTCTTGATTAAGCGGTCGCGCAAATGTCTCATAAGTATTGATTATCGATAATATGAAAAATGGATAAGCGGGCATGATTCCGCGACCTATTGCCTTTCCCAAAGTTGTATTCACTAGTTCAGTTTTGTGGTCCAAGTCTTGATAAATATCATTATCTTTCTGTGGAGCTTCTGACAAGTACATCCATTTCTTTATGAGTGTATCTCTCTGGGAAGCATTGAACTCTTTAATATTAAAAAGCGAAAAGGCTTGCAAAAGGCTCTCATCTGCAAAGTTCAAATTGCAAATATCATCTACCGTTACAATGCAATTCTTGTATTGTGCTAAATCGTTTATGTGTTTTTCTTTATCTTTTGCAAAATGAAAATCATCCAAAATAGGAATAAGCTTTTCAGTGTCTATATCTTTTACATCGCAGTTATATTGCTTTTTCAAAGCCTCAGTGATTTTGTTTTGAATCTTTCCTTTATATTGACCATGCCTATCACGTATATATACGGGGACAAGTCCGCGATCACGCAATGATTTGAAGAGATATTTGCATAGTGAGGTTTTTCCGGATTGGCTAGCACCGGACATGCATAGTCTTAGATGCTCATGGAAATTATCAACTATCATTTGCGGGCTTTGTATTGTTTCACAATCCTTTAAGTCATCATATGCGACTAGATTTGGACAGACATATATATCATCTAGAGTTACATGCTGTTTGTTGGAATGAGCTTTTGCCAAAAGCTCGGTATCTTGGAGAAAAGATGCAAACTCGGAAGTCAATGAAATATTTCTATGTCTATGTATTTGCTCTAACGTATTTTTTAGGCCGTCATAAACGTCTTTCCAACCGCTATTAATGTCGGTAAAACGGGTAACCGCCTTACCATCAGTTGGTAACGCAAGTAATTCTTTCAAATCTGGGTCATCCAGCCAACCACAATCAGATACGATGATGGGGACTACTGAAATCCCTTTTTTGTCCACTAATTCTAAAGCATTCTCTTTTTCATTTTGGCAGGCCTTCGATGCAAGAAAATTTGCAGACACAAATAGGCAGATAACGTCAGCATCTTCTAAGTTGTTATCAATTTGCGCATTAAACTTGGAACCGGGCAGAATTTTCCTATCATACCAGTCTTCCACCAAACCGTTATTTTTTAAAGGAGAGATATGTGTGCGAAATGTATTAACATGGCATTCATCAAGGTGAGAATAGCTTATGAATGTTTTTAACGCTTTATTTTCCTGCATTTATGGAGGCCTCCAAAATAAATTCTGTTCTGTCTATGCAATTGTACTAATTTACATGACTAATGTACAAAGAAAAATTGTAGATATAGCTATTGAGGTTCTTCCACTTCTCCTGCCCCCCCCACTGTCCCCCCCACAAACTAACCAATTGACTTTTCACCCCGCCCGACTTAGCATTGACACCTGCGAAACAGGCATTGCGTCTGCAGCATGGGTCGTGCCCGCGCTGCAATTCGCATCCAAACATGATTCAACCAGGCAAAGCGATGTTCACAGGATTGATCGAAAAAGTCTCAGCCGTAAAGACAGTTCGGCCCACCGCGGGCGGCAAGGTCTTTACCATCGACCTCGGCCCGCTCGCTGAAGATGCGCACCTCGGCGACAGCATCGCCGTTAACGGCGTATGCATGACCATAACCGCGATCACAGGCACGATCGCGGATTTCGACGTCTCAGGCGAGACGCTCCGCAAATCCACCCTCGACTCGCTCCGTGTTTCCGCACCCGTGAACCTCGAACGCGCGATGGCGATGGGCCAGCGCTTCGGCGGCCACATCGTCCAGGGCCACGTCGACGGCGTCGCGACAATCCGCACCATCGAGACCAAGGGCGACTTCTGGGACATCACCTTCGCCGCCGACAGCGAAATACTCGATGAGATCGTCCCAAAGGGCTCGGTCGCGGTCAACGGCATCAGCCTCACCGTCGCCCGAATGGACGCAAACTCGTTCTCGGTCGCCCTGATACCGACCACCATAAAAGACACAAACCTCGCTTCGGCAAAGGTTTACGACAAGGTCAATATCGAAACCGACATCGTCACTAAGGTCGTAAAAAAACAGGTCGAAAAGATACTTCCCGACAAGGCCGGCAAAACGCTCACCGTAGATAAACTTAGAGAACTCGGTTTTTAGCCAGGCGATCACATGACACCCACAGGCCACAGCGCACTAGACAACCGCATCGTCATCGGCATCACGATGGGCGATCCGGGAGGCGTAGGGCCAGAGATAATCGTTAAAGCTTTGTCAGACGCCAACTTACGTCGCGAAGCCAAGTTTATCATCTTCGGCTCGGACGAACAACTGCAGTACGCAGCCGACCTCGCGGAGGTCGAGCCCTACTGGATACGCCATCAGCACGAGAAGATCAGCCGCGACTACCCGCGCCACGTAGTGGTCGCCGATTACGACGAATACGCCATCCCAGGCTGGATCCACAGCCCCAACAAAGTCTCGGGCGAAGCGTCCATAAAGTATTGTGTGGACGCGATTAAGGCCGCCCAGGAGGGCATAATCGACGGTGTCGTGACCGCGCCTATCTCCAAGGTGAGCTGGACGATGGCAGGCGCGAAATGGCCGGGCCATACGGAGATGTTCGCCGACCAGTGCAAGTCCCGCCGAAAGGCGATGATGTTCGTCGGCGGGCCGTTAAAGCTCGCGCTGGCGACGATACATGAGGGTTTGTTCGAAATCCGCCACCACTTCACGATGGGGTGCGTCTTCGAACCGATAGACCTTCTCAATACTGCACTTAAGGAATATTTCGGTGTTGAAAATCCGCGCATCGGTGTTGCCGGCCTCAACCCGCACGCCGGTGAGGACGGCCAGTTCGGCGATGAGGAAGAGCGGATAATAAAGCCCACGATCACCATGGCACGCGAGGTGGGCATCGACTGCGAAGGGCCGTTTCCAGCCGATACCTTGTTTTTAAAGGCTGTAAGGGGCGATTTTGACGGCGTGGTGGCAATGTACCACGACCAGGGACTTATTCCGATCAAGCTGGTCGCGTTCGACAAGGCCGTAAACGTCACCATCGGCATACCGATCATCAGGACATCACCCGCGCACGGCACGGCATTCGACATCGCGGGCAAGGGTGTAGCACGCGAGGAGAGCATGAAAGAGGCGATAAAAGTGGCGATAGAGATGGCAAAAACCCGCGCGGCCAGAGATAAATAGGCTGGCTGCAAGGGTTGTGAGCAGCGGTAAAGATTGGATGGACACAGCGGAGAGCGAAACTTGCAAGTCATTGTTTGATAACGACTTGTAAGTTTGATTTTGATATTGACAACAGGTGTGAAAATGCAGACAAAACACGAAATACAGCGGCTTCTGGCGTCGGCGGGAGCACGGCCTAACAAGAAGCTCGGGCAGAATTTTCTGATCGATCTTAACCTCATGCGGCTGCTGATTGATGCGGCGGATATACGCAAAAATGATGTTGTGCTGGAGGTTGGGTGCGGTACGGGGTCGTTTACTGAGGGACTTGCGGAGGTTGCGGGGCGGGTTGTTGCGGCGGAATATGACAAGATTCTGGCGCGGATCGCGATGCAGCAGTTGCAGGATGCCGAGCACGTTACGATCGTAAATACTGATATACTAGAGAGTAAGAACAAATTGGCGCCGCAGATAGTGGAAGAATTGGCGCGGGCGAAAGCAGAGCTGGGAGGTCGGCTGCTGTTGGTGGCAAATTTGCCTTACAATGCGGGCACGTCGGTGATGGCGAACCTGGTGGGCGGAACGGGTGAGGGGCTCCAAAACCGGCCTGAGGGGGCTGAAAACGCGGTTTTTGAGGGCGAAAACGGGGTTTTGGGTGGTGGTGAGAAGGTTGGGGGCGGGGTGGGTGAGCCGGGGATTGGATTGGTGGCGGATGCGATGTATGTCACTGTGCAGAAAGAAGTTGCGCAACGGATGGTTGCTGAGCCGGGTGGTAAATTGTACGGGATATTGAGTATATTGATTGGGGCGTGCGGGGAATCGGAGATTTTACGGATATTGCCGCCTAGTGTGTTCTGGCCCGCGCCGGGGGTTGAGAGCGCGATGGTGAGTTTTGAAAGGCAGGCGGGCAAGGCCGCGAGGATCCGTAACATGAGTGTTTTTAAGGAGATAGTGAATTTGTTCATGGGGCATCGGCGGAAGATGATGCAGGCGTGTACGAAATTTGCGAAGGGAAGTGAACTGGGGGGAATTACCGACTGGGGTGAT
Organism: Anaerohalosphaera lusitana; assembly: GCF_002007645.1. Lineage (GTDB taxonomy): Bacteria > Planctomycetota > Phycisphaerae > Sedimentisphaerales > Anaerohalosphaeraceae > Anaerohalosphaera > Anaerohalosphaera lusitana. Next base: position 426,375 of record NZ_CP019791.1, read on the forward strand.
ATATTTGATGAGGCCGGGGTGAACCCGCAGATGAGACCCGAGAAGGTGCTGCCGGACGAGTTTGTCGAGATCGCGAATGCGTGTGCGGTGAGGCTTGGGCGGAAGTGAGGGGGTTGGCAGTTGTGTCGCGGGGAGTGCGGTTTTTGCATTCGAAATGGGGGTTTGAGTGCGTTTGCGGGTGGATACTGTCATTTTGTGCGGGGTTTTGGGGTGGAAATATGTAGACTGGTTTAGTCCGTTTGGGTCTTTTGGATGTGTTTCGGGCTTGTTATGCGCGCGGTTTGGGGTGTTTGCGGCTGTGTGGGGGATATTGCCCAGTGTGGCGGGCTGCAATGGGGGTCGGCTGGGAAATTGTGGGGTGTTTTGCTTTTGGAAAGTGGGTGTTTTCCGCCTTTGGAAATGGGGAGAAGTGCTGAGAGTGGACACCTGGTAAATAGGACATTGGGTTAAATCGGCTGATTTCGGGTGATTTTGAGGGGGCAAAAGTAGGGTAAAAACGAGCAAAAGTGGTATATAGGTGGGGTAAAAATGGAGTAAAAGTGGGCAAAAGCTGACAGGCTGTTTCCTACCTGTCAAGTGGGAGATTCTTTAAAGACAGTTTTCACCACGAAGGGCACGAAGGAGCACGAAGATATTTTTAATGGGGCGCAAATGCAAGAATACAAGACCGTCTTCTGTCTGTGTTTCCAATGGGTACGCCAAAAGAAGATGATATGGTAGGCACACATATGCTTGTTATTTCTGCGGATTGGCTTTTGTTTTGGGTGGATCGACTGGTCGTGTGGGCGTTGGGCCGCCGCAGAATTTAACAGCCGCGCCTCCGACGTACTATCCGTTGGGTCCATTCTCGGCGGGCTATGAAATTATGCGGCTGGTGGATGCGGTAAATGGTCGGGGTGCTGGTACGTTGATCTTGGTTGGCTGAAGTTTTGTGATGATCTTTTGTTTGGCTTGACAGTTCGGGCGGTATAGGTGGATTTCAACCATGGGCTGAAGATGCGGGGTAAACACGTCTTGAGAGCGTAAGTCGTTGCTGCTGAATAGGTTAAAGGCCAAGGTTCAGTCCGAGAGACTTCAAGAAAAATAGCGGCATAAAAGTAATCTCTTTACAAAATATGCCACTCTAGGTATATTAGGTTTTCTAATACAGGAGCTATGGTGATTCGACTTGCTTTTTCTTAGTGTCTTTTTTCCAAATTTGAATGTCGTAAAGGCTTTGTACTATTAACAAAGTGCCAAGTTTGTTGTCAAAACTGAAAAATTATCATTTTGATGCATTGACTATCAGACCAAATTAAGTTAAAAGTTAATTTTTATGACTAAGGGATTGAACAATCTGGTCGATAATGGATTATTAGAATTGGCGATGTATTACCGTCCTGGTGACAAGTACGCTTTTTGTTTTTACGTTCAAACCAGTGGCCGTGTGCCCGTTAAGAATCTATTGGAGGATCTGAATAGGACCGGAAAGTTGCATGAAAGTGAAAGTAAGGGTTGGGGAGGCAAGAATGTTGTGGCCAGATTGTTTCGAACGATCGGAAACCTTGCCCAAGGAAAGGTGGTTAGTAGGTCGTTTTATAAGAAATTAGATAAAACTTTATGGCAGTTCACATGCTATGACATTAGGTTTTTGGCGTTTCACGATGGGAACGCAATAGTGCTTGTTAGTGGTTTTGAGAAAAAGACACAAGAGACGCCGGAAAAAGAGAAGAAGAAGGCAAGAAAACGGCACAAAGAATATTTAAAACGTAAGCGACAACTTTAAACTGTATGCTTGCAAGTGAAAGGGCACACAAATGACTCGACCATTTTTTGATGAGTTTTTTGCGGATGGCGATAATCGTAAGATAGCAGAGCAAGAGCAATTACTAATGGATGTTGCGGGAATGCTTTCCGAATTAATGGGAAAAAAAGGTGTCAAGAATAAGGAACTTGCGGAAACGCTTAACAAAAAAGCTCCACAGGTGACACAGTGGCTTTCTGGAACCTGCAATATGACGCTTAGAACTTTATCTGACATCCTCTACGCATTAGATACCAAACTGCAAGTTAAGCCACAACCTCTTATCGATGAAATAGTTGTAGACTACAAACGTTCTGCCGCTGGCAATCGGGCTATCGACAGATATCTTTGCCGCAAGGGAGATAATTTTGTAGTACGCTTTGAAGGGAAAGACCGTACTGCTGGATGTTGGCGTGAACAACCAATGAACGTTCGAAAACAAACAAGGTTGAAAGCGATTTAATATGAACTCAGAAGCTGAGACAAGATCACATGACGTTAGTTTAGCGGCAGAGGCCTCCGAACGCGTTGAATTGGTCGATGTACGTTTAATGCAGTGCAGCGGAGAGCTGATTTCTTTTCCTGAAGACGGAACAAATGAATTTGAGGTAACAGGTTCTACTAGTGAACAGTTGGATACGGAAGAAAATTTGATTTTTGTCTCCGTAAATTTATCTTTAGATGCTGTCAAAGAGAATGGCGAGGATTTGGCTCAAATCTGCAGTGAGTTTTTATTGGTCTACAGGGTAGAAGACTGGGAGGGATTAAGCCCGGAGCACTTTTCAGCATTCGCAGATTACAATGGTGTTTTTAATTCGTGGCCCTATTGGCGCGAGTTGGTTCAAAACATGGCTGGGCGTTTGCAGCTTCCGAGTCTGACTCTACCGACTTATCGATTTGGCTACCTATTGCCCAAGGAAAGATCAATAGGTAAAAAGGCAAAAGACACAGCAAGTGGCCCTAGTACCCGAAAGAAAGTCCACAAGAAGAAAAAATCGCCGAAGAGAAAGGCTAAAAAGAAATCAGCCAAAAAACAGGCATAGCCAAAGAGTCCTTGTTACACCAAGGGCTCTTTTTTTAACTTTACTTGGGTATAGGCTACTACAGGAGAACTAGACGGATCATAAATGGGCAATACTTCAAGACATCATCATTTCATTCCACGATTCTACTTAAAGGGCTTTCTGTTTGAGGCTGAAGAAAATCCTCGACTCGCTGTTATAGATTTAAAGAAGAAAAAACAGTTTCAGACTAACACGCGAAATGTCGGTGCAATTCGTGATTTCAACAGAGTCGATGTGGAAGTGACCTGCCCCCGAATTATGTACCAGCTACTGTTAGAGAGTTGTCCTTCTCATCTGTCGTGTATTGCTGTAGCTGAGCCGTAGGCGAAGCGGAAGCAATACACGAGGCGGCGAACTCGGCCGGGGTTGCGTAGTCCAGCCCGCTGTGCGGTCGATGGTTATTATATTCCATCCGCCACTGTTCGACAATCACTTTCGCTTCCTTAACCGAATAAAACAGCTCACGATTGAGCACCTCATCTCTGAACTTGCCGTTGAACGATTCTATAAAGCCATTTTCCCACGGCTGACCCTTCTCGATATAAAGCGTTTCGACGTTCTTTTTGCCGAGCTTCTTCTTGATCGCACTAGCCACAAATTCCGGCCCGTTGTCGCTGCGTATAAATCCAGGCACGCCTCGGACCGCAAACAGGTATTCCAGCGTTTCAACCACATCGCCCGACTTGATCGACCTGCCTACTTCTATCGTAAGCGACTCACGCGTGAACTCATCGAGCACCGTGAGAAACTTCAGACTGCGACCGTCCTCGCTCTGGTCGCTGACGAAATCATACGTCCAGACATGATCCTTGTAGTCGGCTTTTTGCACGCTGCAGCTGTTGTCGCTGTTGCCTTTCGTTTTTCGTCCTTTGCGTCTGTGAGGCACCTGTAATGCTTCCTTTCGCCATATTCGTTGAACTCGTTTGTGATTCACACGCCAGCCATGCTGACGAAGCTTGGCCGTTATAAACCTGTAGCCGTAGCTTTGGTGTTCCTTTGCCAGCTCGATTATCTTGCTGGTCAGTGCCGTGTTCGTTGGCTGCTGCTGAGATTTATACCGCTGGCTCGCTCGCGGCTGACCTATCACCTTGCATGCCCGACGCTCGGATACGGCCAGACTCTTTTGAAGATGCCTGGCCGCCTTGCGTCTCCGGGCCGGGCTCAGTAATTTCCCGAAAGCGCCTCCTTGAGGATGGCGTTGTCCAGTGCCTGGTCGGCAACGAGCTTTTTGAGCTGGGCGTTCTCTTTTTGCAGGGCCTTGAGCTGCTTGACCTGGTCGAGCTTCATGCGGCCGTATTGCTTGCGCCAGTTGTAGTAGGTCGCCTCGCTGATGCCCAGCTCACGGCAGGCCTGCTGGACCGTACCGCCGGAGCCGATTACAGCATCCGCCTGGCGGAGCATCTTGACAATCTGTTCGGGACTGTGATTCTTGCGTTTCATAAGAGCATCCTTTCCATAAAAACTAACAAATTATAACGGATACTCTCTAATCAGCAACGGTACAGTTTTTCGGGGTCAAGCCAGAAGGACTTGCTCCTGATCAAATTGAAAACAGCTTTTCGAAAGTTGAAACAGAAATGGCTGAAGCTATTAGGGATTTGAAAGAAGACCATGTGATAACGAACAAAGCTAGGCTAGATTGTATTCTTAATTTGATTGCGCTATTCCATGTCAGACATCCCCTCGTAAGACGAAATATTGCTAAGACTCAAGCTAATTTAGCCAAAATGACTATGCAGTTAATATGTGCCTCAAAAGAACGATATGAAGAAACTTTAAGAAGAATGCAGATGGATGGGATTGAAATAGGGGATGTCAGTTTTGAGCAAATGAAAGATTTTCTTGAGCGTGATGAATATGATATTGAAACTGCGAGGGAGTCTCATATAGAAATGGAATTGAAAGCAATTGGTCCTGTACTGGAAATGCTTGGAGCTCGAAACTGGACGCTCTTAATTGCTTCAGATACAGCCAGTCAATTCATCACCTCGGATTTGCCTGTCACTGTCTCATGGAATGATCCGGAAAACATACCGCCTTTTGTCAGACAACGCCCAGGTTTGGGTTATGCTGAGACAGAAGTATTTTTCCCAATAACCAGAACTCTTGCTCTTTTAGGCACATTTGAACCTGTAAAAGAACAAATTTCGCTAGATAGAAATTCCATTGCTGTACTGAATAGTAAAACTCTTTGTAATGCCTGGTCTCAAGTTTATGCAGGTGACAATAAATTTGAATTTATAGATCATACTGGTCGTATTATAACCGGAAATCAATTACTGGACTGGCTAAATATCAGAGAACAGTGACCAAAGGCAGCTTGGCTTTGTACAGAATTCCACTTTACAATTAACTGATCGGAAGGAGTGTTGATGGGTAAGAGGGGTTCAGGGTGGTCGCGTGAGGAGGTTTTGGTTGCGTTGCGGGTTTATTGTGCTTTGCCGTTTGGGCGGCTTCATTCTGGGAATCCGGAAATCGTGAGGATTGCTGAGGCGATGGGGCGGTCGCCGGGGTCGGTGGCGATGAAAGCGTGTAATCTTGCGGGGCTTGATCCTGCGCAGAAGGCGGGCGGGCTGGGTAACTGCAGCAGTCTGGATAAGCAGGTATGGGATGAATTCAAAAGCGATTCGGAGAAGGTAGCGAACGAGGCGGAGGAAGTTTACGGGCGGCTGGTTCTGGGTGAAGAGTTAAGCGGGCGCGATGAAAAAATTGGTGAGTGGAACGGGGGTGAGACCGAGGTCGTTCGGGAGGTGAAGGCGAGGAGGGCGCAGGGGTTTTTCCGGCGGGCTGTTATGGTCAGTTATGACGGGCGGTGTGCGGTTTCGGGGGTTGGTTTGGCGGAGCTTTTGGTTGCGAGTCATATTGTGCCTTGGAGTGAGGATGAGGAGCGGCGGGCTGATCCGAGTAACGGGATTTTGCTGAACAGCTTTTATGATCGGAGTTTCGATGCGGGGTTTATTACGTTTGATGAGGATTGGCGGCTGGTGGCTGCGCGGGAGTTGAAGGGGCGAGAGAAGCAGCCGGGGTTTATTGTTGAGAATGTGGTCAGGCGAGAGGGGGAGCGGCTGCGGCTGCCGGGGCGTTTTGTGCCGGATGCGGAGGCGATGGGGTGGCATAGAGAGAATGTTTTCAGGGGTAGTTAACTGAAGGACGGGGTGATTTTGGGCGCTATGGACGGGATAGCGTCGTTGGGGGTGGAGGAGTGTTTTTGAACGTGCATGCGCGCTCGTTGTGTTCTCTGGATCCCGGCTCGGGGGCCGGGATGACAAGCTTTTGACTCGGCGGTATTTTATGGGTGAGGAGGTTGGGCCGATCGAGGAGGTGAGTGATCTGCATGAGGCGGAGAGTATGGTGGCGATGTATGATGAGCTGATAGAGAAGGTGCGGCGGCAGAGGGGATAAGTAAATTATGGAGTCGCTGCGCGACGGCTGATTTATGCTGGGTCCGCCTTGGGCGGATGAGATGAGGGGGCGGGGTTAAAGGCTTTTTGACAGGCAGAGTGATGAACAGTTGAAGATCGTTGGACTTGTTGATGGGTGCTTAAGTGTTTTATGAACGTTGCGTGGGGATGGCTCACCCTGCCGGGCGGCTGCATGCGTTTATGGGTGTTTTGCGGGAGGTCGGCTGCTGGTGCTGGGGGGCGTTATATTCTCTTGGCAGGGATGATAAACAATGCGTGCGGGTGGTGGATGGTTAGTCGCGGATGCCCAGTTTGTTTGCTATGGTTTTTGTGTCGTGCTGTGCGAGGAGTTCTTTTGCGAGTTGGCGGGCGTGGGTGAGGTCGGTGTTTTCGATGGCCTGCTGTACGCGGGGGACGTAGACGGGGTCGACGCTCAGGCCTCGCAGACCTATGCCGAGCAGGAAGGGGATGTAGTGTGGGTTGTGGGCCATGTCGCCGCAGAGGGAGACGGACTTTTTGTGTTCGGTTGCGACTTTTACGACGTGGTGGATGCTGCGCAGTACGGCGGGGTGGTGCGGCAGGTAGAAGTTCGAGACGGTTTCGTTGGTGCGGTCGACTGCGAGCATGAACTGGACGAGGTCGTTGGTGCCGATGGAGAAGAAGTCGGCGTGCTGGACGAATTCTTCCATGAGATGGACGACGGAGGGGAGTTCGACCATGATGCCGAGTTTTGGGTTTTCGTTATGCGGGACGTTTTCGCTGGTCATGATCTCGCTGGTTGTGCGGACGATCTGTTTGGCCTGGAGGAACTCGTCGATCGAGGAGATCATGGGGAACATGATGTGCAGGTTGGCGTTCTTGCCGGCGCGGAGTATGGCGCGGATCTGTTTTACGAAGACTCTCTGGTTCTGCAGGGAGAAGCGGATGCTGCGCATGCCCATGGTGGGGTTCTGTTCGTGGACGTCCTGGTAGTAGGAGAGTATTTTGTCTCCGCCGATGTCGAGGGTTCGGAAGACGACGGGTTTTTTGCGCATGGCGCGGACGAGCTTGCGGTAGCCGATGTATTGTTCCTGCTCGGAGGGGAAGTCGGAGCGGATGATGAAGGGGAACTCGGTGCGGTATAGGCCCACGCCTGAGCAGTGCATTTTGCGTGCGGTTTCGAGGTCGTTCAGCAGGTTGATGTTGGCGAAGAGGCGGATGCGGGTTTTGTCTTTTGTGTAGATCCGCTGCTTTGCCGGGGGATGATCCTCGGGGTGGGCGAGCTGCTCTTCTTTGCGTTTGTGGAAGCTTTCGACGATGTCCCCGGCGGGGTTGATGTAGACGTTGCCGGTGTCGGCGTCGACGAGGATTGGGGTGCTGTGTTTTATGTCGAGCAGGGCGCGTTCTTTGGCGATGACCATTGGGATCTGCAGCGAGCGGGCGAGTACGGCGAGGTGGGAGGTTACGCCGCCGGAGACGAGGACGACGCCCTGGACGTTCTGGGATGACATCTGCAGGAGGTCGGAGGGGAAGAGTTCGCGGGCGATGACGATCTCGTTGCCGTAGTCGGCGAGGCATTCGAATTCGCCGTCGAGGTTTCCCATGAGGCGGACGATGAGGTCCTCGATGTCCTGGACCTTTTCGCGGACGTAGGTGTGGCCGGAGACGGCGAAGATGTCCATGTACTGGTTGGCGACGTCGAGGATCGCGCGGGGCGGGTTGGTGCCCTGCTCGATACGTTTTCGCATGGTGCCGACGAATTCATTGTCCTTGAGGATGAGCAGGTGCGAGGCGAAGATCAGCGAGGCTGCGTCGGAGAGTTTTTCTTCTACGCGGCGCTGCAGTTCGTGGAGCTGCCTGGTTGTTTCTTCTATTGCTTCGTCGAACTGGGCGATGGTGTAATGATTCGGGAATCTTTTTTTGTTCAGCGAGCTGAAGGTTTTTTCGCGGTCGAGGATGTGAGCCTGTGAGAAGGCGAAACCCTGGGAGGCGGGTTTGCCGCGTACGAAGCTGAGGTTCTCGGCAGCGGATCGGGACCTGGCTTCTTCGGCCTGGGCAGCGGGCGAGTGGATGGCCATGATGAATTTTGCGTTTTCGATGATGTTGGCCAACTGGGATGCGACGGCTTTGAGTGCGAGGACATCGCCTTCGTTGAATCGGCGGCGTTTTTTTCGCTGAACGACGAGGACGCCGATGCGGGAGATGCCGCGGGTGATGGGTACGGCGAGGAAGTTTTCGAATGGTTCTTCGCCGCAGCCTACGAATAGTTTGTAGTCGGGTTCTTTACTGGCCTTGGTGACGCAGATGGTGCGGAGTTCCTGGAGGGATTTTCCGGTGAGGCCTTCGCCGAGTTTCATGCCGATGTGGTCTATGGAATCCTGGCTGAGCCCCTCGGTCGCCTTGAGGGTGAGTTGGTCGGTATCGTCGTCGTAGAGGTAAATCGAGCAGACGTCGGATTTCATGTGCTGGGTGACCATGACGACGATGCGCTGGAGGAAGTTTTCCACGCTTACGCTGTCGCGGAAGAGGTGGTTCAGTTCGCTAATGTCACAAAGTAATTTAATCCTGTCCATCTGCATTCCTTAAGGCGGATACAACGGTCTATCATCAGTTGTACGCCGCGGGTTGTGCGACAGTTCGTCATGAAGCCCGGAGCTGGTCGAGACGTTTGTTTCGCAAATATAGCATTATATCGGCAAAAACAAGTAGAGCATTTAGTGCATATAGGTATATGACCCCATCGAAATTGAAATAAACTTTGTGAAAAAAGCCCGCGATGTAGCCTGTGCAGATTATGATCATGAATGCGAGGCTCTTGCCGGCGGCGGTGCGGGATACCCAGGAGCGGTATACGGATACCGGCCATGCGGAGCCGAAACATACGAGCATTGCAATTTCGAGTGGACTCATGGATTTACTTTTTAGAGATTAAGGGCAAAGCAGTTGATCCGCGCGTGTCTGGAGCCTTGCTGATGCGCCTGCGAACGGACCAACTATTTTTCTGTCTATTATGTGTCGGGCAGAGGTTCGGTCACTCTGTGATGCCGAGGTCCTCTTTTGTCATGATCGAGTCAAAGTCGAAGCCGGCGTCGGTGATGTTTTCGCGAGCGCCCTGCTTGCGGTCGATGACGGAGACGATCTTTTTGACTTTTGCACCTGCGTCGGTGATTATTTTGGCGGCTTCGCAGACCTGGCCACCGGTAGTGGCGATGTCTTCGACGAGCAGTACGACGTCGGTTTCTTTGAGGACGCCTTCGACCATTTTGCTGGTGCCGTAGTCTTTTTTGCTGTTTCGAACGATGATCCAGGGTTTTTCGGCCTGCATCGCGGTGGCTGCTGCGAGTGCGACGCCTCCGAGTTCGGCACCGGCAATGAGGGTTACGTCGTCGGTGACGTATTTTGCGAACTCTTCTCCGAGAGCCTTGAGTATGTCGGGCTGGGTTTCGAAGAGATATTTGTCGAGGTAGTACTTGCTGCGTTTGCCGCTTCTGAGTACGAAGTCGCCTTCGAGGTATGCGACATCCTTGACGCGTTTTACTAGCTGGTCCCTGGTCATCCTGTTCTCCTACAGATACTGATAAAAGAATGTAAAAAGCGGATTCTGTTCAATTTTCCGCACTAAACTTTTAGTTCGACCTGGCGGTCGAGGCTTTGCTGATATTTTGTTCTGATCGGGGTTATTATGTCGGCGATGAACTCGTCGACCTGCTGGGGTGCCCTGCCGATGTAGGCTGAGGGGTCCATGACAGCGTTGAAATCGACTTTTTCGAAGGCGGGGTTTGCCTTGAGGCGGTCGATGAGGTCGTTTGGTTTGCCGTGCTGTTTGACCTGAGCGGCGGCTTCGTGGGAGTGTACACGGATGTGTTCGTGGATGTCCTGGCGGTTGCCCCCTGCTTTTACGGCAGCCATCATGATGTTTTCGGTGGCCATGAAGGGCAGCTCGGAATTTACCCGTGCCTCGATGACCTTGGGGTAGACGACTAGACCCGAGGCGACGTTGATGAGGATTTCGAGTATGCCGTCGGTTGCAAGGAATGCTTCGGCGATGGAGACGCGGCGGTTTGCGGAGTCGTCGAGTGTGCGTTCGAACCACTGTTCGGAGGCGGTCATCGCGGGTGAGGATGCGAGCGAGAGCACGAGGCGGGAGAGGCCCGTAGCGCGTTCGGATCGCATAGGGTTGCGTTTGTATGCCATGGCGGAGGAGCCGATCTGCGATTTTGCGAAGGGCTCTTCCATTTCCTTGAGGTTTGCGAGTAAACGTATGTCGTTGCACATCTTATGTGCGGATTGTGCGACTGAGGCGAGGGCGTTAACGGCGAGGGTGTCGATCTTTCGCTGGTATGTCTGGCCCGTGACGGCGCAGCGTTTTTTAAAGCCGAAGGCGGCGGCGACTTTTTCGTCGAGGGCCTTTACCTTGTCGTGGACGCCGTTGAAGAGGGCGAGGAAGGAGGCCTGGGTGCCAGTGGTGCCTTTTACGCCGCGGAAGGGCATGTTTTCGTCGCGGTATTCGAGTTCTTCGAGGTCCATTGCGAATTCGTATGCCCAGAGGGTGGCGCGTTTGCCGACGGTTGTCAGCTGGGCCGGCTGGTAGTGCGTGAAGCCGAGGGCGGGCATTTCGCGGTATTCGGCGGCGAAATTGCCGAGACGGTCAATGAGGCAGGCGAGTTTTTCGGAGAGAATCCGCAGGCCCTCGCGCATTATGATGAGGTCCGCGTTGTCGCCTACGTAGCAGGATGTGGCGCCGAGGTGGATTATGGGTGCTGCTGTGGGGGCTACATCGCCGAAGGTGTGGACGTGAGCCATTACGTCGTGGCGGAACTTCTTTTCGTATTCGGCAGCCTTGTCGTAGTCGATGTCGTCGAGGTGGGACTGCATTTCCTGGATCTGCTGGTCGGTTATTTCGAGGCCGAGCTCTTTTTCTGCGCGGGCGAGTTCGAGCCAGAGGCGTCGCCAGGTGCCGAACTTTTTGTCGGGGCTGAACAGGGCCGACATTTCCGGTGAAGCGTTTCGCTGAACGAGGGGGCTTACGTAGACGCTGGTATCTTTCGCCATTTTAGTCCTTTTTCGGTTGCGGTCATGTACCGCTAGAATTACCAGAAATCTTGAATTAACAGTAGAGGGAGAACGAGCCCCCTGCTGTTTGTTGACGGTAGGTATGGAATAACCGAAAAAACGCTGATTTTCAAGGATTATCCGGACGTTTCGAGGGGCGGGAGATAGAAAAACGGTCCCGCCTGGTGAGCGAGACCGTTGTATCAGTATTGTTAACCACGGTTTTGCCGCCCTTTCGCATTGGGTGTGCGAGGCCGGGGTTCTATCGCCCTGCCGTTGTCTGGCCAGTCGCAGAATCCTTATTATATGCAGCTATACTGCTGCGTGGAGTTTTTCGTCGTGTTTTTCGAGTATCCGGCTTATCTCCTGCATGTCCTGTTCGCTTATTTCCCAGCTTCCGGCCTTGACGTTGTCGTCAACCTGGTGCGGTTTTCGTGCGCCGACGATGGCGGAAGTGACGTGAGGCTGATTGAAGACCCATGCGATTGCGAGCTGTGCAAGTGTGGCGTGGTTTCGCTGGGCGATTGGTTTGAGCTTTTCGACGAGTTCAAGGTGTATGTCGAGTTTGGGCTGGGCGAAGTCAGAATCGCGGTGCCTGTGGTCGTCGGGCGGGAGCTTGCCTATCTTTTCGGGGGTGTATTTTCCGGTGAGAAGGCCTTTTTGCATTGGGCTGTAGCAAACGACGCCGATGTCGTTTTCGCCGCAGAAAGGCAGGATCTCCTGCTCGATGCTTCGGTCGATCATGCTGTATGGGGGCTGCAGCGATGCGGGTTTTTCGATCTGCATGATGCGTTTTAGTTGGGGGACGGAGAAGTTGGAGACTCCGATGTGGCGGACATCGCCCTTCTTTTTGAGTTTGGCCATGGCTTCCCATGCCTCTTCGATCTTACGGTCGGGCTGTGGCCAGTGCATCTGGTAGAGGTCTATGGTGGAGATTCCGAGGCGTTTGAGTGAGTCGTGACACTCCTTCATAATGCTGTCGGCGTCTAAGTTGTTGTGTTTTCTGCGTTTATCGTCCCAGAGGAGGCCACATTTGGTGGCGATTATGGGGTTCTGGCGGGTTTCTTTTAGTGCCTTGCCGACGATTTCTTCTGAGTGGCCGCAACCGTAGATGGGTGCGGTGTCTATCCAGTTAATTCCTTTTTCTACCGCGTCGACTATAGCGCCGATGGAGTCCTGATCGTCCTGATGCCCCCAGCCGAACTGCCAGGAGCCGCCGATGGCCCAGGTTCCGAGTCCTATTGTGGTCAGTTTGAGATCCGTATCACCTAGCTGTCTGGTTTTCATTGTGAAACCTCCTGAAATTATCAACAATCTGTAGATCTATTCGTATATCATGCTAAGCAGCTAAAGTACTGCTGATCAATGTCCGTACTTCAAGATATTGGTGCGGGTATTTTTTCGCAATAGTAAATAGCTGAGAGAGGGCTTATTTAGTGGTTTTGCTTAGTGCAATTCAGTGATATGATTAAAGGGCACCTCTAACAATTCATTTTGGCGGTCAAGCAAATCTTTTTGATTCCGAGCGGCGTCAGACAAAAACCGCTTTAGCGGCAACTAAAGCTGATTTGTCTTCCTTGTCGGAACGTAAAAATCTTCTACTTGCCGCTCAAAAGCAATTATTAGAGCTACCCTATATTTGACAGTGAGTTGAAACTGAGAGGTTAGTTTTGAAGAAGACAATTTTCACTCTAATTGTATTAAGCGTACTGGTGGTGCAAGCCGGGAGTGCATTTGGAGCTCGCGGGGGCGGCAGGCGGATCAGGGTGGAGCCGGGCGAATTCGTCAGTTACAAAAACAGCATTTGCAGGTTCAGGTTGTGGGGGGTAAGGCTGAGCGAGGAGGTTGAGCGGTCGATCGTGTTCGGCGTGGAACGGATACGGGACACGTATGAGGACACGTTCGAGTTTGAATTCGACGATGATTTCGAGGTGACGATCACTATAATAAGGACGCCGGAGGATTTCAAGGCGTATCAGTTGGCGCAGATCGGGGAGGCGATATCGGAGACGGGGTATTTCAGTGCGTATCACAATGAGACGGTGGTGTGGGCGAACAAGAGTGTTAAAAAGATGATCGGGGTGCTGTTTCATGAGGCGAACCATCTGATGGTGCAGCAGCACATTCCGTATTGTCCGTACTGGATCAACGAGGGGCTGAGTGAGTATTTCGAGGGTTTCAACGTGATCGGTCGGAACAAGCGGGTTTATCTGCAGAATTTACGACATCAGTGGGTCAAGAAGTGGCTTCGCGACGGGTTTCCGATATCGGTCGAGGATTACCTGGGACTCAGTTACAGAGAATGGCAGGAGTTTATGGATGAGAACGTAAACGCTGCTTATACAATGGGTTACTCGCTGGTTTACTTTATGATGTCGCACCCGAAGACGGAGGAACTTCTCAAGGAGATTTTGTGGGAGCTTAAGGAGAAAAAGGGGTTGGCGAACTCGGTGCGGGTGGTGAACGAGACGTATCCGGGGGGGATGAGGAGGTTCGAACTGCACTGGAAGAGGTGGATACCGCGGGCGAGGCCTTATCGACCGTTGCGGGTTCTGAGGGAGAGGCGGAACGAGAAGATCCTTGAGGAGGCTAAGGAAGACGAAGAAAAGCAGGAGGAGCGGGCGCAGGCTGACGAGGAGTGAGGCGGGTTATGCGCGGTAAGCTGCTTCGGCTTTTGCCGGGTGGGAGTATGTTTCGAGCCACGAAACCGGGTTTTTAGTATCATAAGCCGGGGTATAGGAAGCTGACGGCGAGTGCATAGACAGGCGGGAAGATGAAATCCATCGACATCCATGCCATGATCAGGCCGAACAGCGCGATGCCGGGCTGGTGGATAAAGGACTGGTATTTTTCTGCGGTGGCGCGGTCGAGGAAGAGTCCGACAATCGCGGTGCCGTCGAGGGGCGGGACGGGAAGGAGGTTGAAAGTCGTGAGGACGATATTGAGCGAAAAGCATATGCTGAGCATGTTTGCGGCGCCGTTTGCGAGGGTGCCGGCATCGGCGGTGACGATGGTGCTGAAGCCGAGTTCGGATATGCTGGGCTGGTTGAAGAAGCCTGCGGCGATGCCGATGTGGATCAGGGCGGCGCTGACGAGGATGAGCAGGAGGTTGCTGGCTGGGCCGGAAAGGGACATGAGGGCGGCTTTTTTGTGGTTGCGACCTGCCCAGTATGGGTCGATGGGAGTGGACGCCCAGCCGATCATCCAGCCGTTGAAGAGGAAGGAGACGATCGGGACGACGATCATGCCGAAGGGTTCGCGGGCGATGTGGGGGATGGGGTGCAGGGTGACCTGGCCGCCCTGGTAGGCGGTTCGGTCGCCGAATTTCATTGCTGTGAAGGCATGGGCGGCTTCGTGGAAGCTTGCCGAGAGGACGAAGACCACGTACCACGCCAGACCGAGGGAAATATCCAAAATTGAGCCTTTCTACTACCAGGTACCGGGTGTGAGTGAGTCGAAGGCGGGCATGTCCCACCATTTCGGGTCGCGGCAGAAGCTTTTCATTGCCATGGCGGCTGCTACACCGTCGCCGACCGCGGTCGCGAGCTGCATGGGTGCGTCTACACGGCAGTCTCCGGCGACGAAAACGCCCGGCATTGCGGTGCGGAGGAAGACGGGGTCGCAGCGCAGGAAGCCGGACTCGGTAACTTCGAAGGTGTCCTTGAGGAAGTCGGTGTTTGGGACTGTGCCGATGAAGATGAAGACGCCGTCGCAGTCGAGTTCGGAGGTTTCTTCGGTTTTGACGTTCTGTATGGTGGCGGATTCGACCTTGTCTGTGCCGTTGATGGAGGTGCAGACAGAGTCGAGGACGAGTTTTATGTTGCCGTCGGAGGAGTTTACGTTGTCCATGAGCTCTTCGACGAGGACGGGGGTGGCGCGGAATTCCTGTCGGCGGTGGACGAGTGTGACCTCGGCGGCGAATTTTGCGAGGTGGATGGTTTCTTCGACCGCGGTGTTGCCGCCGCCGACGGCGATGACCTTTTTGTCGCGGAAGAAGGGGGCGTCGCAAGTGCCGCAGTAGCTGACGCCTGCGCCTGCCTGGCGGAACTTTTCTTCCCCGGGGACGCCGAGTTTGCGGAATGAGCTGCCGGGCGAGAGAATTACGCAATGGGCGAGGAACGGGCCCTCGGTGGTGTCGAGGCGGGTGTTGCCGTCGTCAAGTTTGGTTATTTCGGTGACTTCTACGCCGGATTTGAGTTCGGCGCCGAAGTTTTGAGCCTGTTCGAGCATTTTCATGACGAGATCGGGGCCGGAGATTCGGTCGTAGCCGGGGTAGTTCTCGATGCGGTCGGTGACTGTGATCTGGCCGCCGGGGTATTGTTTTTCGAGCATGAGGGTGCTTTTTCGGTCGCGGGCGGTGTAGATGGCGGCTGCGAGGCCAGCGGGGCCAGCGCCTACTATTATGCAATCGTATACTTTGTCGCTCATGATAGTCCTTCCTGTGTCGTAATCTTTATTATATCTTTGTTACCGGTTTGAGTATCTGCCGGATGGTTTCGGCCTGGTTTGGTGTTACGTTTTCGAGTAGCTCTTTGCGGTCGGCCTTGATCCATGTAACCGTGTCCGGCATAAGCTGCTGCTGCAGTATCAAGTCCTTATCGTTATTATAGTAGAAGCGAAGCGGGGTGCCATTGCCATGTGTGAAATCGACGGCGATGCCGTAAGAAATGTCGGGGTGGTCGTCGGTGGGCAGCTCGACGGGAGGGATCTGGGAAAGCTGGGCCGGGGCGATCCAGCCCTGGGTTGTGAGAATTTCGAGCATGATCCGGTCGTATTGGCTGTCGAGGAGAAAGCGGGCTGCGGAGGTCAGGAACAGCTCGGGCAGGGTTGCCGGTGAGAGTGTCAATTCAGTTTGTTTGCCCTGCAGGCGGCGGGGTCCGGAGAGGTAGGTGAGCGTAAGCTGGTTGAAGTCCTTGAGTTCGAGGGCGGTCTGGCCGGGCCTGCGGTCGGCGCCGTTCTGATATTGGGATCTCCAGGAGAACGATTCGAGCGAGTCGGCGAATCTGAACTCGTGATGTTCGGAGAGTGATCCTTTTTCCATGGAAATCGACATCATGCCCTGGCCGGTGACGGTGGCGGTTGGTTGTTGTGACTCATAGTCGAATGACATTACAGAAAAGCCGCGGATGTTTTTGAGCTTGGCGTCTTCGGGTTGAGAAATGCGGTAGATGCTGTCGAGGCTGGGGCCCAGGTCGGTGAGAAGGAGCCTGTGCAGGCCGGATTCGCGGATCTGCGAGATGAATTGCTCGCCCTGCCGAACATTTTCGGGAGCAGTGTACTTTGCGGACTGGATAAGTTTATTGAAAAGGTCCGTAGCGACCTTGGGCTGAGCGATGGCCTCGATGGTGAGGGTCAGGCTGCGATTGGAGGGCAGGGATGCGGCGGCGATGATGGTATCGGGAGAGCGGCCAGAAGTGGAAAGCTGCGCCCAGGCGAAATCGAGTGAGCCGACGGTGATGGTGCCCTTTTCTGTAATGTTGCCGGGATCAGGACCAAGTTTGTTTTGTAATCTTTGGGAAGCCGACAGGTCACCGGCTGCGAGGGCATAGGTCCAGTGTGCCATTGTGTCAATTTTGTTGCCCATGCGGATGCCTGCGAGCGTTTCGAATCTGTTGGTTTCGGGGTCGAACTGCCATTTATATGGGCTCTGCCATGCGCGGCCCTTTGGTAGAGATACCGAGAGGCCGGACTGGAAAAGCGGAATTGGGTCAGTCAGGCGTATTTTGTTTGTCGAGACAGTCACGACGGAAGCGAGGATCAGCCCGATGATGAACAGGGCAAGCATTGCGATCTGTGAAACTGCCGTCTTTTTTTGTCCGTGATCTGTAAACATTTGACAAATCATACGTTGAAAACTGCGTTTTTGCAATAGGGACTTGTGAAATCGGAACGGAGGGGAAGTTTTGGTGAGGAGAATCACAGTTTGAGTTAAGAATCGGCTAACTTTTGGTCGATTCTGAAAGAGGTGCACTGGGTATTTTCCCGGCTGAATTAAAAACCGCAACTTGACTTGCCCCTGCATCAACTGTTTTGTAAATTTTTCAATGCAAACTAAACAGAATTGGAACGGGGGAACCATGAATAGCAGTGAAATCCTGACCAGCGATGAGCTTATGGACGTGCTCGCACAGGCGGCAGAGGACCAGCGCGAGGCGACGATGAGCTATTTAAGCGGCGGTAAATGGCATGTGCTCGAGGTTCGGCTGTGCTTTTGCAGCAGCGAGGTTCTGCATGTCGAGGCGGCTGAGCGCAGTAATTCGGTAGCTTATATCCAGATTGATCAGCCCGTTGGGATCTCTTTTGAGAAGGATTTTTGCAAATACGTTTTTGAGACGTCTGTGGCGGGATATCAGACGGGAATAAACAGCGGTCTGGCGGGTCGTGCGATACTTTTGAGGCCCGACCGGGTGGAAAAACTGCAGCGGAGAGCTTATTATCGGGCCCAGGTTCCTGCTGATATGCGTGTGAAGGCGTTATTCTGGCATCGTGGATATACGAACAATGATGTTGAGATACCTGCGGAGAATTACTGGGAGGGGCATATGCTTGATCTGTCGGCGGGAGGTACGCTGATCGAAGTGGATGAGCGACTGAGGGACAATTTCAAAGAGGGGCAGCTTGTGGGGGTTCAGTTTACGCCCAAACCTTACGCTAAACCTTTCTTGCTGGAGGGGCTTTTGCGACATATTGGCGAAGAATGGAATGGACAGGTGCGCCTTGGTGTGGAGTTTCTGGGCCTGGAGGCCAGTGCAGAGGGTCGCGAGACGCTTAGACGGCTGGTTGAGGTTGTAGAGGAGTATCGCGAGGCCGAGAATGCACAGGAGTGCGGGCCGGTCGTTGCGGGGGATGAAACGGCTGTCTAGCAGACGCTTCAGGAAGCATAACCTGATATGATCCTAAGAATACCGGCGAGGAAGGACTTTGCCCCCCCCTGCCGGTGGATATTTCCTGATTGCGATGGCGTGTTCGGTGCGCAAAAACGCCACTGATTATCGGACCATGCAAGCACCATGCCCTATGCTGCGGCCTGGTACGGAGACGCTAGTTCTGTTCGTCTCGGGAGAGGCCGAGGATCTCGGTCAGGCGGTCGAATTCATCCAGGGAATAGAAATCGATCGTTATCTTGCCGCGTTCGCCCTTCTTGCGGGCCTTGATGCTGACTTTGGTGCCGAGGACGCTGCGCAGTTGCTTTTCGAGGTCTGTTATATGGGCGGGCTTTTCGGATTTTTCGGGCTTGGGCTTATCGCCTTCCAGGTGCTTGCGGACGAGGCGTTCGACTTCGCGGACGCTGAGCCGCCCTGCCAGGGCTCGGTTTGCGAGCTTGCGGCGGAGTTCGTCGGTCGGGAGCGAAAGGATAGCTCGGGCATGGCCCATGGATAGCTGGCCGTTGACGAGCATTTCATGTATCTCTTTCGGTAAGTCCAGCAGGCGCAAGTGGTTAGCGATCACAGAGCGGTTTTCACCGAGGCGTTCGGCTGCCTGGGACTGGGTGAGGTTGAATGAGGCGATGTATCGCTGGTACGCATGGGCGCGTTCAATGGGGTTGAGGTCGCTGCGGTGGATGTTTTCTACGAGGGCGATCTCGAGCATTTCTTCGTCGGTGACGTCACGGACGATGGCGGGTATTTCTTCGAGTTCAGCCATCTGGGAGGCGCGAAGGCGGCGTTCTCCTGCGATGAGCTCGAAATGGCCGTTGTTTTTGCGAAGAAGAATGGGCTGTATAACGCCGTTGGCCTTGATGGAGGAAGCAAGCTCGGCAAGTTGCTCTTCGTCCCAGACGGTGCGAGGCTGGTAGGGATTGGCCTTTATGCGGCCAAGTGATACCTTCTGAACTGATTCGCCAGCAGGTTTATCGGGCTCAGCGGGCGTTATAGGACCAACGGCAGGGTTGCTCTTTTGCTGTTTTGTGGTGCTTACGGGACCGCCGAGGAGCGAGTCAAGTCCCCTGCCGAGACGTTTTTGCGGTGCTTTTTTTGCCATTTGCTCTTCCCCTTAATATGTATTGCCTTATGTATAGGTTATTTGCTGAAAGCTTTTTTACCACATAAACGCCCTACCAGCCAGTGAAAACAGCGGATAATGTTCTGTTTCACGTGAAACATTCTTTGGCAGCTTTTCGGACTCCGGACGGTAGGTCGGTGAAACTTTAAAAGCGTGATTATTCTAATCACGATATTGTCATTTTGAAGCCAGTGTGTTCCACGTGAAACATCAGGAATGCCAATTGCTAAAATTTACCACTGAATGAACGTACATCTCAACCTGGCCCTCATGAATATGATGAGTTCTTATACCGCGCAACGATGGCGATCGACTCGTCATATCTGTCGGCGGCCCGCGTATTAACATCACCTTCTGGATGGCGAGCAGCAGACGAAGAATCAAAGCTTATTAGATGGTAAGACCTCGCCAGGATAAGCTTGCAAGAATGTCGGCTGAAAATTTTGCATTGAATGATAGAGGCTGATCTCGATAGTTGAAGGTCGATCTAGTAGTGGAGATTTGCAAATCTGATCGAGGAGCTTCAGAAAAACGTGGAGATATTGAAAGCAACGCAAAACGAATAGCAGGGGGTTAGATTCAGGGCTAATACATGCGGATACGGAACTGCTGTCGAAGCAGAATTTAAAACTCAGCACAAAAGTTGTTAATATGGCAAGTTTGGTAGTTATATATCATACATGTGTTTGTGCGGATGTAAATTGCGACTCTATTTTTATTGAGAGGCCGGGTTATTTGTGTTAATTAGCGTGCCCTTATCGGACAGTGCTGCCAAGAGGCCACATAAGTGCCTCTGTCACAGAGACTTACAGAGGGAGGCGACATTTACTAACAGGTAAAAACTGCGGTTAAATTTGCCTGATTTGGCTGTAAGTTGGAGGCTTGGCCGCTAAATGACCATTGCAGGCCTTGATCTAATATATTATACCCAGATACAACCAGGTAGCTGGTGGGGAAAGTTTAATTAGGCAGGTGCAAATTTAATGGTGCCTGTCCCGAATTAATAGATGGTGATATACATGGTGCGGGATCAATTGGTCTTTTATGCGGGTGATTCTGCTGCTGCGTCAGGTCGGTTAGTCAGTGTAACATAGCGATGTCATTCGTACGTTGGTTTGCTGCTGGTCATTATTACATCGCGCAGAAAAAAGGGACAGGTGGTTGGTGTTTAACCGGTGCCTGTCCCTATTTTGTGTTGGGCTGGTTTTCTGCTGCTTGCAGCTTATGTTATGTCAGTTGACATTCTGTTGCTGGGTGACGCCGAATCTCTGGGCGATCATCATGTCGGCTGTTTTTGCCTGATCGCGCGGGATGACGACTGTGGGGTTGTCCTGTTCAAATTCGATAACGTCGTGCTGGGCGTCGGGGTTGAGTTGGAACGCTGAGACGAAGTCCTGCATCGACTCGATCGTCCTGCCGTTGACGGATTTGACGATCTTGCCGCGTAGGTCGTGATAGCCGAGGTTGACCTGGTGGGGCAGGACGAAGCTGAGCATGATGACATCCTGGCGATCTTCGGTAGGTGAGAAAGCCGTGTCGCGGTAGTAGTTGTAAATGTGCGGTGTGATCTTGCCCGCAAAGTCGTCGCCCCACATCTGCATGTACGGGCGGGTGAGTTTCTGGAAGACGAATCCTGCGGTTACGAAGTACTCTGGCTGCATGCCGTACTCATAGTAGGGAACGAGCATGTCCTGGGCGGTGAATTTTTCGGCAGGAGCGCTGAGCGTGATCTTCTTGCCATCACGCCAGAGGGTGAATTCGATGTTGTCGCCAACCGGGGTTTCGGCAAAAATCTGTGCCATCTGGATGCGTCCGTAGGTAGGGTGTTCGTATCGGCCGTAGGCGTTCATCGCGAGGCCGTTGATGGCGAGAATCACATCACCCTGTTCGAGGGTGTCGCTGCCTGTGCCGAGGGTGTAGACGTCGTTGACGTAGACGCCGTTGTCTTCACCGTCGGGCATGTCGAGATAGTTTCGCATGGCGGGATCGATAAGTTTTGTAATGGAGAAACCGACCGAGCCGAAGCCTTTGTATTCGCCGTCTCGTGCGTCCGCAAGGAAGCGGTCGATGATCTGTGTTGGGATGACGCCGGTTTCTTTGGAGTCGCCGTCGGACCAGCACGCCAGGCCGACAGGTTTTTCGTCGAGACAATAGAGTCTGCCGCGGGAGTCCGTGTTGGACGTGTTGCCGATGATGTAGTTGAGCATCGATGTGTAGGATGCGGGGGCCTTGTAGACGTCTGCGCGGTCGATGTAGCCGCGGCCTGTTTTGTGTCGTCCGCCGGCGGTTAGCCAGTGGGAGCTTACGGATGCGCCTTTTGCGTAATCGTTGGAGAAGGTCACTGGCGTTAACGGTGCGTCCATCTCTTCCCTGTCGAGTTCGAGCAGGGCGAGGTCGATCTCGTAATCTACAACCTTGACGGTTGCTGGTACAAATTCGTTACGGCCGTGCAGACGTGCCTTGATGTGTGCAGTGTCGGTGACGTTCCATGCGGTCGTGAGGACCTCGTATGGACCGACAGCGCATGCGTAGCCGTAGCTGCTGGACATCGTCGCTTTTTTCCAGGGCTGCATGTTTTCGTATGCGCTGGATGTTATCTCAAGAAACAGAAGCGACTTCTCGATGCCTTCTGCTGCATCCTCAGAGGTATTCGGCTGTGCGAGCAGTGTTGACTGGATGAGCAGCAGGGCGGCTATGATTGTAAGTACTTTATGATTTAGCTTCATGGGTTTCCTCCAGATTGCTTTGCTTGGTGACATTATAATTTGAGCGAATCTTAGAATCGCGTGCAGCGGCTTCGGGGTAGTCGAGAATCAGCGGAGTCGGCTGGCCCATGAATTTGATGGTGAGGAAGTCGCCGCTTTTTGCGATGGCAGTTGGTACGTCTTCGAGGCTCATAATGGGTTGGTCGTTGATCGATTTGATTACCTTGTCGACGAAGTCGTCGGTGTATGAATTGACGTTGTCGGTGAGAACCTGCGAGAGGACGACGTAGTCATCGCGGTCGGGATTGTCATTGAGCTCGCGCGAGTCGATGAAGAGATAGCGGAGCGTGTGGGGGACCTTGCTGATCCATCGGCCGCCCCAGCTTTCGAGATAGTTACGCGAGATGGGTACGAATGTCAGGCCGGCGAAGACGTGGTAGCGCGGGGCCTTGTCGAACTGTCGGCTGTATGCGATGACTGGTTCGTCGAGGCCGACGGTTACGTTTTTTGTATGCTGTTCACCGTCGCGGTAGAAGGTCAGGTCGATGGTTTCGCCGATCTGTTTTTGTTCTATGGCTTCGGCCATGTTGAGTGTGAGGCCGTGGATCTTTATCATGCCATCGTTGTCGATGTCGTAGTCGTCGATCTTTGTGATGACGTCGTTTTCCTGGAGGATGTCTTCGGCGGTGGAGTTGAGCAGTACGGATGTGACGACGAGGCCCTCTGTGCCTTCGGGTATGCCGAGGTAGTCGGCGTATGCGGGGTTGTGCAGGCCGGTGAAAGTGGAGACGCCGAGATTGCCGAAGCCGTCGTATGTGCCGTCTTCGCAGTCAGCGAGGAAGTGGCGGATTACGGTGGTGGGGATCATGTAGCCGATGTTGTCGGCGTTGGTCATGCCCTGGAACGCGACGCCGACGACTTTGCCGTCCTGCATGACGGGTCCGCCGGAGTTGCCGGGGTTGATGGCTGCGTCGGTCTGGACCTGAAGGTGCTGGTCGGCCTGGGAATGGCTGTAGACGCCCATTTGTATTCGGCTGACGACGCCTTCGGTGGTCGAGATATGCTGGCCGCCCATTGGGAAGCCGAGTGTCTGGACTGTTGAATTTTCCGCGGGTATGTCGCCGATGGGCAGGGGGGTTATGCCTTCGTAGAAAGTCGGGTCGTCGATCTGCAGGATGGCGAGGTCGCAGTCGTGACCGGCGAATGCGACTTTTGCGATGTAGCGTTTGGCCTGGTCGCGTTTTTTGACCTGGACGTAGCGATGGTTGGCGACGTTGTGGGCGTTGGTGAGAATGCGGTTGCCGTCGATGACGAAGCCTGTGCCGACGCCCTGCTGCATCATTTCCTGTTTCCAGGGGGTGACGTAGTTGTAGTCCTGCTTGACGACGCGGATCATGACGACTGCGTCCTTGGGGTCGGCGGTGTCGAAGATGCTTGGTGCGGCGTGAAGCAGGGGGGCGGCTGTGAGTATGGCCGCGAGCGCGAAAAACAACAATTTGGTGGGGGTTTTCATGAAATGCTCTCCAAAAACAATAAAGCGAATCTTTTAGCCAGTATGTACGAGCAGGCAGAGATCCCGTTACGGAATCTCTGCAAATTATCGTGGGATTTTTCGGGTTAGAGGCCTTCGAGGATTTCGGTCAGTTCGGACTTGTCGAATATGCCGAACAGGTCGATCTTTTCGCCATCGGGCAGGAGTACGAGAGTCATCGGGACGAAGCCGCGGCTGTAACCGTAAGTACTTTTAAGACCGATAGTTGCGGGCATGTCGCTGGTCGTCGTATCGCCGAGGATCGGTAGTACGCCCTTTTTATTGATCAGTTTTGCTACCTCTGGGTCCTTGTAGACCTGCTTGTTGACGACCTTGCAGTTGGAACACCAGTCGGCGGTGAATTTGATGAGGACGGGTTGGCCGTCTTCGAGTGCGGAATCGATCTTTGCCTGGTCGTATTCCTGCCATTCAACGATGGATTTGGTCTGGGGGAGGAATATGAAGGCGAAAATGACCGCGAGGGCGACGGCGGCAATCCTTATTATGTACTTTTTGGTTTTAGGGGTGCTATAAGAGACCCATGAGCCCCA
Source organism: Anaerohalosphaera lusitana (assembly GCF_002007645.1). Classification (GTDB taxonomy): domain Bacteria; phylum Planctomycetota; class Phycisphaerae; order Sedimentisphaerales; family Anaerohalosphaeraceae; genus Anaerohalosphaera; species Anaerohalosphaera lusitana. Next base: position 450,442 of record NZ_CP019791.1, read on the forward strand.
CATCCAGACGGCGAAGCTGAGAACGACCGCGTATTTCAGTACTGATATCAGCATTTCCTTGGGCAGGGCGGGGAGCATGAGTTTTACTGCGATGAAGATGAGCAGGAAGCCGACTGCCTTTTTGAAGTAGTCCATCCAGTTGCCGGGCTTTGGTATGCGGTCCAGCAGGGCGGGGAACAGGATCAGCAGGGCGTATGGGACGGCCATGCCGATACCCATCAGGAGGAACGTAAGTATATTAATAGCAATGGTTTGCGTCTGAGTCCAGACGAGGACGAAGGCGAGTATCGCACCTGTACAGGGGATTGAGAGGACGGCTGCCAGGAAGCCCATGCCGATCGAGCCTGCGAAGCCTGAACCCGAGGAGGATTTCTGACTTACCGATGCTGGGAGGCCTATCTGGAAGAGGTCAAACATGAACAGGCCGAAGACGATCATGGCAAGGAACACGGTCGCGGTGACTGCGGGGTAGCGAAGGTAGTCGCTCATGGAGATGACCGTGCCGGTTGCGAGCTGGATAATGGCAGAAAATGCGGCAAAAGCAACGAAAAACAGGACAATTCCGCCGCAAAACGCCGCTCCAAGGGCTAGTCTGCGGGAAGGATGTTCCTTTGCCTGCTGTATTAGTCTCATGATGATGATGGGGATTATGGGCAGGACGCAGGGCATGATGTTGAAGCTCATGCCGCCGAGCAGGGCGAGCAGGAGCATGATGGGCAGGGAATAATTTGTTTCGAGCGCGCCTTTTTTGTCCGGCTTGGCGGTTTGATCCTTTTCGAGGGCGGCTTTTTCGGTTTCTTCGCCGGAGGGGGCAGCTTCGTCGGTGTCGGGTTCGGCAGCGGCGGCGTCTTCGTCGTCGTCCTCGTCTTCAGCTTCATCGGCGGGCTGAGCGGCTTTTTCGCCGGATCCTTTTGGGGATGCGACGGGCTTTTCGAGGGTTGCCGGGTCGGTGCCCTTGACCTCTATCTCCTTGAAGGTGCTGAGGTTAGCGAAATCTATCTCGATCTTTTCCTGGTATTCGAAGGGTCGGAAGCATATGTCGGAGGTGCATGCCTGGCCGGCGATCTTTACGGTGATCTCCTTTTTGCCCTCGGGGAGCGCAGCGGCCGGGATGAATGTCTTAAAATTGCCTACGTAAACGGGGACGTTTTTCTGCAGGCCCGCATCGTAGAAGGACTTGGCAGGGGGCATTACTGCTGGGGCGAACTCCGCGCCGGGTGCGGAGGCGGAAACTTCCAGGATGATCCCGGCGGGGGAGTTTTCTTTTTCGGCGTAATAGTGCAGGTCCTCGCTGCCCTTGAATTCGACGGCGATGCCTGGTACTTCGCCGAAGACGGCTGGGTATATGGTGGCGTTGGAGAATTCGCCTTCACCTTGAGCTACTGTAAGGGTCTTTTGTACCGGAAACGCGTTCTGTGCGAGCAGCAGCAGACACAGCATCAATGCGTAAACGGAGAGCAGTGGAGAGTGTTTTCTGGACATTTTTTTGATCCTCTTAGATTCGGTTTTGCACGTTGATTTGGCTGATATACGGTATGACGATTATCAGCGTTCGACTTTTTCATAAAGAGGGCTGGTTTTGTTCGCGATCTAGACAAAACTTTTCGGCGATTATTTTCGAGCGATTTCAAAGGCGTTTTTGATAACAGCCGTAAGAGGCCGGCCGGTCAGTATAAACAGGTATGGATAGTTTAAGCTGTCGTGGATGAATCGCAATGAGATTCTGATATTTTGGAAGGGTGAAATGACTGAGTTTTTGAGCTTGACGCGCGGGTGGGGAATGGTATTATTGAGGATATAGCGGAAAGGCAATTTTGTGTTGCGGCAGTTACGGTGGGAGTTATGACCGAAAAGCTGCTTTCCGTTTTTAAGGTCGCACCAGGGTACGGGTCCCGACGGCTTGTATCTAACGATGTTGGTCAGATTGCTCAGGAGGCGTTGCGATGGCATCATTCGGCAGGGAGAAACTGGCGCAGACACTTTTCAGGCGTTACGACGGCAACCCCATTTTGACGGTTGAGAACTGGCCCTACCCCATCAATTCCGTGTTCAACCCGGCGGCTACAAGATTCAAGGGCGGTATTATGCTTTTGAACCGGGTGGAAGATCTGCGGGGGTTTTCGCATTTGACGACGGCGTTCAGCCGGGACGGGCTTTCGAACTGGGAGATCGACGATTTTCCCACGATGATGCCGGAAAGTACGACGGAGGAGCAGACGTTCGGGCTGGAGGACCCTCGGATCGTCTGGCTGGAAGAGCAGCAGCAGTATGCCATCGTGTATACTTCGTTCAGCGAAGGCGGGGCGGTGGTTTCGCTGGCGATCACGAAAAATTTCAAGACTTTTGCGCGGCTGGGCGGGATGGTTCCGCCGGAGGATAAGGATGCGTGTCTTTTCCCGAGACGGTTTAACGGGCGATTCGCGCTGATTCACAGGCCGATCGTGCGGGGCGAGGCGCATATATGGATGAGTCTGTCGCCGGACCTGAAGCACTGGGGTGATCACCGGGTTCTGCTGCATACGAGGCACGGATACTGGGACGGTGCAAGGATCGGGCTGGGCTGTCAGCCGATCGAGATACCGGAGGGGTGGCTGATATTTTATCATGGCGTGAGGCGGACGACGGCGAATCAGATATACCGGATGGGAATCGCACTGCTGGACAAGGAGATGCCCTGGAAGGTATTGAGGCGGAGTGAGGAGTGGGTGCTCGGGCCGCGGGAAATGTATGAGCGGATCGGTGATGTGGGGGACGTGACGTTCGTCAGCGGTGCGGTCGTGCATGAGGAGACGAATGAGCTGTTCCTTTATTATGGTGCGGCGGACGACAAGGTAGCGGTGGCGATTGCGGATATGGATCGGCTGCGGGAATATGTCATGAAGTGCCCGGAGGTTTATGAGTGAGTGCGGCATGGTGGTCGCGAATATTTAGGGGAATTCGCTTTTTGATGCTGTGGGGGCGGTTTTTGTGTGACGTTTCCGCGCCATGATCATTCTTACTAACTTGATGCCTTGGGCATGTTCTGGACGTGCATGCGCACCCGTTATGTTCTCTGGATCCCGGCTCGGAGGCCGGGATGACAGCTAGTGGCGAGGTTGTCATGAGTTGGTTGTGACTGAGTAGATTTGCGCCATGGGTATATTATATGGATTGATCGTAGGGCATGTTCTGGACGTGCATGCGCACTCGTTATGTTCTCTGGTCCGCCTGAGGCGGATGACAGCTAGTGGCGATGTTGTCATGAGTCGGTTGTCACTGAGTAGATTTGCGCCATGGGTATACTATATGGATTGATCGTAGGGCATGCGCACTCGTTTTGTTCTCTGGTCCGCCTGAGGCGGATGACAGCGGGGCGGGAAGGCTGTTATGAGCGATGATTTGGGGTGTGGAATTATTTGTCTGGTTGGGCTAAGACGTTAGCTGGGGGTGGTGAAGTAGGCTTTTAGGCCGGTGATCATCATGTGCACGCCGATGGCGGAGATAAACACGAGCATGATCTTGGAGAAGGCGGTGCTGACGAGGTCGCCGAGAAAGCGGTGAACCGGTTCGAGGAAGCGCAGGAGGAGCCAGAGGCCGAGGAAGATGGTTACTATGGCGGGGATTACGGCGAGGGGGCCGTGCTTTTCGAGCATTGTGAGGGAGGTGACCATCGCGCCGGGGCCTGCGAGGAGGGGACATGCGAGGGGTACACAGCCCAGTTCGGTGGCAGAGACAGCGGATTTGTTGATGGCGACGCCTTTTTTGAGGATGCCGAAGATGAGATGGTCGACTGCGGTGATGATAAGGAGCAGGCCGCCTGCGACCTGGAGGGCGGCGAGTTCGATGTGGAAGACGTGGTTGAGGATGGCCTTGCCCGCGAATGCGAAAACGAGCAGGACGGTCAGGCCGACCAGAACGGCGGTGTTGAAGGCTTTGGCTTCCTGGCCTTCGGGGACGTTGTCGGCGACGTGGAGGAACATGGGTATGTTGCCGATGGGGTCGACGATGGCGAAAAGGGCTACTAGGGCTTCGAGATAGGGCATATTTGTGCTCGTTCGGTTACCTTGTAATTGCGTATATGCGGATACTTTCTACTGGCGCGTGCGGCCCTGCTGGAGGGGGATTTCTCGGATCGCGCCTTCTTCTTCTGGCTGTTCGATGTCCAGGGCCTGTTCGATGCGTTCGAGGCGGGCGTTTATGGTGTCGACCTGAGCGGCGATGGTGTTGAGGGTCTGGACGTTTGATGCGACATCGGTGCCGATGACGGACATGTTCTGCTCGACCATACCCATATAGCGGTCCATTAGGCGTTCGTAGGCCTGGACGACCTCGACGACGTCGCTTCGGCGGGGCTCGATGGTGATGTCGGGTGTGACTTCGTAGTCGATGCCGTTGTTCGGCTGGGCGATTATGATGCCGATGAGTACGACGGCGGTCAGCGGCAGGGCGAGTATGGCGGTTTTTTTGCGGATGTCCATGATTTTCTCCTCGGTAAAAAAGCGTGTTCAAAACTTCGCAGAACGGATTTTTCGTGTATGCGGGTGATTATAACGCGCAGGGCGTTGTTGGCAAGAATATATGAACGCAGCGGCGCTTGAATCAGGCGTGCGGGTGTGGTAGAAATGTTTTTTATTGGCCGGCCGATAGATGGCGGGTCGGCGGGATCAACCATTTCGAGGGTCTTATCGTATGTCGGTACAATTCATACTTGGCAGGAGCGGGACGGGCAAGACGCGGTTTTGCCTGGACAATATTATAGGCGAGCTGGTCGGCGGGGACGGGTCGCGGCCGATGATACTGCTGGTTCCCGAGCAGGCGACGTACCAGGCGGAGCGGGCGATACTTAACGACGGCAGGGTCGGGGGGTATTCGAATCTGCGTGTGCTTTCGTTCGAGCGGCTTGAGTTTCATCTGATCGGCGGAGCGGCGGGCAATGCGGAGATATCGCGGATCGGGCAGGAGCTTGCGGTCGGACGGATATTGAATCAGTGCAGGGATGAGCTTGAGGTGTTCGGCGGCAGTGCGGGGACGGCGGGGCTGGCGAGCAAGCTGGCTAAGACGATAGTGGAGCTTCATCAGTGCGCACTGAGTGCGGAAGAGGTGGAGCGGATCGGCAGAGAGATGCGGGATGAGCCGGGCAATGAGACAGCGGGGCGGAAGTTCGCGGATATCGCGAAGGTATTTCGAAAGTACGTGGAATTTATGGAGGGCCGGTTCGTCAATCCTGATGTGCGGCTGAGCGAGGCGGTTGAGCATGTGGCGGATGCGGAATTCGTAAGGGGTGCGCGGCTGTGGGTTGACGGGTTCGCGAGTTTTACTGTGCAGCAGCGGGAGATGCTGGTGGAGCTTTTGCGGCATGCGGAGGGGGCGAGTATTGCGATGTGTCTTGATCCGGGGGCGATCGATCTGGAGCTGCGCGAGGAGCAGGTGGACGAGACGAGCATTTTTCACGTGACCGAGCGGACGTATGCGGAGCTGCGGGAGGTGCTGAGGCGGAACAAGATCGCGGTGGATGAGCCTTTGGTGCTGAGTGATGTTCGGCGGTTTTCACATGCTCAGGAGCTGGGGCAGTTAGAGGCGAATCTGTTCGAGGCGGGGCGTGCGGAAACGGTTACGGCGAATGGACGGGTGCGGGTTCTTGCGGCGGGCAATGCGCGGGCGGAAGTGGAGTGGATCGCGCGGGAGATCGTTCGGCTGGTGCGGGAGGAAGGGTATCGGTATCGCGATATTGCGGTGGTGGCGTCGGACCTGGGACGATACAGGCATTACGTGCAGGCGGTGTTCGAGGATCACGGGATCGCGTTTTTCATGGACACGCCGAGGAGCGTGCAGCAGCATCCGCTGGCGGAGTTTTTGACGGCGGGGTTGAGTTGTGTGACGCGGGGGTTTGCGAGCAGTGATGTGTTCGCGTATCTCAAGAGCGACCTGGCGGGGCTGAGCAGGCGGGAGGTTGACGAGCTGGAAAATTATTGTGTCGCGTTCGGGGTTGAGGGCGATGACTGGCTGCGGGGCGGCTGGTCATATGCGGGGGCGAAAGACAAGCGGTTCGATGAGGAGCGAGTGGAGAGTTTGCGGCGCAGGGCGGTTGGGCCTTTGGCGCGGCTGGCGAAAAAGCTCAACGGTGAAGATGGGATAACGGCGGGGGAGTTTACACAGGCGGTATTCGATTGGATCGGTGAGGTGGATGCTGCGGGGCGGATACAGGAATGGATCGGCGACGGCGGGGAGGACGAGACGGGAAGTGAGCATGGACAGATATTCGACAAGCTGGTTGATCTGTTCGATGAGCTTTGCGAGATATACGGCGGGGATGAGCTGGCGGGGGAGGAATGGGCGCAGGTGCTTTGCGAGGCGATGGGGAAGTTGACGCTGAAGCTGATACCGCAGCGGCTGGACGAGGTGCTGGTGGGTTCGATAGATCGCAGCAGGCATCCTGAGCTGAGGGCGGTGTTCCTGGCGGGAGTGACGCAGAAGCAGTTTCCGGTGGTGGTTTCGTATGATTCGATATTGACGGACGATGACCGGGCGGCTGCGGAGGAGCGGGACGTTGTGCTGGGCGGACAGGTGAGCGAGCAGTTGACGGCGAGGCAGTACCTTGCGTATATCGCGTTCACGCGTGCGTCGGAGCGGCTGTATGTGACGTATCCGCTGACGCAGGACGAGGGTAAGGAGTGTGTGCCGTCGAGTTTTGTTCGGAACATCGAGAGGCTCTACAGTGATGTGGAGGTTGAGCGGATCGGCGGGGCTGCGGACGGTCTGCAAGGCGTGGTGAGTTATGCGGGGCTGGCGGATTTCTTGTGTCAGCGACTGAGCAGGGACGTTCGCGAGGAAAGCGAGGAAAGGCGGACGCTGCGTGGGCTGGTGGATGCGATGTGCGTTTCGGATGATGAGCGGATGCGGGAGGTGGGGGAGCTGGTGAAGGATGCTCTGGAGTATGCGAACGAGGCGGAGCTTGCCGATGGGATCGCGGGTGAGATATTCGGTGATGAGCTGCGGAGTTCGGCGAGTCGGCTGCGGACGTTCGCATCGTGTCCGTACAAGTATTTCGCGCAGTATACGCTGGGACTTGCGGAGCGCGCGGAGGCGGGGTTTGAGCCGGTGGACCTGGGGAGCTTTTATCACGAGGTGCTGGAAGGTGTTTCGAAGGAGCTGATCGGGAAGGGCAGGAGTTTCTGCGATGCGGAGGACGAACTTGCGGTGATGGTGGAGAAACAGGCGGAAGAGATAATCGAGGCGAACGGGTCGCTGTGCAATTTTGCGGGGAGGTCGGCGTACAATAAATTCATGATCGGCTCGGCGGTGGAGGTACTGAAGGATTGCGTGGCGGATCTGCGGCGGATGGATAAGGCCGGGGCGTTTCGGCTGACGGCGGTTGAGAAGGAATTTGGTAAGGACGATGTGCCGTGCGAGGTGGGGCTTGCGGACGGGCGGCGGTGCAGGCTGCGGGGAAAGATCGACCGGGTGGATGTGGCGGAGATCGAGGGCAGGAAGTATGCACTGCTGTTCGATTACAAGCGAAAGGAGCAGAAGGTCGAATGGGACAAGCTGTACTATGGGCTGGACGTTCAGTTGGCGGCGTATATGATCGCGGCGAAGCAGTTCATGGCGGGCGAGGTGGACGATGTGGCGGGTGCGTTTTATGTGCCGATCGAGGCGGGGGCGGTGAAGGGGTCGCTGGAGAAGCGGGAGGAGGCGGGAGAGAAGTTTGCGCGTAAGAGCAAGGGTATTGTGAACGGTGAGTTCTGCGAGGGGCTTGACGCGGGGGCGGAGAAGTGGGATCCGTACTACAATTTTTACGCGGGGAAGAAGGGGCCTTACGGACATTACAAGAACAGTTGTGCGGTGCGGCCGAGTGAGATGGAGCGGGTGCTGGGGCATACGGAGGGGAAGATCGCGGAAATCGCTGAGAGGATATTTGGCGGTGAGATCGCGATCCGGCCGATACGGCTGAGCAGTTTTGTGCCATGCGAGTGGTGCAGTTTTAAGCCGGTGTGCAGGTTCGACGGACAGGTGAACGAGTACGAGGTGCTGGGCAAGATGAACAAGGAAGATTTCATGAACGAGACGGGGGCGGACGATGAGTGACGGGCCGAGATGGACGAAGCAGCAGAGGATGGCGATAGAGACGCTGGACCGGGATGTGCTGGTGACGGCGTCGGCGGGGACTGGTAAGACAGCGGTGCTGTCGCAGCGTTGCGTGGATATACTGGCGGACGAAAAGGACGTGACGGAAGTGGAGCGGATGCTGGTGCTGACGTTTACGGAGGCGGCGGCGGAAGAGATGCTGGCGCGGATCGGGACGGAGCTGCGCAAGCGGTATCAGCAGGGGCGGAGTGTACACTTGAAGAGACAGATGCTGATGCTGGACGCGGCGTATATCAGCACGATCGACTCATTCTGTAATCGGCTGGTGAGCGAGCATTTTCATAAGCTGGGCATCGATCCGACGTTTCGGATAATCGACAGGGACGAGCAGAAGCTGCTAAAGAGCGAGCTGCTGGATGCGACGATCGAGCAGGCGTGGAACGATGAGACGATTGTGCCGGCGATACATCAGTTGCTGAGCGGGAGGAACGTGCAGAGCAGCGGGCGGGGATTTCTGCGGAACATTATTTCGGCGAGCGAGTTTCTGGACAGCGTTGCGGATCGGCAGGGCTGGTTCGAAAGGGCGCGGCTGCTGGCGGGGACGGAGTGCCTGGCGGAGACGGAGCTCGCGGATGAGCAGCGGGAGCTACTGGCGGAGAAGCTCAAGGAGCAGCGGGATAAGCTCGAACACGCGATCATGATAGACAGCGTTATGTGCGGGGGGTTCTGGGGTGACTGGATACGGCAGGAGTACGTGGAGTTCGTAGATGAGTGCATGGCGAGCTGTTTGCGGGGGGATGATAGATTTACTGAGCTGCTTGGGGAGTTTTCGGGGCCGAGGTTCAAGTCCGCGCCGAAGGGGGAGGTTACGCGGGAGGCGAAGGATCTGGTCAAGGAAGTGATCGATGATGTGAAGGGCTGTCTTAAGGAGATGGCGGAACTTGCGATAGTGAACGGGCGGTACGAGGAGATCGTTGCGCGCGAGGCGGCGGGGCAGACGCAGTTGATGCTTCGGTTGGTGGAGATGTTCGATGCGAATTATGCGCGGGCGAAGCGCGAGATGAACTGTTTGGATTTTGCGGATTTGGAGCATTTGGCGCTTCAGTTGCTGCGGAGCTCGGAGCGGATCCGTGGGCATTACCGCGAGAAGTTTCGCTATATTTTCGTGGACGAGTACCAGGATACGAACACGCTGCAGAACGCGATACTGGCGGAGTTGGCGAAGGGGGACAATACTTTTGTGGTGGGGGATATAAAGCAGAGTATTTATGCGTTCAGGCAGGCTCGGCCCGAGATATTCATGGAGCGGCTGGGCAGTGCGGGTGACAGTCTTGCGGACGGCGGTTCGCTGCGCGTGGATCTGAGTGACAACTTCAGGTCGCGGGAGGGTGTGCTGGATTTTGCGAATACGGTGTTCGGTCGGGTGATGAGCGAGGGCATGGCGGGGCTCGGGTATGACGAGCGGGCGATGCTGCGGGCGGGGTTTGAGTATGAGGATGTGGCGAGTATCAGCGGGGACGGAGCGGACGGGGCTGTTGTGGAGCTGAAGCTGATCGACGAGACGGAGAGTGATGGCGCTGATCCGGCGGACGGGGCGGTGACGAAGATCGAGAGGCAGGGGGCACTGATCGCTGAACGGATCCGACGGATGGTCGGGGGTGACGGGGGAGGCGCGGAGTTCAAGATCTATGACCGGCACGCGGAATGTTACCGGGATGTCGAGTACGGGGACATTGTGATATTGATGCGGTCGCCGGGCGCGCGGGGCGGGGAGCTTGCGGATGTATTACAACTTGCAGATGTGCCAGTGAGCAGCGACAGTTCGGTTGGGTATTTCGATACGACGGAGATAACGGACGCGGTGTCGCTGTTGAAGGTGCTGGACAATCCGCAGCGGGACATCGAGCTGGCGGCGGTGCTGCGGAGCCCGGTGTTCGGTGTGACGGACAGTGAGTTTGCGCGGGTGCGGATGGAGGCGCGTAAGGAACGGGGCGACGAGAAGGTGAGTTTTTATGAGGCTGTGGTTGGTTATGCAGAAGCGGGGGAAGAGGCAGCGCTTGCGGGGAAGCTGCGGGCGGTGCTGGAGAAGCTGCGCGAGTGGCGGTCGCAGGCGAGGCGGGGGAGCCTGGCGGATATGCTGTGGCGGTTCTATCGTGAGACGGGATATCTTTCGTATGTGTCGGCGCTGGCGAACGGCAGGCAGAGGCGGAGCAATCTTTTAAAACTGCATGACCGGGCGATAGAGTTCGAGGGGTTCGCGAGCAATGCGGGCGGGACCTCGCTGACGCGGTTCGTGGAATTTATCGAGCGGCTGTTGGCGGAGGAGGGCGACTGGGCGCCGGCGCAGAACGAGCAGGCGGGCGAGAACGCGGTGCGGATAATGTCAGTGCACCGGAGCAAGGGGCTGGAGTATCCGGTGGTCATTCTGGCTGAGCTGGACAAGCAGTTCAACACGCAGGATCTGATCGGGGACTGTGTGCTGGATGAGAAGAGCACGATGGGGCTGAAGGTGGTCGATGCGGAATCGGGAGGTAAGTTTGACAGTATCGCGAGGCAGGTGATATGCGAGAAGGCGAAGCGGACGCTGCTGGCGGAGGAGCTGCGGATTTTGTATGTTGCGATGACGCGTGCCCGGGAGCGGCTGGTGCTGGTGGGGTCGAAGAAGGCGGACAAGGTACGGCAGATCGTACAGACATGCGCGATGTTCGACGGCGGGGGTGTGGCGGACTGGCTGCTGCGGAAGGCGAAGAGTCATCTGGACTGGATACTGTACGGGGTGGGCAATCATGCGAAGCTGGTAAAGATGTTCGCTGTCGAGAGCGAGGGTGCGATGATGAACGGGGAATTGTTCGCGGCGGAGATGGTTGAGCGGGATGATCTGAGCGCGGAGGTTGCACGGCTGAGGGAGCTGGGCAGGGGGAGTGAAACGGTCGAGGCTGAGGAGGTCGGCGGGGAGATGGTCGAGCGGGTGAAGGAGGTGGTCGGGTGGCGGTATCCGTGGGAGGGGGCGGCGGAGCTGCCTGCGAAAAGTTCGGTGAGTGAGTTGACGCATCGGGATGATGAGTTCGCTAAGATGGACGTTAGCGGTGCGCTGGGTCGGCAGCCGAGGGCGGTTGCTGGGGGGGATGGCAAGGCGAAGGCGAGCAGGGCGGATCGAAAGCTGCTGGGGACGGCGACGCACCTGGTGTTCGAGATGCTGGATGTGGACGGGGGTGTGGATGAGGATGCGGTGCGGGAGACGGTCGCGCAGCTTGTGGAGGAGGGGTATATACCGGCGGATATCGCGGAGGGGATAGACGTGGAGTCGGTGCTGGCATTCTTCGAGAGCGGGATCGGGAGTACGGTCTTCGAGGCGGACAGTGTGGTGCGGCGGGAGTGGCCTTTCACTTACGGCGTGGACGGAGGGAGGCTCACGGCCGGCAGTGAGGGCGAGAAGATCGTGGTGCAGGGTATTGTGGACATGGTGATCGAGAGGCCGAGCGGGCTTATGATCGTGGACTTCAAGACGGACAACGTGCGCGGGGATGCAGTCGCAGAACGTGCGGCGGGGTATGCGGAACAGGTGAGACATTACGCTGCGGCGGCTGGCGCGGTACTGGGCAGGCCGGTGGAGGGGGCGTATCTTTATTTCGCGACACCAAGGGAGATGGTGGAAGTGGAGCTGGGGAGTCGGACGGACTAAATGCGGGCAAGTGGTCGGGTTTGGCCTTGCCAACAGCACTGAAATCGGTATAATCGCGCTTCGATTGTATGTGTACGCCGGCGGTTGCGGTGTGCGCACGGGAGAAAATATCAACGTTTACTGAACGGAAAGGTTTGACATGGCTAACGCAGTTGTGAGTCAATCAGGCGGTCCTACCGGCGTTATCAATGCGTCACTGGTGGGCGTTATTGAAGAGGCACGGAATCACCCGGACATCGATACGCTTTACGGCGCGGTTCACGCTGTTGCCGGTATCGTGAAGGACGAATTCATCGATCTGACCGACGTTTCGGACGAGACGCTGGAGATTCTTGCGGCGAGCCCGTCTTCGGGTCTTGGCAGCAGCCGGGACAAGCCGGACAAGGCATATGTCGAGAAGATGATCAATGTTTTCAAGAAACGCAATATCGAGTACTTCTTCTACATCGGCGGTAACGATTCGGCGAATACATGCTACATCGTCAACCAGGTAGCTGACGAGATGGGTCTGGATCTCAAAGCGTTCCATATCCCGAAGACGATCGATAACGACCTTCGCGTTACGGATCACTGCCCGGGTTACGGCACCGCGGCTAAGTTCGTTGCATGTGCACTGATGGGCGATGACCTGGATAACAGGGCTCTTCCCGGCGTTAAGATCGACGTAATTATGGGACGTGAGGCTGGCTGGCTGACTGCTGCTACGGCGCTCGGCAAGCAGCGCGACGACGACGGCCCGCATCTGCAGTACTTCCCGGAAAAGCCCGTATCGATGGAAAAGATGGCGGCGGATATCAAGGCTGTTTACGACAAGCTGGGTCGCTGTGTTGTGGCTGTTTCGGAAGGCATTCGTGCTGAGGACGGCAATCTTTGGGGCAAGAAGCTGCAGGAAAATGCGGAAGTCGACGCACACGGTAATGTTCAGTTGAGCGGAAGCGGCGCACTGGCAGACTTCCTGGCGACAGAGATCAAGAGTCGCCTGGGTATCGCTCGGGTTCGGGCGGATACTTTCGGCTATCTGCAGAGGAGCTTTGCGGGTCTGCAGAGCAAGACGGATGCGGAAGAGGCTCGCAGGTGCGGTCGTCAGGCTGTGATCTACTCTAAGGACAATGACAACGGTTCTGTCGCGATGAAGCGTGTCGGCACGGGCAAGGACTACAAGATCGAGCTGTTCATGACTGAGCTGAAGAACGTTGCTGAGCACACGAAGGATCTTGACGAGAAGTACATCAACAGCGAAGGCAACGGCATTACCGAGGCGTTCGTGGATTATGCGATGCCGCTGGTAGGCGATCTGCCGAGAACCGAGTACCTGGGAAACAGGCCCAAAGTTTAATCAGAGGTCCGAATGCTGGATGACAATATAGCCGTGACGAGTGTTTGTCCGTTGCGGAGGCTGATTTCATGGCGCCCGATGCGTTTTGACGTAAAGCTTTGTTGATAAGCGAGTTGTGAAATCAGATGATAAATGTGAGCCCGCGTCATTTTATGTGACGCGGGCTTTTTTACGTTCAATAACTAATTCAAACGGTATACAACTTGTCGTATTTGGACATGTTGACGATAGTTGTTGACTTTTCGACCCGGAAAGCCTATACTATATAGCGTATTGTTGATAAGGCACAGGTCGATAATGACAGGTCATTCTTTAGGAGGAAATCATGAAAGCTTCATATCTTGCTCTACTGGTTGTGGTTCTGGCGGTTTCTGGGAGCTGCTGGGCTGTAAATGTTTCACTTTCGGATCTGACCGCTGAGGGTTCGGGCTATTCGTACAGCTATTCGCTGGATTTTGGTGATATGGTGAACGGCTCGACAAAGTTCACTGACGATTCGACCACCCGCTTGAACGTCAACGAGGTCCAGAGTTTTATGGCACTTCCGCCGGCGACTCCTGACGATCGCTGGATACAGGCGCAGCAGGGGGACGGTTTTGCGCGGATAGTTTTTGTCTTCGATTTTTCCGGTATCGATGTGTTTCGCAATCAAAGGGTCTGCAACATAAACATCAAGTCTTTCAATGTTCGCGACAAGCTGCAGATGGCCAACAACAACAGTCTGAGCGAAAAATCCCGGGTTTCTACTGGCTGGAGCTATGAAAATTTTGCCTATAACCCGCTAAATGAACTGAGCACGCCTACCCGGTCGACGATACCGGCTGTACGCGTTTTCGAAGACAGAATATCGACGCCGGGCTACAGACAGCGGATATATTATGAGGTCCGTTTCTACTGCGATGACAGCAACGGGTTCGATGAAGCGCTTTCGAGATGGAACAGTCTCAACTATACAGACACCGATCACTTCAAGATCGATTTTGAGCTGACGGTGGTTAATAGTCCCGCGGGCACATATGAAGGCGGCAGCGGCACAGCGGAGGATCCGTTTCTTATAGCAGACGCGGATCAACTCGATTCTGTGGGGAATTATCCGGAGGATTATGACAAGCATTTTGAGGTTATCGATGACATCGACTTGTCAAAGAGGAGTTATTCGGAGGCTTTGATTGCGCCGGACGGCAGCGGCAGCAGCGGATTTCAGGGTACCGCTTTCACCGGCAGTTTCGATGGTAAGGGGCACGTCATAGAGGGCCTGACGATACGAACACCGTTCGATAGCTCTGACTACCTGGGTTTTTTCGGCAGATGTGAAACCGCGCAGCTCAAGAATATATTTCTTGAGGACTGCGTGATAGCCGCCAGAAGTACAAATACGAAGATCGGCTGTTTGTCGGCATCTAATTATGTTACCACGGTTTCCAACTGTCATGTGAAAGGCCGAATTTTTGGCGACGACAGCGTGAGTTACGTGGGGGGACTTATAGGAATATCCCAGACGGGCGGGAGTATGTACAACTGCTCCTTTGAGGGTCTTATAAAGGTCCGCAACGACTCGAATACAATCGGCGGGCTGGTAGGCGGGTGCGTGAATTATACATTGAACAAGTGCCGAGCTGACGTGAACCTGCAAACGAGTTCCTCATGCAATTATGTAGGCGGACTGATCGGTCAGTGTGTCTATGGTTACAATATCCGACGGTGCTATGCTGAAGGTGAACTCAAGAGCAGATATTCTGATAGAGTAGGCGGACTTATGGGTTCAATGAACAGCTACTCGCTGACCAACTGCTATTCGGCAATGGATATTAGCACGTATAACACCAGTTCGACTTCCTTGGGCGGACTGATAGGTCAGGGCACTAATCTGGATCCTTTTGACGCGTGTTTCTGGGACGTCGACAAGGCGGGAACCAGTGACGGCGTCGGCGACACCGACAATGATGAAACAACTTACCCCGATCCTGATCCGTCGGGCATGTATGGACTGGCGACGGGGATTATGGTCCAGCAGTCCACTTATACGTCGATGGGCTGGGACTTTGCGGGTGAGACCGCGAACGGGCCTTATGATTTCTGGGTCATGTTTGAACAAGAGACGTATCCGATGTTTACGGGTGAATGTTTTGCAAGACCCGCGGGTGATATAAACGGGGACTGCAGATGCAATATGAGTGATCTTAGCGTACTTGCGAGCAGTTGGCTGGAAACGGGTCTGCTCGAAGAGATTCTTTATTAGAAGGCAAAAGGAGTTTTTAAACAGCCCCCAGAAAGTATTTCAAAACTGCGGTCCAATGGTGACCTGCGGATATGTTGCAAATAGCAAAGGCGTGTCGGCTCTTGATTGACCGGCACGCCTTTTTTGATAATCAATTTCTGACCGCTTAGGTATTTCACCCTAAAAACCAAAGGAAAAAGCTCTAGTGCAGTTGAAAGGTCAGAAATAAGTTGTATCGAAACACATAAAGACCTATAATACCGCCCACAAATTTATTTCTTATTATTGGTGTCTTTGGAGGTAATCATGAAAGCAGTAAATGGTGGTGTGAAATGGCAACTGGTGTGTTTTGGTGTTCTTGCAGCAATCTGTTTGGCGGGAGGTAATGCTCAGGCCTATGTAGATGCGACTTTTGATCAGCCCGGTACGTATACTTTGAGCGGCGATTATGAAAATGTCTATGTTGGTGCTGATGGAAATACGTACACGACCACCGTCGTGATGGAAGCGGGCGTACACGTTAACAATATGGTCTCAGTTGCCAGCACCGGAGCGCTGGAAGTTTACGGCGGCTCGTGCGGCTTGGGAGTCTCTGTTGCCGCCGGCGGAAGTATGGTCGTCTATGGTGAGAATTATGCAGTAGACGGCACGCCAGTCGCCGAAGGTATAACCGAGGTCAGCTTGGGCTTTAACACCCTGAGCTGGACGGATGCGGCTGGTACGAGCCACAGTCTCTTTATCGGGAGTGACGAAATGGTTCAGCTGCCTGGTCTGGCAGTTGAGGAAAATCAGGCCCCTGCGGCTGATGCGGGTGGACCTTATGTTGTTGACGCTACCAGTTGGGACGGCGCAGAGGTGACATTGAACGGATCTGCGTCTAGTGACCCGGATGGCGATGATATCGTATCTTACGAATGGGACATTGACGGTGACGGGGCGGCTGATTCGACACAGGCTTCGTTTGTCGGCCTTTTCCCTATCGGAGCAAGCGATATTACGCTTGTGGTTGTCGATTCAAAGGGCCTTGCCAGTGAACCAGTGACTACGACTGTAACTGTGAGCACCTGGGAAGTAGGAGTCGACATCAAGCCTGAGAGCACAGATAATACTATCAATATGGGTTCGAATGGTGTAGTCCCGGTCGCTTTCCTGTCGAGCAGCGATTTCGACGCGACTACGATCGATCCGCTTACAGTGACTCTGCGTGGTGAAGATTTCAACACCGGGCTGGTAAAGGTACGCGGCAAAAAGCAAAACCCGATGGCAACGGAAACTGATGTAAACGGTGACGGCCTGATCGATCTCTATGTCAAACTCGAGACCGAAAAGCTGGCAGAGTATGAGCTCGATGCCGTATGTGACTTTGGTGCGTTGACTTACGACGGTTTGGTAGTAAGCGGCAGCGACAGCATCACAGTAGTGCCTCAGTAAGTCACTTGCTAAATGCGAGCTGAAGACTGTTCGCACAAACTTATAAAACAAAGGCGTGTCGGCTCATGATTGACCGGCACGCCTTTTTTGATAATCACATTGCTGGCCGCTATTCACTCGGGCGGCTTGCTAGTAGCTTACGTAACTCTTGCCGTCGCTGTCGCTGCCGGTGGTGTTGATGTGGAACTCGCCGGTTTCTTTTTTGTAGAGCCAGCCGCTGGAATCATCTACCGCTGCTGAGAATGCGGTGGCTTCGGCAACATAGATGATGTCTGAGCGGTTATTAAACGGGTTTTCGGGCAGTTCGAGCACGTATGGGCCGTATTGGTAATCGCCGGTGGGAGTTTGATAGTTGCCGGGTGTGCCGTCAGCTTTGGTGCAATTGGTGAACTGCATCTGCATGAAAGCGGCGCTGAGAGAGGAACCGCCGGCATATCCGGGCAGGACGCCATCGTGCTGAGTCTTGAACAGTGATATCTGCTGCCGCATCGTCCTCAACGAATCCTTTGCAGTCGCTTCTTTTGCCTGGGTAGTGTGCGCCTGCAGTTGGGGCAGGGCGATGGCTGCCAGGATGCCAAGGATGGCCACTACGATCATAAGTTCAACAAGGGTGAAGGCTTTTTTCACTTTTACCTCCAGGTATTTTGCTTGATGTAAGATTATTTCTTATCCTTTTAAGTATCGGTACAGGACCTGATGATTATGGGAAAAATCGCCTAAAGAAATGGCGATTACTCGCTTTAGGCTCGGTTTATGCTAATTCGAAGCTGTGACCGGGGGCCGAATAGTCCCATAAAAACCCATAGATTTACAGAGAATCTGGTTTTAGACACTAATTTATTTTGGGGGATGCACAATGATACGTGAGAAGTCTGGCAATAAGTTTAATTCTGTTTTTTTGTCTCTGCTTGTCGGACTGGCATGTTTGGGTCCTAATATAATGGCCGATGACGTTCAGGGAGACCTGGAACTTGCAGGCGGTGGAGAGTACGACCTGGATTACAGTGTCATGGGCAACGTCTATGTGGGTAATATCGAAGACAGTGCGGATACGACCGTGAATATGCTGCCCGGGGGTTATGTGCGTGATGCGCTGGTGGTATCGGATACGGGGATTTTGAACGTATTCGGCGGGACGTGCGACTGGCTGGTCAGTATCGCCTCGGATGCGGTTATCAATGTCTACGGAACCAATTATCAGGTGGACGGCGAACCCGTTGGTGAGGGAGTGACCGAGGTTTATATGCCCTTAAATGAGCTGGCGTGGGTTGATGGTGACGGCAACGACTACAGTCTTTTTATTTGTAGCGACGTGATGGTTCAGCTTCCCGGGCTGGTTTCGGATGGAATGAATCAGGAGCCCGAAGTGATCAACGTCGAGGTCGATATAAAGCCCGACAGCAGCGATAATGCCGTCAATTTGCGTTCCAAGGGTGTTGTGCCCGTGGCGTTTGTGTCGAACGAAACTTTTGATGCTACCAGGATCGATTTCGAAACAGTAACCGTTAACGGAAATGTCGGGCTGATAAAATGCCGGGGCAAAAAGCAAAGGCCCATGGTAAGCGAGACCGACGTCAACGGTGACGGGCTGGTGGATCTGCTGGTCAAGCTCGATACGCAGATGCTTGCAGATGCCGGGGTCGAGTCAGTATGCGAGTTTACAGCAACGACCTATGATGGCATGGCAGTGAGAGGCAGCGACAGCATAACCGTCGTCGGTCGAAAATAATATCGGGCGGGGCAAGCAAGCCCGCTGTATAAGAAAAAAGGCGTGTCGGTTACAAGCTGACACGCCTTAATTATCTGATTGATTCTTTTAGAGCCCCGGTCAACTGAAGAGGGCCTCTACGAATTCGTCGGGGTCAAATTCTGCAATGTCTTCGGGGGTTTCGCCCAGGCCGACGAATTTTACGGGGATGTCGAGCTGGTCCTTTATGGCTATGACGATGCCGCCTTTGGCGGTGCCGTCAAGTTTCGCGAGGAAGATGCCGGTGACGTTTATGGTTTCGGTAAATGTCTTGGCCTGCATGATGGCGTTCTGGCCGGTGGTTGCGTCTACGACGAGCAGGACCTCGTGCGGGGCGTCGGGCAGGCGTTTCCGGACGACCTTGCGAATCTTGCCGAGTTCGGCCATGAGGTGTTTCTGCGTATGCAGTCGGCCTGCGGTGTCCATGATGAGGTAGTCGACGTCTCGGGCGACGGCTGCTTCGACTGCGTCATAGGCGACGGCGGCGGGGTCGGCGCCCATTTTGTGTTTGATGATCTGCACACCGATGCGTTCTGACCAGATGGTGAGCTGTTCGACGGCTGCTGCGCGGAAGGTGTCGCATGCGGCGACGACGACTTTTTTATTGTTGCGGCTGAGGGTATAGGCGAGCTTGGCGATGGAGGTGGTTTTACCGCTGCCGTTGGTACCAGCGACGAGAATGACGGTCGGGCCGGACTGGGAGGCATTTAGCTGGCGGTGCTGTTCGGGCCAGTAATCCTTCATTTTTTCCTTGAGGAACGGGATGATGTCGTCGGTCTGCACTATCTGTTTTTTGCGGTATGCGTCCCGCAGGTCCTCTATAAGGCGGTCGGTCGTTTCCACGCCAATATCGTCCGAGATCAGGACCTCTTCGAGCTCATCGAGCAGGTCCTCGTCAATTTTGCGGCCGAGGCCTATGACGGACATAAGTGATGAAGAAATTTTTTCGCGGGTCTTCGTGAGTCTGTCTTTAATGAACCCGACGGTTTTGCCGAACATTCCCATTATTTGCTCCTAATCGTTTTTATCTGGAGTGCCGTATTTGAGGGCACCGGTGTTTTTGCTGTGATTATATCGACCCGTAAGGGGAAGAACTTGACAGGCGGTTAGAGCAGAGCTTTAGATCAAAAACTGCAATAAAATCGCCAGTCTGGAATTTTCGCAGATAAGGTCGCAAATTTCAAGTGACTATATTTTTTGGACTTACGAAGCGTTGGCGGCGGTGCGGTTATAAATTGGTGGAGGGCGCTCGTTTTGATTTGACAAAGGGCGGTTGGGTCATTAGATTTGGCCTATCTGGGCCAGGGAGGATTCCAGTCACCTGCACTTTGCAACGCGGATGCTATTCCATGTGTCAGTGGTAATTTGCGGCTACCGTTGTCTTTATTGCGGGCTGGGAGGGCGTGAATATAAGCGGAAAATGTGGTTTTAAGGATATAGATCTTGGCTGGTCAGGACTCTGCAGCGATATTTGATAAGATATGTGAGAAGGTTCGCAAACTGGATCCGGTGAACACGCGCAAGTGGTTCGACGATCTGGTGTTAGCTCAGTTTGACGGCGGCCTTCTGCAGATCGGATGTCCTGACGAGACCAAGGCTCAATATCTTGAAGATACTTGTCAGTCGGTTTTCAGCCAGGCGGCACAGAGCATCACGGGGCACCTGGTAGGGGTGGAATTTACGGTTGCCGACCGCAAACCGCAGCCGCAGCAGAAAAGCAGAAAAGTCGAGGCGGGCGAGAATGTAAAACTGCACCCGGATTATACTTTCGAGAATTTTGTAGTCGGGCCGTGCAATCGTCTGGCGCATGCCAGTTGTATCGCGGTGAGTAATTCGCCGGGCAATACGTACAATCCGCTTTTTCTTTATGGCACAGTGGGGCTGGGCAAGACGCATCTGCAGCATGCGCTTTGTCATGAGGCCAGGAACCGTGAGCCGAACACGCGGATACGGTTTTTGAGCTGTGAGCAGTTCGTCAACAAGTTCATCAGCGCGATCGAGGCGGGGAACCTGCTGGACTTTCAAACAGAGCTGCGGTCGGTGGATATTCTGGTTATCGACGACATTCAGTTTCTGCGGGAACGTGAGCAGAGTCAGGAAGAGTTTTTCCACACGTTCAATGCACTTTACAACAATCGCAAGCAGATCGTTCTGACTGCGGATTGTGCGCCGGGTGAGCTGCCCGCGATCGAGGATCGGCTGATCAGCAGGTTCAAGTGGGGGCTGGTGTGCAGGATGGACCCGCCAAGCTATGAGACGCGGGTTGCGATCGTGCAGAAGAAGGCGCATCTGCGCGGGCTCGATATCGGTGACGATATTGCGGAATTTATCGCGGATAAGGTGAAGGCTAACATTCGCGAGCTAGAGGGGGCGCTTACGATCATCTATGCGACGGCTCAGACTACAGATGAGCCGATCACGCTGGATCTTGCCAGGCAGGCACTGGGGGATACGGTAAGCACGGTCGAGAAGAATATTACTATAAGCGATATAATCGGCGTCGTGACAGATCATTTCAGCGTTCGGCTGAGCGATCTGCAGAGCAAGAAGCGGTCGCAGAGCATTGCGCTGCCAAGGCAGATATGTATGTATCTTGCGAGGAACATGACGAGGCACAGCCTTGAAGAGATCGGCGGGCATCTGGGCGGCAGGGACCATACGACTGTTCTGCATGCGTGCAACAAGATCACAGAGCTGGAGAAGAATGATCAAAACATGCGCAATCAGCTCGCGGAACTTTCGAAAGTCATTAAAAAAGGCTGACACCGTTTTCGATGCCAGCCTTTGGATCAAGCATTAGTCTTCGTGATCAGTCTTCATAGTTCAGCACTACCCACTGCGTGAATCTGCCGTCTCTGACAAGCAGGAGTACCCTGTTGTTTTCTGACTGGGCAAGGGCCTCATTGAACTGTTCGACTGAATTCACTTCCTGACGGTTTACGCTCATGATAGCCATGCCGGGTTCGATACCTGCCCTGGCAGCAGGTGAAGCAGGACTTACTTCGCTAACTATGACACCGCTGCCTGCTGTGTAGTCGAAACGCTCAGCGAGTTCTTCGGTCATTTCCTGTACCTGCAAGCCTAGTTTTTCCGCAATGTCTGACATTGCGGTGGCCATCTGTGCGTCTTCGAGCGAACCGACGGTGAGTTCCATTTCTCTCTTTTCACCGTCTCGCATGACGAGAAGTTCGACTTCCGTGCCCGGAGTTAGCAGGGCGACATCATTCCGGAAAGGCTGAACACCCTCGACGGCTTCGCCATTTACCTCGAGAATGATGTCGCCTTCTTTAAGGCCCGCTTTTTTGGCTGGCGTGTCTTCGACAACATCGGTGACCTGAACACCCTGGCCGGGCTCGAGGTCGAAGTAGTCAGCCAGATCCGCGTCGACGTTGTCGAGGTAAATGCCGATATAGCCTCGCGTGACCTTGCCTTTTTCTATGAGCTGGTCCTTGATTACTTTCGCCATGTCCATTGGGATAGCGAAGCCGATTCCCATGTATCCGCCGCTCTGGCTGAAAATGGCCGTGTTGACACCGATCGCTTTTCCTTCGATGTTGAGCAGTGGTCCGCCGGAATTGCCGGGGTTGATGGCGGCGTCGGTCTGGATGAAGTCCTCGTAACCTTCCGCACCGGTGATACCTATGCCGCGTCCTTTTGCTGAGACTACGCCGACGGTGACGGTTTCGGTCAGGCCGAACGGATTTCCGACTGCGATGACCCATTCACCGATCCTGAGGTCCTCGCTGGTGCCAAGCTCGATCACGGGCAGATCCTCGTCGGACTCTACCTTGATCACGGCAACGTCTGATTTGGGATCGGCACCTACGAGCTCGGCTTCGAACTCGCGGCTGTCAGTAAGGATTACCTTTATCTTGTCAGCTTCGCCGACCACGTGGTTGTTGGTCAGGATGTAGCCGTCTTTGCTGATGATAAA
This sequence comes from Anaerohalosphaera lusitana, assembly GCF_002007645.1. Classification (GTDB taxonomy): domain Bacteria; phylum Planctomycetota; class Phycisphaerae; order Sedimentisphaerales; family Anaerohalosphaeraceae; genus Anaerohalosphaera; species Anaerohalosphaera lusitana. The sequence goes on from NZ_CP019791.1 coordinate 472,854, forward strand.
GCCTGAGCCCTGTCCTCGCTGGATTCGCGGCTGCTGCTGACGCTGGCGGAACTCGGGGCCGAAAAACCTTTCGAAGAAATCGTCCTCAAATGGAAAGCCCCTTGGCATTCCCCCGCGACTGCTGGCTTGAATTTCTTTTTCGACTTGTACGGAGACGACTGCCGGGATCGCTTTCTGGGCAACCTTTGTGAAGGCCTGAGAGGTTTCTCGGAGTGTCGCGATGCCGTGATTTTCCTCTGCTGAAAAGGTTTGGGAGGGCAAGGCAAATGCCGTAATGAGCGTGGTTAGAAAAACAGTTCTTTTCAATGATTTCATGTTGGCACCTTTCGTGAATGATGTGATAAAAGACAGGGGCAAGGTATCGGACCTTGCCCCCCAAGCAATTTACTTTTTGATACTTATTTTCTTGGATTTTGTTCGGGCCTCTTCGGTTTTCGGCAGAACGACATTGAGTACACCCTTCTTGAACTCTGCCTCGATCTTGTCTTCGTCGACGTCGACCGGTAGGCCGATCGCCCGCTGGAACTGACCGAAGGACCGCTCGGATCGGAACCAGTTTTCGCCTTCTTCCTGATCTTCAGCCTTCTTCTCACCCTTGATCAACAGGCTGTCACCTTCTATGGATACGTCGATGTCGTTTTCGTCCATTCCGGGCAGTTCTGCTGAAATCTTGTATGCCTTGTCGGTCTCGGATACATTGATCGAGGGGGTAAACTCTTTTGCCCAGCGACCGGCTTCGGTCATCGGTTCGAACCCGAAATCACTGAAGAAATCCCTGAAAAGATCATTGGTCCTCTTCTGCAGTGCATAGAACGGGTCTGCCTGACCGGACGCCACCTGAGAACCACCTCTTTTTCTTCTTGGCATCAATTCATACAGAGTCATGATGACGCCTCCTTTCTTTGTAAGTGTTGATGATTTTACTTTTTGTTTGTCCAACATACAATTGAACAAAAACCGTGCCAGCCCGCAACGTTTTTTCATAAGTACATCATTTGCATGGTATTACATTTAGGGCCTCTGAAGGTCTATTTTTCTGTTCTGACATTTTGACAACACAAGGATTGTCATTTTGACATAATTGCGCAGGACCTGCTTCAGGCCAAAAAGGGTGTAGGCAGAAACAACCAATAAATATCATAATCCGGAAATATGACACTTGATATTTGTAGACCCATCTGATATGCTACTACCTTGGAGTTTCTGGCAGCGTAGCCGAACCCAAATAATATTTCCGTTTCGAAGGAGGGAACGAGTATGAAGAAGCAAGTATCATTTTTGTTTATGGTGGCTGGCGTATGCTTGATGACGTCCTTGGCTGCCGCGGATCTTGCTGAGATCGGCACAGAAGCTGATCCGATCAATGTGGGAACCGATCAGGTACTTTCGGCAATTCATCAGGATGTGGATCCATTCAAGGGTGCCGCTGAGATCTATGTGATGAACACCGGGCTGGAAGATTGGGTAGGATTCAAGCTTGAAGTGTTTGCCGATGCAGGCGTGAACATCGAGAACGTTCATTTCATGGATTCGGCGCTTTCAGGCGGCATGATGTCTGACCCCGTTGTAGAGGTAGTGGGGACAGGCCCGCTTGGACACAGCTATGTGATCGACAACAACGCAGTTGGCGCTACGATCACGTTTGATTTTGACAGCAATGTCGTGAACGGCGAACTGGTGCATTTCACAGTCTATACCGACAACACGACCGATCAGGTGAATTTCGGCATTGCAATGCTTCCTGTAGTTCCCGAGCCGGCAACGATGGCACTGCTTGGTATCGGAGCACTGGGTCTGCTGAGACGCAGAAAATAGTCTCGAAAGAAGAAATAACACATTCGGATAAGGCTTGTGAGTGATCGCAAGCCTTTTCTATTGCGCGGCGCTATCGGCGCGAAGACTGGCCGAGATGCTGTCTTATGGTATCGATCAGCTTTTTGTGTTCGACGGGTTTTGAGAGGTAACCGTCACAGCCGGCCTCGATGCATTTTTGCTCGTCGCCTGCCATCGCATGAGCGGTCAAAGCGATAATGGGCGTTTCGAGTCCCGCATCGCGAAGCTGTTTAGTGGCCAGATAGCCGTTGATCCTGGGCATCTGGATATCCATCAGTATCAGGTCGAAGGATTGCGAGTTTGCCATATCTACAGCCTGCTGTCCGTCATCCGCGGTGACCACCTCGATCTCGTTTTTCTCGAGAATCAGTTTTACGAGCATCTGGTTGACAGGGCTGTCCTCGGCAAGCAGGACCTTAAGGTGTTCATGTGAATTGCGGGCAAGTTGATTTTTTACCAATTGTGGTTCGTCGACCTGAGCAGTTTCAGACTTCGGCCCAGAAACTTTATCATTATCGAATTGGGGTGCTGCTTGAGTTTGGTATTCCGGTTCACTTTCATCATGATCGGCCTCATCATAGCCTTCACTGGTTCCTGCCGCGGGCTCGAGCGGTACAGTCATTGTGAATGTCGAACCGACGTTCTCTTCGCTCTCGAGTTCGAGATCTCCGCCAAGCAGTACAGCGAGTCTCTTGGTGATGGCCAGGCCCAGACCGGTACCGCCGTATTTGCGTGTTGTGCTGCCGTCGACCTGAGTAAACGATTCGAAAATATCTTTCTGTTTTGTCTTTGAGATACCTATGCCGGTATCTTTGACCGAGAAGACGAGCTGAGCATCGTTGCCGGCTCTTTGCAGCTCTACGTCCAGATGCACATGGCCTTGTTCCGTGAATTTGATGGAGTTGTTGAGCAGGTTAACGAGACATTGCCGGAGTCTGACAGGATCAGTTCGCATGTTACGGGGAACCTTGGCATCCATGTTGATCCTGAACTCGAGCGATTTGTTTTGTGCCATGCCCTTGAGAAGTGACTCGATCTGCGAAAGCATCTTGGGCAGGTAAATATCAACTTTTTCCATTTCGAGTTTTCCCGCTTCGATCTTTGAAAAGTCAAGAATATCATTGATTATCGCAAGCAGATGATTTGCACTGCTGTGGATAGTCTCCACGAATTCCCTCTGCTCTGGCGGCATGTCTTCTTCAAGCAGCAGGTCGCTGAATCCTATAACCGCGTTCATGGGTGTTCTGATCTCGTGGGACATATTCGCGAGGAATTCGCTTTTTGCTTCATTGGCATTTTGTGCATCTCTAGCGAGCAGGTTGGCCTTTTCCACGGAGATGGCGAGCTGGCTGTTGGCCTGTTCGGAATGCTTCCAGGCGGCCTCTATTTCGGTTTTGGCATTTCGAAGTGCCTCTTCGGTTTCTTCTTTACGGGCAATTTGTTCTGAGAGCTGTTCATTTGCCTGGGTCAGTTCAGCGGTTCTTGCTATGACCCTGTTTTCGAGTTCGTCATTTGCTTGTACCAATTTCGCATCTCGTCTCTGGATCCGGTTGAGCATCTCATTGAAGGCATCTATCAGCATGCCAACTTCATCATTCGCATGCTTTAACGCACGGATGGTGTAATCTTTGCCCTTTGTGACTTTCTGAGCTGTTTTGGTGAGTGCGACAATGGGTTGAGAGATTATACGTTGAAGCATCATTGAAAGGGGATAGGAGATTACCAGCACCAGAACAATTATGAATGTGCTGACAAGAGCTGTGGACCTGAGATTTTGATGCAGCGGGCTGAGATCGGAAAAGATGATCACCCTGCCGATCTTTTCGTTATCAAGAAAGATATCCGTTCCGACCGCAATGAAACCTTCACCAAAAATTTTTTGCGAATTTGAGTAATCGGCGGGATTCATTTCCGCATCATCACCAGGCCGAACGTATGATGTAAATTTGCTTCCGTCATTTTTCAGAACAACTGCATGATATACATATGGCAGAAAATGAAGAGTTGAAAGCTGTTCGGCCGCACTGGTTTTGTCGTCGAACGCAACGGATGCCTTGCAACTGTCGGCCATAATTTTTGCCTGTACTTCGAGCTGCTGGATGAGATGCTTCTTGGCTATCAGATGGCTGCATATAGTCGAACCTATACCCGTCAGCAACAGGGCCGTAAGGCATGTCGCCATTATGATCAGCTTGAGCTTATCCTTTATCTGCATATCTCTTAGGCCCATCAGTAGTCCCTCCCCGGCTTGTCTGCGGGACTTGCGGCTTTTTCATCCGGCTCATCCTGGATCACTCTAACTGCAAGGCTGAGAAGCTTTGAGCTTATCTTGAGTTTATGTTTCTTTGCAACAGCAAGGTTGACCTCGAACCTGACCTTGCGTCCACTCTTAACAAAATTGATCATGCCGCCCTTATCTGCAAAGCCCGGGAAATCTGATATAGTCAGCAGATGCATTTCGGCGGTATTTTTGAGAATTCTTCCGACATATTTATGTTCGGAAGGCGCGATGAAAAGCACTTCGCACTTTTTTATTTTTTCTATCTCAGACTTAATGCAATTATTTATTTGTTCATGATTTGGATTTGATCGGTTCCTAAGCAGTTGGCTGGGACCCTTTATCTGCAGGATCTTGACTTCACGGCCCCGCACCTTTTTTTCCGTGATAGGTTTGAAAGCATCGCCAAACGGGGACTTCCCGATGATGCCTATGACTATTGGAGCGTCTTTTTGTCTGCCGGTGCTGCTTGTCCCGTCCTGGAAAGCCTTATCCGGCCAGGTAATGAATTTAGTAAAATTGTAAATGAATGCGGCTTTTAGTTTGTATTCACGAGAAACCTCGCTGTTTGCTTCTGTTTGGAATGCATTCGGCAGCGGCGCAGCGGACACTGCCAGGCCACATCCGATGCCCAAAAAAATCAGGGCGGTCAAAAAACTGCGCAAAAGACCCATGACATGGCATCGCCATTTGGTTATGAAGCGAATAGGATTTTTTACAAATTCGATCATAGTACTAAAAATCAAAATCTCCATTGCATCCGTGCAAAGAATGTACGTCCGGGGGTTTCATGTGAGATCAGATCACCTATGTCAAAGAATGGTCCTCGGGTCTTGTTGAACAGGTCCGTAACACCAAACATAAGTTCACCGTTACCATCAGCAAAAGTATGCCTGAGGTTGATGTCAAACCGGTTGAATGTCCTGGCATTTTTAATAGGGCTTGCAAAGGCCTCAATTGCATCGTTGTATGTGTAGAACGCATTAAGATCCCAGTTTTCGGCAAGGCCAACGGTTCCTCGCAAACCCACTTTGTGTCTGGAAGGGAAAGATGCTCTGATAATCTGATCTTTTCGGTCGGTAGCAAAACCGTTATACGCATACCAGCCAGAAACATGTCCCCAATCCTGCTTCCAGGTAAGTTCGCATTCGCTGCCCCAACTGTCGGCTCCTTCGACATTATCAAATGTGTTTACGGTCGCGAGCCCGAATACCTGCTGATCGACACCTATGAGATCGTCGAATCTCTGGTACCATGTGTTGACGTTAAAACTCAGGTCCTCACTCATCTTTCCGTTGTAGCCTGCTTCGAGGGACCAAGTCTGCTCGTTTCGCAGATCATCATCGGCTCCCACGATCGATATCAATCCTGAGGCGGTTGTACGGCTTGCTTTTCTGAAAGCGGTGGCCGGACTTCTGAATGCTTTGGCATAGCTTGCCCACAATATATGGTCCTTGGCATCATCAAGAGCGTATATCGCGCTCAACCTTGTGGACCAGTCGGTTTTAGTTTCGCTGAACCAATCGGTGCGAAACTGCCCCTGAAAGGTTAATCGGTCTGTAGCTTCAAAGCGGTCCATGATATATGCGCCGGCCCAGTACTCGTTGTATGGGTCACCGTCAAATACATATTGTTCCGCATCACTGCGAGAACCGATATCGATGTGTGTCCATCGGAAATTGCCGCCTATACTAATCTGATGCTGCGGATGGGGCAGGAAATTATACTGGGCCTCCAACTCATTTTCGTAATATGCATATCTATCGATACGATCAGGCTCGTGGCTGTGAAAAAAGTTGCCGGTCCATTGTAACCTGGCTGAAGTCTCATCATCATAATTATGTTCCATACGAGCATAAAGACGTGTAGAACTGGTCAGGTAATCCTTACCAGCATAAAAGCCAGCCGATTCCAGATCACCCTGTTCGGCATATGACTGGCCCACTCCTAAAGCCAGCTCGGTATCTTCTGAACCTGCGTAAACGAAGTCGGCATTGAATCTGTAGTTCCTTAGGAAATCATTAACCTTATACTTATCAAAATCGATTGCTGGATTATAAACCGGATTTGCCGACTCAAACTTACCCGCGGTTGCGTCGAGTGAACTTGTCAAATCCTCATAGCCGGCTGATATTCTATAGGTCAGATCCTTCGATGTTCCCCCGTATCGCAGGTAGTTGTATGTGTCGCCGAATTCGTTGACGGTGAAAGAAAGAAGTGTGCCCTGTGTATCTTCTGGATTCTTGCTGATAATATTTATTACGCCGCTGGCGGCATTTGCGCCCCAGGCGGCACTTATCGGACCTCGGACGATCTCTATCCGCTCGATGTCTTCGATAAGGACGGGTAGATTTTGCCAGTTTGTGCCCGCCCATACGGGATTGATAGCAGTTCGTCCGTCGATCAGTACGAGCGTCCTGTCGGAATTGAGGCTCATGTTACCCCGGATGCCTACGGCATATCTACCGCGGGTGAGCCTGCGTACATCCACAGCGGGTGAGAGCTGCAGGATCTCCGGTATGGTTGTAAGTCCGCTGTTGTGTATCTGTTCGGCTGTTATCACCGATACTGCTGCACCTGACTGGCTCACCACGTTGGATTGCCGCGACGCAGAGACTACCGGCACATCCATGAGCTCTTCGAGCGACATATCGAAGAGGTTTTCAGCAGGCTCTGAAGCGGCTTGCGTTGTAACTATACAACAGAGCAAGAAAAAGTATAATAGTGCTGTTTTTTTCACAAACCTGATCATTAGTCAGCCACCTTTACATAGATACTAGTTATTTTTCGGATATATAGTATCTCGCCTTAACACTTCTAAGTCACAACGATGAGAAAGCTATCGCGGAAATACAAACATCAGAATGCCTCGCACCAGGGAAATAACTCTCAACAAGACTCTTTGAAAATCGGCAATGAACGATTCAGCCTTAAGCTGTTATCCGGTGGTTTCGAGGTTGTTATTATACTTAGGCCAATACGATACTATTCGTATCCGTGATAAATTCGGCCTCAAATTTATGCATTGAGAGACATGGGCTGCAGGGCTATAATGGGCCTGTACATGAACAAATAGGATTGCTTGTGATGGGCAGAACAAAAGCAGGTATTCTCCTTTAGAAAGCGAGCATAGTTCGTCGGATAAGAAACGTCGGTAATATATTTTGAAGGAACCGAAGCATGAAAAGGCCCAACTCCGTGGACAGTAAGCAGTGTCCATTCTGCGGTGAGACTATCCGGATGGAGGCGATCAAGTGCAGGTTCTGCGCGGAATTCCTGAATGACGATCATGCAGGCATAGAGCCGACTTCTCGATTTGGCGGCGATGCTGATAAACGCAGCGATGCTGATGAAACGGATTCGCAGGACGAGGGCATTCTTTATTTTGGTTCGCCGTCGGTGCTTTCGATGATGAGGACTTTTGTTAAATTTATTCTGTTCATCGCTGTGGCAGTGGTATTGCTGGTGCTTCCTTTGGAAGATTATCTGCAGAAAGCTGTTGGAGAGCGGGGCGGGATGACGGACAACCATCATGTTTTGATTGAGGCGATTCGTCATGGAGCTGGCATTGTGCTGATCGTGCTTGCGGTGCTCTGGCTGTTCTGGAAGATCGCTGTTCTCAAAAGCACTTACTACGAAGTGACCGCGGACAGGATCGAATGGGCACGCGGGGTTTTCAATCGCAAGGTGGACAACATTGACATGTTCAGAATCGTCGACCTGAGTCTGCAGCGTACGTTCTTCGACTGCATCTTCGGAATAGGCACGGTGCACGTTATCACGAGCGACAAGACCGATCCGAACTTCGCTTTCTACAAGGTGCCGGACGCTCGGTATCTTTATGACACGCTCAAGCATCTGAGCACTGGTGCGGATCAGAAGCGCGGTGTGGTGCACCTGGAGTAGACTTCGCGACGGCTCACAAATGTGCATGAAAAAAGCGGCACACTGGTTTTCAATGCGCCGCTTGTGAATTTCATTCGACTCAACTCTTATGCGGTTCCGCCATACTGGTTGAACCATGCCCGCTGTTCGAATGGTTTCTTGTCGGGCTGAGATTTTTCCTCGACCGGTACGCCAATGGGCAAGACGATACGGACAACCTTATCTTCGGGTATACCGAGCAGTTCGCCTATCTTTTCCGCGCGCTGTTCACGGCGGAGCCAGCCGTCGATCCATACAGACGCATAACCCAGGTCCGTGATCGCCAGCAGCATGTTCTGAACCGCTGCGGCACAGTCCTCGACCTCGAAGCTGAGGTCCTCAAAAACCGGCTTGGGGTCGCGGTCGACCACGCAGACGATCATTGCCTTTGCCTGCTGGATCGCGAGATTCTTCTCATGCATCTGGCCGATCTTGCCGAGTGTTTCCGGATCGTCAACGATAACGAATTGCACCGTTTGGGCGTTACATCCCGAGGGCGCCTTTAATCCCGCATCGACTATCTTCTGCAGATCTTCACGCGGTACGGTCTGATCGGTGAACGCGCCGCGATAGCTGTGTCTTTTTTTGATGACTTCGAACAAGTTCATGTGCTGTGCTCCTGAAATAAGATCGTTCGTTTGTTTTTATTACAGCGATATCTATTATGGGCACAGCGGTCGTGCAGTCAAGTAAGGTAAGCAAAAAGTTGCGTGCAGTGGGCGGTCGGCTTTATGCGCAACTGAGAAACTGGTTTTCTAACGGCCTGATGCCGCTCGTTGTCCAGTCGGCGATGTCCACCAGGCCGTCAGGCAGTATGCGCAGAAAGTTCTGCTTGATGCCCGTCCAGGAGCCGCTGTTGAAATACCAGTCAGAGAATCGGCCCGCCCGGTGGGTGTGCGCCGAGACAAGCATCGTGTCTTCCTGATCGGCCTTGCGGTGTTCGTGCATTCGCACGAATTTGTGATCCCTGCGTTTACGAAGTGAGGCGAATACTTCGTCGCGGCTGAGATGCTTTAGGCTGTCGTGCGGGTTGATGAAGGAGTTCATCTGCCGGCCCATATTGAGGATCGCTGTGAGAAACCAGCTTTGCAGTTCGAGAATTTTGTCGGCAATGACTTCCGACGTGAAGACCTGTCCGCCTGTCCAGCGTTCGATGGGGTAAGCGGAGATGCCGAGCATTTTGCCGAAGCCCGGTCTGATGAATTTGTTCATCGCGTCGACTTCGTGTCCGTGCATGAGTACGAGATCTCGCTTGCCGTGAATAATCTTTACCGGGCCTGTTACGTTGCCCAGCAGTGGATGCACGGTTTGGGCCTTTAGTGATCGCAGGCCGCGGTCATGGTTGCCGACGACGTATATAGCGTTCATTTCGTAGAGCCGGTCGAACAGCTCGCGGTGTGTGCGGACAACGGATCGCAGATTGAATCGCCAAAGGTCGACGAGATCGCCGAGGATCACTACCTGGCCCGCTTCGGATTCTACCATGTCGAGAAACTCCGCGAGGAGTTTGCGTTTGTTGGACGAGGCGAACTCGTCACGTGCACCGCCCGAACCGAGATGCAGGTCACTGATGATAAACAGCGGCCCATTCTGTTTGATCTGTTTTTGAGTGATCATGCGACTGCCACAGGCTCCAATTTTGCGTTATCGGTTTTCGCCGCGGGTCGAACGCTGACCCGGCCGGCGGTAAGTACGTTAAGCACTCTGTCGAGCTTTTTGAAGAAGAGCTCGTTGTCCGGCAGAAGAATATTCTCGTTTTCGGGCAGTGGGGTTTTGAGAAAATCAAGATAATCCGCCAGAACTTTTTCGTTGAGGCTGTCGGTGGTCATCGCCGCGCCCAGTCTTGCAGCGTGGTGAGCGTTGACCATCTGTTCGTATTGCTGCTGGACGGGGTTGAGCAGCATCTTCTTGCCGAAATGCAGGCACTCGCTGATCAACGAAAAGCCTGCGGTCGCGACGATGCCCCTGCAGGACGCCAGATCAGTGAGGAAATTTTCGGTCGATCGTTCGCGGAAATGAAGGTTATCGATGCTACCGGCCGAATCCATACCATAGATGACGAACTTTTGCTCGGGGAATCGGCGACAGACGCGAAGGAAATGTTCCTTCATCTGGGCCGAGGTGACGTAACAGAGTATGTGATCGCCCCGGCTGGGGGACTGCTCAAGGACCTGGGGACGGAGCACAGGCGGGGTGACTACGGTTTGACGGTCCGTTCGTTTGGCTTTGAAGAAATTCAGCACGACGTATTTGTCCACGTTGCTGCCGAGGTATTGCGAGGTGACCTTTTCGGATATGTAGCTGGTCAACATGCTCGCAGCCGGTTTTTCGTATCGGCAGTTGCACAGCAGGTGTTCGTGATCGACGCTGATGCATGGGATGGATTTGACACGCGCCCACAGCGCGGAGAAGGGTTCGAAGTCGGTTATCACCAGGTCCGGATCAAATCTTGCACAATCGCCCCAGAATACGCGAATGTTCCGACCGACCATTGTTGGGAACTTGTGCACGTTTCTTAAAAGCGTGCGAGAGAGGGAGACCTTATCGTGCTGATATACGAACTGAAAGCCGGATATTTCCCGCACCTGGGCGGGGTAATACTGTCTGAAATAGCGGAGCGACTTGTCGAAGACCGCGAACATCACATCGTGACCCGCCTCGATCAATGCCTTGCTGATCAGATGCGCCCGGCTGCTGTGACCGAAACCCTCGCCTGCGATACCATATACTATCCGTGCCATAGTTTTATCCTTTCAGGAAAAATGATTTACTATAACTCCAAATAGCAATGGCCGTGCCAGACGGAACTTGACATTCTAAGTACTGCTTTATAAATCACTTACAAGGAAACCAACCAGATTTTACTCTATTCCTTCTGCCGCACCTCGACATTTAAAGCATACATATGATGCATTCAGTGCACATGAAGGCGGTAACGAAACTCCCTACTGCAGGGGCTGGTTCTGACCCTTCAAGCTTCTGCTATTACTTCGGGTTTTGCTGTTAGGGATGTGTGAGAGGGGTAAGAGGAATTGGTTAAAATTACCGATTGAAAGAAATACCTGAAATCGGCGGGCATGAATTACCGTTTTTCAAGCTGCAGCATGCGGCACTTGAGGTCCTGTGCTCCGGGCTGGTTGTGCATGAAGCCGCCTGGTGAACCATTTGAGCGGATTACGCGGTGACAGGGGACCACTATGGGAAAAGGATTGTCCGCAAGTGCGTTTCCCACGGCACGGGCGGCTTTGGGTCGGCCTGCCAAGCGAGCCAGTTCGCCGTAAGATACTGTCCGGCCATAATTTACACGATTGCAGGCGAGCAAAATGTCTTTGCGGAAGGGTGTCATGTGCACCATATCCGGGAGCCGGCTGCTGATATCCTCCCGGCCAGCTATTTCACTGTAACCTGCCAGAGCAGATGCTGCGTCTTCGCGGAAAACCACGTATTCGCCCTCGAAATAGCGAACTATTTTCTCCTGCAGATCGGGAAATATAGACTGCTCTTCGCGGGCGGACGGGCAGAATATGCCAACCTTTGATACGGCTGAGACCCTACTCGCGACCGGCAGGAATACACGGACCAGCCTGTCCTCTGCGCATACCAGCGCGACAAACCCTGCCTGAGTACTGAAAATGGCATATTTGACTTCAAACATGCTGTCAGTAAAGCAGATTTCCACCTTAGGGTCAATTGAAACAAACATCTGTTTAAACAGCGAAAAAACAATGCTCGCAATGATTATGGTTCACCAATTTTTTTGCACATATTTCGAATTTTTCCGTAGAAAAACCCAATTTCGCAATCATTAAGCGTGAAAGAACACTGAGTTTTCTGGAGAATTAGAATGAGGCACAAAGGAAGCGGTTTTACGTTAATCGAGCTGCTAGTGGTTATCTCGATCATTGCGCTGTTGCTGGCGATAATGATGCCGGCTCTGGGCATGGTTAAGGAGAAGGCAAAGTCTCTGGTTTGCAGGACGAATCTGAAGACACTCGGACTTGCTTCACGATTATATGCTGAGGAACATAATGGCAAGATGCCTGAGCAGTATTATTACAACGATGCTGGAAACTTTGCCGGTTACCGCGTATGGGTGAGACAACTGGCACCTTATGCAGCAGAGGTTGACGAGGCAAGGTACTGTCCCAGCGCGAAGGTTAAACCCAAACCTTCGGATGTCGATTTGCAAGGGGCTGTAACGGGAAATTCGCGAAAAAGCTGGATGTTTAAGTACGGCGACACACTTGATGATTGTGAATACGGCTGTTACGGCCTGAACGGCTGGTTTTACAGCGACAAGGAAGGACCAAACTACTATAAAAAGCTAGGATCTGTAAAGCAGGCCTCCAGTGTTCCCCTCTATGCTGATGCAAAGTTTGTAGATGCCTGGCCAGACGATGATCACTATGTACCGGAAGATTATGACCTGGGAGGAGACTTCTGGGATCCTTACGGCGACACAACAGGAAACATGATCCGGTTTATCATGGACCGGCATGGAAAAAGGACAAATCTTGTTTTTGCTGATGGTCACGCCGAGTCTGTAGCCCTTAGCGAAATGTGGTCACTAAGATGGCACAAGAACTTTGATACTCAGCATGATGTCAAACGTGGGGAGAACCACGACGGCAGTCCGATATATCAAAAACGCTAATCCAATATTACTGAAATACATCGGGAAAAATTACTCAAAAGGCAGGTCCTTAGGTGGCCTGCTTTTTTTGTGCGCCGGTAAAATTTCGGGAATTTCCTCACATTGTGATTTTTTTATTCCAATCCATCTGTTTCTGGGGTATAATAATGTAAACACATTTTTTCGGGAGAGTTAACATGGGTCGCAGTAAAGGTTTTACATTAATTGAGCTGCTGGTTGTTATCGCGATTATCGCGTTGCTGATGTCGATAATGGTTCCGGCACTGAGTGTGGTGAAGGAGAAGGCCACGGGAGCAGTTTGTCTTGGTAATCAGCGTGGGCTCATCCAGTCTTATATACTGTACTGCAACGACAACCAGGATCGGCTCGCCAATTCCAATACTTGGAATTGGGATACAGCAACGAAAACCACCGATGCTTGGGTAGCTGCTCCGCTAACTGAAACTTTGCAGTGGCGAGGTAACGCCGGAGTGGATGTCACACTGAAGGACAGATACCGGGGCATCAGAGCGGGAACGCTTTATGAGTACACCAAAAATGTCGACCTGTATCACTGTCCTAGTGATAAGAGAGTCAAACACGGCACAGAAGATGAGGGCGGTCTTGCCTATCAGATGTTCAGGTCCTACGGCATTCAGGGAGGCCTCAACGGTGAAGAGCTGCGGCCCCAACTATCCGGATACGCAGTCAAAAAGCATAGTGCGATCAAGCAGCCAAGTTCGACTTATGTATTCGTCGAGGAGAATTATGACGGGTCAGGCTCAAACTACAATGGCGGTTCCTGGCAGATTTGGAATCCAAATCAAAGCGAGCCTAGCTGGTGGAACGCTCCAGCCGTCTTCCACAATGAGGGAAGCAGTCTTTCCTATGCAGACGGCAGTGCGGAGGTATTTAAATGGAAAGATAAGCGAACAGTTGAATTTGCTATTGACCGCGATAGAGTATCTGCCGACCAGCCCGGCAATGAAGATCTTGAGATGATGATCGATGGTTATGCGGTTCCGCTGCCGCGCAACTAAGAAAGTCTTTCTCGAAATTTACCGAACCAAAGCAGGCTTTCACTGGCCTGCTTTTTTCTGTGCGCAGCATGCTGGGCCGGCAGGGAAAGCGGCTTTTCCTGTGTGTAGCTGGTTTTTTGCTTGTCATTTTAGCGGGTAAACGCTATTATTTGGGTTATGAGTACGGCTATTGAGAACATTTCGGTTCGCAGCAATCTTCTGGCCCTGCTCCTTCTGCGCCGTTAGGCGCATATTACTCCCTCCCACAAAAATCACTTTCCGTTTTTCGTTTTTATCTGTTTGAGGTGGATTTTCCGCGTTTTTTAGCGCATAATCCGCGTTGACAATCACAATATATGGAGAAAAGACCATGTCATCTGAAAAGGTAACGATTTTCGACACTACTTTGCGTGACGGCGAGCAGTCGCCGGGTGCGTCTTTGTCAATAGAGGAAAAGATCGAAGTGGCACATCAGCTCGCCAAGCTGGGCGTGGATGTGATCGAGGCCGGTTTCCCGGTCAGCTCGCCGGCACAGTTCGAGGCGACCCGCCTGTGTGCGGAAAATGTCGACGGCCCGACCATCTGCGGACTGGCTCGCGCCAACAGCAAGGACCTGCAGGCCGCGGGCGATGCGCTTAAGGCTGCAAAAACGAGCAGGATCCACACCTTCATCGCGACCTCGCCGGTGCACATGGAATACAAGCTTCGCAAAAAGCCTGACGAAGTTTTGAAAATGGCGGTAAAAGCGGTAGAAGAAGCGAAGGGCCTGGCCGATGAGGTAGAGTTCTCACCCGAGGACGCATGCAGAAGCGATATGGCTTTTCTCGTGGAGATACTCAATGCCGTGGTCGAGGCGGGCGCGACGACGCTGAATATTCCGGATACGGTCGGATATATACTGCCTTACGAGTACGGAAAGATCATCGCCGAGCTGAACGAGAAGGTCGTCGGTGACAAGGACGTGGTTCTCAGTACGCACTGTCATAACGATCTCGGTCTGGCGGCTGCGAATTCGCTGGCGGGCGTGAGCAACGGCGCGAGGCAGATCGAGTGCACGATCAACGGCATCGGTGAACGGGCGGGCAACTGTGCCCTCGAAGAAGTCGTGATGGCGATCCGCACTCGCTCGGACGCATTCGAGGATATCGATACGAGCATCAATACCAAAGAGATCTACCGCACGAGTCAGCTCGTTTCGCATCTGACCGGTTTCTCGATCCAGCCGAACAAGGCGATCGTCGGCAAGAACGCATTCGCGCACGAGTCAGGCATTCACGTTGACGGTATTTTGAAGAAACGCGAGACATACGAGATCATGACGCCCGAGTCGATCGGCCTGGGCGAGTCGCGGATGGTTCTGGGCAGACATTCCGGCAGGGCGGGCTTTGTCGACCGGTGCAAGACGCTCGGCTACGACTTGAGTCCGGAAGAGAGCAAGGCCGCTTACGAAAAGTTCCTCGAAATCGCGGACAAGAAAAAGGAAATCTTCGACGAGGACCTTGTCGCGATCATCGGCGACGAGGTTCGCGGCGGCGAGCAGATTTACAAACTCGAATACCTGCATGTTGCGTGCGGAACGGGTACACTGCCGACGGCAAGCGTGCGAATGATCGTCAACGGCGAAAGCAAACAGGCAGCTGCATGCGGCGACGGCCCGGTCGATGCGGCTTACGAAGCGGTACGGCTCGCGTGTGAACAGTCGCCCAAGCTCGAAGGCTACAACATCCAGGCGGTAACCGGCGGAAAGGAAGCGATGGGCGAGGCGACCGTTCGCGTCAGTGACGGCAAGCGCACGTTCATGGGCAGGGGCGTTTCGACGGATATCGTCGAGGCAAGCGCCAAGGCCTACGTCAGCGCGATCAACCGCATGGTCGGCTGGAAGAACCGCGAACAGGAAACGCGAGTAGAACTTTAGTGCATTACGGTCGGCCCGGTCACGGATCGGGTCGTCTTTATTTTCATTATGAACGCTGGGAAGCCAGACAGGAGTTTTTGATCTATGGGAATGACGATAACCGAAAAGATATTTGCCAAGGCAGCGGGTAAGGAAAGTGTCAAGGCAGGCGATATAGTTAACGCGAAGATCGACGTGATCATGTGTCACGACGTAACCACGCCGCCTGCAATTTCAATGCTCAAAGAGAAGGGCATCGACACGGTGTTCGATCCGGATAAGATCGTGGTCACGCCGGACCACTTCCAGCCGGCCAAGGATATTAAAAGTGCAGAGCTGCACAAACGGCTGGATACATGGTGCAAGGAAAAGGGCATCACAAATTATTACAAGCTGGGCAAGGCAGGCGTTTGTCACGCGTTGCTGCCCGAACAGGGCCACATCCGTCCGGGCGAAGTGATCGTTGGCGGCGACTCGCATACATGCACATATGGCGCGTTCGGAGCGTTCAGCAGCGGTATCGGCTCGACTGACCTGGCAGCAGCGATCGCGACCGGTGAGCTTTGGTTCAAGGTGCCCGCTTCGCTCAAGTTCATTTTAAACGGCAAGCTGAGCGAAGGCGTTTACAGCAAGGACGTCATTCTCGAAGTGATCCGGCAGATCGGTACGGACGGCGCTTTGTACATGGCGATGGAATTTGTCGGCGACGCGCTCAAGGACATGACGATGGAAGCGCGGATGACGATCACGAACATGGCGATCGAGGCAGGCGGCAAGAGCGGCATCATCGGCGTTGACGAGGTCACTAAGAAGTACCTGACTGAAACTCTCAAGGATACGAGTGAATACGATGTCTTCGAATCCGATGGCGATGCCGAATACGTAAAAACGATCAAGATCGACTGCGGGGCACTCGAACCGATGGTCGCAAAGCCTCACCTGCCAAGTAACGGCGCGCCGATCAGCGAATGCGCGGGGCTGGAGATGGATCAGGCGTACATCGGAAGCTGCACCAACGGCAGGATCGAGGACCTGCGTATCGCAGCGGAGATACTCAAGGGTAAGGAAGTTGCTATCCGAACGATCGTTGTTCCCGCAACGCCGGAGATATGGAAGCAGTGCATTGACGAAGGACTTGCTGAAATATTCTACGACGCCGGCTGTGTCGTTTCCGCTCCTACATGCGGGGCGTGTCTTGGCGGGTTCATGGGCATTCTCGCAGAAGGCGAACGCTGCGTGAGCACGACCAACAGGAACTTCGTCGGCAGGATGGGACATCCGAAGAGCGAAGTATACCTGGCGAGCCCGGCGACCGCGGCAGCAAGCGCGATCGAAGGCAAGCTCACCGATCCGCGTAAGTACATGTAAGCCGGACGACAAATAAAAAGACCACACACGAAAATATACACGAGGAAATAAGATGGCCAAAGCACACGTTTACAAAAGGGATCATATCAATACCGATGAGATCATCCCGGCCAGGTATCTGAATACCGACGACCATGCGGAGCTGGCAAAGCACTGCATGGAGGATCTCGACACGGAGTTCGTCAACAAGTCGCAGCCCGGCGATGTGATCGTTGCGGGCGAGGATTTCGGCTGCGGTTCGAGCCGGGAACATGCTGTCTGGGCGCTGCAGGGAGCGAAAGTCGGTGCGGTGATCGCTCAGTCGTTCGCGCGGATCTTTTACCGCAACTGCATTAACTGCGGCTTCTATCCTATCGAGCTGCCCGAAGCTCTGCACGCGATCAAGGACGGCGACAAGCTGGCGATAGATTACGACGCGGGCATCATCTACAACGAAACCCGCGGTGAGGAAATTTCGTTCAGCCCGCTGCCGGATTTCGCACTGGAGATCGTTCGCGACGGCGGACTGCTCGACCACATCAAAAAGAAGAAGGTCTGAGTTAATAAAAGTTGACCGGCCTTCATTTTCGGTTGGCCGGATTGCTGATCAGATTGTAAATTCTGCAAGAGGAAAGTATCAATGGCGAAGTATAATATTGCTGTAATCCCCGGCGACGGAACCGGGCCGGAAGTAACACGCGAAGCTGTTAAGGTCGCAAAAGCGGCGGCGGAAAAATTTGGTTTCGAGCTCGCGCTGACCGAGTACGATTTCGGCGCGACACGTTATCTCAAGACGGGCGAAACGCTCAGCGACGAAAGTCTCGAAGAGCTGGGCGGCTATGATTCGATCCTGCTGGGCGCTATCGGCGACCCGAAGGTCGCACCTGGTATCCTGGAAAAGGGCGTTCTGCTCAAGGCTCGGTTTGGGCTGGACCAATACATCAACCTGCGTCCGGTCAAGCTGTATCCGGGCGTTTCATGTCCGATCACCGGCAAGGGTCCCGACGAGATCGACTACACGGTCGTTCGCGAAAACGTTGGCGGGCTTTACACCGGCACGGGCGGTTTTACAATGAAGGGTACGCAGCACGAAGTCGCGGTACAGAGCTGCGTTTACAGCCGATACCAGGTCGAACGATGCCTGCGTTACGCGTTCGAGTATGCACGCAAGTACGGCAAGAAGGCTCGCGGCAAGGGCGAGAACAACACGCTCGCACTGGTCGGTAAGACGAACGTGCTGACCTACGTTTTCGATCTGTGGGAACGCGCATTCAACGAGATCGGCGATGCGGACTATCCGGACGTCAAACGCGAATATTACCACGTCGACGCGGTCTGCCTGTACATGATCCAGAGCCCGGAAATGTTCGACGTGATGGTGACCAGCAATATGTTCGGCGACATCGTGACCGACCTCGGCGCGATCACGCAGGGCGGGCTGGGCATCGCAGCGGGCGGCAACATCAACCCAGAGGGCGTGAGCATGTTCGAGCCGATCGGCGGAACCGCTCCATCGTTCACCGGTCAGAACGTGATCAATCCGCTGGCTGCGATCTGCAGCGGCGCTATGATGCTGCGTTCGCTGGGAGAGGACGAAGCCGCGACCGCGATCGAAGACGCAGTCAAGTGGGGCACCGCGAACAAGTTCAAGAGCATGGCGGCCGGCGAGATGGGCTACGGCACGGACGAGGTCGGCGACATGATCGCGGCAAAAGTCAGCGAATAACTTTTTAAAATTTTCAGGAAGGCGCGGGCGCTGTGTCCGGCCTTCTTTTTTTGCAGTCAGTTATAGGGATAAGCGATTATGCCCGCGAATCTGACTCCTGATTATTTCAAGGCGGAGAAGTGGTTCAAGAGTGCCTCGACGGATGAAGAGCGGATCCTGGCACTGGAGGAGATGCTGCGTGTGATACCCAAGCACAAGGGTACCGATCACATGCGGGCGGATCTGCGCAAAAAGCTCAGCAAGCTTCGAACAGCAGTCGAAGAGGGCGGCAAAAAGGGCGGCAAGCGCACGGACATTTTTCACGTTCCGAAAAACGGCGCGGGTCAGCTCGTACTCGTGGGCACGCCCAACTGCGGCAAGAGCTCGGTCGTCGCGGCGGTTTCGAAAGCGTCGGTGAACGTGACGGATTTTCCGTTCGCGACGCAGACACCTGTGCCGGGCATGATGTATCACGAGGACGTTCAGATCGAGATCGTGGATATGCCGCCGATCACGCCAGACTACGCGCCCGCGGGCATGGTCAACACCTACCGCAACTGTGACATCATCGGCATCGTGATCGACGTCGCTGCCGACCCGCTCGAACAGATGGAGGTCTGCACTGAGTATTTGCAGTCGCACCGGCTTCTGCCTGATGAGAATACCGATGAGCAGGACGAGCAGGGTAACCGGCTGGCTCGCAAGACGATCGTGATATGCACCAAGATCGATGCCGCACCGGACGGGACGATCGAGACGCTGGCGGAACTGACCGAGCGTGATTTCGAGTACCTGCCGTTTTCCGCGCACACGGGCGAAGGACTGCACGAAATGGTAGCACGCGTTTTTGAGCTACTCAACGTCGTACGCGTCTACGCGAAAAAGCCAGGCAAGGAGCCGGACATGAAAGAGCCGTTCACGCTTGACAAGGGTTCGACAGTGGAGGACCTTGCGTTTACGATCCATCGTGAGCTTGCGGAAAAGCTGCAGAGCGCGCGTGCATGGAACGCGCCGGACATTCACGACGGCCAGAACGTGCAGAAGACACACGAGCTGACCGACAAGGAGATCATAGAGCTGCACTTCGCGTGAGCGGTTTGATTCTTTGTTGATGTTTGCGTATAATGAACCGACAAATTGATATTGTCATAAAAATGAGTTTTGACTGAGAGGCGAAATATGGAATGCAAAAAAGAGAAGAATCTGGA
This sequence comes from Anaerohalosphaera lusitana, assembly GCF_002007645.1. Lineage (GTDB taxonomy): Bacteria > Planctomycetota > Phycisphaerae > Sedimentisphaerales > Anaerohalosphaeraceae > Anaerohalosphaera > Anaerohalosphaera lusitana. The sequence goes on from NZ_CP019791.1 coordinate 492,695, forward strand.
CTTCTGTAACTGTTCATATCCCTGCGGCACCAAGGGTGTGTGTTGTGACTGTCTGCATAAACATCTTCGCTCGAAACAGCTTCCCGCCTGCTGTTTCCCGGACGAAGTCGAAAAGACATACGACCGCAGCTTCGACGCATTCGCAAGGGCATGGGGATTGTAATTCAAACCAAACGTGCGCACAAATAAACGGGACCGGTTTTCAATGCCGCGTCCCGTTTTTTATTTGTTCGAAACGATGCTGTGCTGATAAATCACCGACAGTTTCACAAGGATTACGACGGCACCTTCAGTAAATCGGTCGGACGTGCCAGTGCGTCTTCGGGCAGCTTGGCCAGCAGCGCCTTGATCTCTTCGTAATAGCCGATGTCCTCAGGCGCATGTGCATCCGAGCCGTAGATCAGCTTCACGCCTGCCGCGTGTCCTATCTCAAATATGCGGTACCACTGCTGCCGATAGTAATCCGACAGACGATACGCGGTCAGCTCGTTAAGTTCCCAGGCGGTATTATTCTTCGCGCTGACCGGGGCGACCTCTTCGAATATCGCGAGAATGTCCTCGTAGTGCGAATCCAGATCGAGCGACGAACCGATCATTCTACCCGGATGGCCGATCGCGTGGACGTGCTTATCCGCCGCCAGGCCCAGCAATGTTGTTCGCCAACGCTCAAGCAATACTTCCGGCTCGAGTGGATTGTCGTCCGGAGTCTCCGCGAACTCACCAACACCCGGCACATAATGCAAACTCGCCAGAACATAGTCGAGCTGTGAAATGCGATCCGTTATCAGCGTACCGTCGAAGTGATCCGGATCGACGTCAACTTCCGCGCCGACCAGCACGGTGCAGTCCGAAGTGGTTCGCTCAACCTCATCGCGTATCTTGTCGATCAGTTCGAGATCCTCCTCGACGAAGATATGGTCCGTGATGCAGATCGTCTCCAGCCCCAGCTCGTCCGCCCGCTCGAGTATCACCGGTACGGTCATGCCCGGCGCGTGGCCGCAGTACTCTGTATGTATGTGCATATCATAATTGATCATAGGTCCGCGTCTCCTGCTTTTGGTATACAGATTGTTCTGCAACCATTTTAGCAAAGTTTCGCAATCCGTGAAAACAATTATCCAGAAAAACTCTCGGCGGCAGCTCCCTGTCACGCGTAAACACTTCGAGCATAAGCGGCCCGGCATACTCACAACGGCTTAGCGTCTCGGCCAGAAACGGCCAATCGTAATTCCCCTCGCCGATCGGACTGTGCCAGTCCATGATCCCGCGATTATCCGACAGGTGTGTTATCGACATTCTCTCCGCCCAGTCTACAGCGATCTGCCCGGCCGGCTCGCCCCAGACATTGTCATGCCCCGTATCGTAACAGAACGAAACCGCAGGCGAATCGATCTGATCGAGCACCGCGTCCAGCATTTCGATATGTCGTGTGTTTTCGAATGCAATGTCCACACCGACGTTTTCGGCAAACTCCGCCAGTTGGCGCAACGTATCCAGACCATGACCGTTCGGCTGTACATACTTATTACCCACCGAAAGATGCATCACCATTTTGCCGATGTCGTGTCGTGCGCAGTCCTCCAGGCATTCACGGCAGTAGTCGACATACCTCTGGCGGCGCGATTTCTCCCTGCTCCACAACGCCTTCGCGCCGCGGTAAGGGATGTGTACGTTGTCCAGCTCCAGGCCATGATCGCGTACGATCCGCGGCCGATCCTTCAGCGGCTCTGCGCCCTTGGCAAATTCGTGCCACCACAGCCCGGTCATCTCAAAGCCCGCCTGCCGTATCAGCTTGACACGCGTGGTCAGGCTAAGCCTATAGCCGAAGAATGAGAATATACCCAGCTTATGCCGCACTGGTCGCCTCGTTTTTGATTTTCATTTTCGCCTTGCCCCGTGCCGCAAGCATCAGCGCTGCGACGCCCGCGATCACGTAGCCGATGGGCGTATACCAGAGCACGATCTGTATGCCGAACTCCTCGGCGACCGGCCCGAGCACCTGCAGCGGTACTGCTGCCAGGCCCCACGCGCCGCCGACAACCAGACCCATCCGCAGGCCAAGCGTCAGGCCCTTCGCGCTTCGCGCCATCGTCACAACCAGCGGATACGCCGACGAAGACAGAAAGCCCGCAGCAGCCAGCAGAATGACCGCATAGCCGTTGTCCATCATCCCAAGATACGCAAACAGAAAAGGCAGACCCGCGAGGTGCAAAACCGCGCACAGTTTCATCTCACCTTTGCGGTGCGCGATCGGCGCCCACAGGAACGAGCCTATCGCAGAACCGCCGCCGTAGATCAGTGTCGCGATACCGCCGTAAGAAAGTGCATAGCCAAGCTCCTCCAGACGCGACGGCAGAAGCGAACAGAACACCGTCGTCGCCGTCGTCGCGGGTATTGCTATCATCATCAACGGCCAGAAGGGAAGCTGCGTTACCTTCGCGACTTTCTGTTCAACGACCTCGGTCGGCGTTTTCTCTACGGCGAGACGAACCCGCAGCAGATATATCGCAGCAATGCCTGCCGCTGATCCGAGGCAGAGAAAGTACAGCCCCTTGAAGCCAAACGCCTCGACCAACAGCGTCGCGATGTAGCCGCCCGAGGCAAAGCCCATGAAACCGCCCGCCATGAAAACAGCCGTACTCATCGCCGGCTGAATGCCATCGAGTCTATGCACCGCGCGCAGCCCCTCCGGATGCACCATCGCAAGACCGCTGGCCGCTATTATCACAAGCAGTATTAAAGTTAGCTTGATGTATATGCTCGCCTCGACGCCCGCTTCCTGCGCTGGAAATGCAGCGAACGAACACAGTACCGCCCCCAGAGCAAGGCCTATGTACATCAGCAGCGGCTTGTCCTTTTGTGCCCGCACGTGTCCGGTGCCGATCTGCATGATGTTACAGCTTATGTAAAGCGTGCTGATAAGTGCAACGCCCATCGTAAGCGAGATATTGAACTTGTCGCGCACGGCAGGCAGGATCGCGGGCATCATCCCCGCGTAAACGTCCACCAGGAAATGTGCGCCGCTGACAGCGAGGAGCTGACCCCACTGCAGACGAAGGCTCGGTTTGTTATCGATCATTGGTTTTCCCGTTTATGTTCAGCGACCAGCCGTGGCCGGTGCGCGTTACTTCACAATCACAGTTAAAAAGTTCGCCGAGCGTATCACTGTTGATGTGCTTTTCACTCGACCCGCTCGCCAGGCAGCTTCCGTCCTTGAGCATGAAGACGCTGTCCAGCCAGGGATGTATTTCTTCGATATGGTGGGTAACGAAAATTATCGCCGGCGCATCATCACGGCCCGCCATCTCGCCGAGGTCGCAGAGAAAATCGTGCCTTGCCGCGGGATCCAGCCCAACGCAAGGCTCATCCAGCACCAGCAGTTTCGGCTCGTTCACAAGCGCCCGCGAGATAAGTACCCGCTGACGTTCGCCCTGGCTCAATGTCGCAAATTTCCTTTCGGCCAGATGCGCAACGTTTACAGCTTCCAACGTCCTGCGACCGCGAACAGTCTCAGCTTCCGTGAACTGCCGATACAATCCGAAGGACGCATCGATCCCGGACATCGCGATTTCCAAAGGCGTGTCTAAAGTCGGCACACGGTCACCCATCGACGAGCTTACATAGCCGACCGATTTTCGCAGTTCGCGGATCGCGCAGTCGCCGAACTTCTCGCCGAATACCGTCACGCTGCCAGTCGTCGGCCATGCGTAGCCCAGAACTATATTCAGCAGCGTCGTCTTGCCCGCACCGTTACCGCCGAGCAGCGCCCAGTTTCGGCCCGGCTCGATGCGCCACGAAACGTCGGAAAGTATAACGCTGTCTTTCCTGCGGAATGTCACACTGTCAATATCTATGATCGGCAAAGCCATTTGCAACCTATCCGTTAGAGTTCACGCCCAAAGGTGTCACTATACCAGAAACACGAACGGGCGTTCCACAAAAAAACGAAGGGCACCCAAAATGGATGCCCTCCGGATAATACCATACTAAATTTTGCAAACCAGAACTACAGGCTACTTCTGAAATTCCTGGCCGGTCAGTTTTTCGTATGCTTCGATGTACTTGGCCGAGGTCTTTTCGATGATGTCCGTCGGCAGCTCGATGCCGGGCCCGTCCTTGTCGAAATCGGTCTCTTCGAGATAGTTACGAACGAACTGCTTGTCGAACGATTCCTGGTTCTTGCCCGGCTCGTACTTATCCGCAGGCCAGAATCGTGACGAATCAGGCGTGAATACTTCATCGATCAGGATGATCTTGCCGTCGATCAGGCCGAACTCGAATTTCGTGTCCGCAAGGATGATACCCTTGGACTCGGCATAATCTCTGGCCTTTTTGAAGATCGCCAGGCTTGTGTCTCGTACAAAGTTGGCCTTGTCTTCGCCGATGATATCGACAGCCTTATCGAACGAGATGTTCTCGTCATGCAGACCCTGCTCAGCCTTGGTTGAAGGCGTGAAGATCGGTTCGGGCAGCTTGTCACACTGTTTGAGTCCCGCCGGCAGCTCGATGCCGCATACCGTCCGGCTCTTCTGGTATTCCTTCCAGCCGGAACCAGCCAGATAACCACGAACGATGCACTCGACGGGCAGAACCTCGGTCTTTTTGACCATCATCGACCTGCCGCGAAGCTGGTCGGGGTAGTTGCAGAACGGAGCGGGGAAATCTTCGACGTCCATCGACACAACGTGGTTGTCGATAGTATCCGAAAGAAAGTCGAACCAGAACTTCGATATCTGTGTAAGCACCTGTCCTTTATATGGTATGCCGGTTTTGAGCACAACGTCGAATGCGCTGAGCCTGTCCGAGGCGACAAAGATCAGATGATCGCCCGCATCATAGATGTCGCGGACCTTGCCGTGCTTTACCGGTACGCCAGGGATGTCGGTCTGTAAAATTACATTGGCCATGATTTTCTCCCTATTACTAGTGTTTTGGTTAGGTATCGAATCGGCATACTAAGTAAAACCCGCATGCAGGTCAATGCTTTATTGGGCATTTTAGCGGATACGAACCCTGTGCCTTCCGGACAGCGAATCTTCAAAGGACCATTTGAATAATCGAACCCATTATGCTAAAATTCAGCTCGCATATCTGTTATTAATTGTGGGAATGTTCTATGAACAGACGTGAATTCATCAGGCTCGCTGGCGGCAGTGTAGCAGCTCTAGGCTTTGCAGGCTGCGCAGCAACTTCAACCAGCCGTAAGTCCGGCAAAGGTTCCGGTTCCAAACAGCCAAATCTCGTATTCGTCTTTCCCGACCAGATGCGGGGCCAGGCACTTGGATTCCTGGATGAAGATCCGGTTATCACTCCCAACCTCGACAAATTCGCTAGCGAAAGCCTGGTCCTGCCCCAGGCGGTGAGTAATTATCCGGTCTGCAGCCCATATCGCGGCATGCTGATGACCGGTAAGTATCCGCATTCAAACGGCGTACTGAGCAACTGCAATTCCAACGGCTCGCTGTACGGCTACGAGCTCAACAAGGACGATCGCTGCTGGTCGGACGTCCTCAAGGACAAGGGCTACAGTCTCGGCTACATCGGCAAGTGGCACCTTGATGCTCCATACGTGCCGTACGTACATTGCGCCAACAACAGCCGCAAGTTCGCGTGGAACGAGTGGTGCTCGCCCGAACGCCGGCACGGCTTCGACTACTGGTACGCATACGGCACATACGATTACCACAATCGGCCTCTGTACTGGTCAACCGACGCGGGCCGAAACGAGTTCCATTACGTCGACCAGTGGGGTCCTGAGCACGAAGCGGACAAAGCCATATCCTTCATTCGGAATGACGACGGCAAATACCGCGATCCGGACAAACCTTTCGCGATGGTCGTGTCTATGAACCCGCCGCACACGCCTTACCACCTCGTGCCGGAAAAATACAAGAAAATGTACGCCGACAAGACGGACGAGCAGCTTGTGAACCGACCAAACGTTCCGCCTGCCGACGAACGCTGGGGCAAATATTATCGCAAGAACGTCCGCAACTATTTCGCACAGGTCACCGGTGTCGACGATCAGTTCGGCAGGATCCTCAAAGAGCTCAAGGCACAGGGACTGGACGAGAACACGATCGTAGTCTTTACGTCGGATCACGGCAACTGTCTGGGTTGTCACAGCCACTCTACAAAGAACGTCCACTGGGAAGAATCCATGCGCGTGCCTTTCATCGTCCGCTGGCCAGGCAAGATCAAGCCGCGTCATGATGACCTGCTGATCTCATCGCCAGACATCTACCCGACGCTGCTGGAGATGATGGGCCGTAAGCGGGACATACCGCAAGACGTCGAAGGCACCAGCCGAGCGGACGTCTTCCTCACCGGGCAAGGTGAACGACCCGACGCTCAATTGTACATATGGATACCGTACGGTCAGCCAGCATACGGCCGTCGCGGAGTCAGAACACACCGATACACGCTGGAGCTGACAAAGAAAAAGGGCGAAGGTATCACCAAAACCATCCTGCACGACAACAAAGCCGACCCCTATCAGCTCAAGAACATCGCCGACGAAAAGCCCGAAGTGGTCACTCAGCTCACCGAAAAACTTAATGCGATACTCGCAAGAAACAGTGACCCCTGGCTGCAGGCCGGCTGATCGCCTGAATAAGATGTAACTTTTTTGCCGTCAGCGACTTCTATTTTGCTTGCGCACCTGCTATAATTGCGCGATTAACGACACTATCCTAAGCTATCTAGAGGCATAAAGTGGCATTACCAGTAGTTACAATCGTAGGCAGGCCCAACGTGGGCAAGAGCAGTCTGCTGAACTCACTGGCGGGTGAGATGATCAGTATCGTCGAATCGACAGCGGGCGTTACGCGCGACCGCGTATCTACCCTGGTCGAGCTCAACGGCAGATACGTCGAGCTGGTCGACACCGGCGGATACGGCATCGTAGACGAAGGCGAGCTGACCAGACATGTCGAGGAGCAGATCAACAACGCGGTCGCAATGGCGGACGTCGTGCTGTTCGTGGTCGATATCCGCGACGGCATCATGCCGCTCGATCAGGACATCGCGCAGATGCTCCGCAAGCATGATCTCGACGTCATTCTCGTCGCCAACAAGGCCGACAGCCCTAAGCAGCTCGGCAGCGCTGGCGAGTTCCAACGTCTAGGCTTCGGCGAAGCAATTCCGATCTCCGCAACCAATTTCGTAAACCGCGCAGAGCTGCTCGAAAAAGTATCAGACAATCTCTCGCACATGCCGGTTGAGCTGCCCAAGCGCGAACGCGTCCGCATCGCCGTCGTCGGCAAGCGTAATGCGGGCAAAAGCACGTTCATAAATTCCGTCGTGGGCGAGACCCGAGTCATTGCTTCCGACATCCCCGGCACCACCCGCGACGCGGTCGACGTGATCTTCGATTACAAGGGCGAGAAATTCTGCCTTATCGACACCGCGGGCGTTCGCAAGAAACGCAAGATGTCCAACAGCATCGAATATTACAGCTACACCCGCGCCGCTCGCAGCATCAAGCGGGCCGACGTGGTGCTGTTCATGGTCGACTCGACTCTGCCTCTGTCCCAGCCGGACAAGAAGCTTGCCGCCATGATCAACGAAGAATACAAAGCCTGCATTCTTGTCATCAACAAATGGGACCTCGCCAACGATGCGGCCGATCCGGACGACTACCTGGACTATGTCGACAAGATGCTGCCCGGCATGCGCCACTGCCCCATCGCTTTCACCACCGCGACGACCGGCGAAAATCTCGAAAACGTTCTGCACCTGACGACAGAAGTCTTCCAGCAGGCCTCGACCGAGGTCCCCACGCCAAAGCTCAACAAAGCGATCGAAACGATATCCGAGGCCCGCATCGGCGGTTCTAAACGCGGCATCCCGAAGATATATTACGCTACGCAGGTCGCGGTCCGGCCCGTCTCGCTGCTGCTGTTCGTAAACGACCCGGGTCTGTTCAACAATACGTTCAAGCGGTTTGCGATAAACAAACTTCGCGAGATGCTCGACCTCGAAGAGGTGCCCATAAGACTGATGTTCCGCCGAAGACATTAAGATATTCACCGGATGCACCGAGCCTGTCACCTGACAGAAATTAAGTGCTCATTTTTATACAGTGTCTGACAGGCTGTTATAGCGACCTCGTATAAATCATTTTCCATTATTACGGAGAATGCAAAATGGAAACGCTGCTGTTAATGCTTATCTGCGGGGCCGGTTATCTGCTGGCCTACAACACCTACGGCCGATTCCTCGCTCGCAAAATATTCAAACTCAACGCGGACCGCAAGGCTCCCTCCGTCGAACTGGCCGACGGCACGGACTACGTCCCCACCCGCCGAGGCATCATCTTCGGCCATCACTACACCAGCATCGCCGGTACCGGGCCTATCGTGGGACCGGCTATCGGCATCATCTGGGGCTGGCTTCCCGCACTGCTCTGGGTCACGCTCGGCTGTATCTTCATGGGCGCGGTGCATGACTTCGGCTCGCTGGTCGTCTCCATGCGAAACGAGGGCAAGAGCATCTCCGAAGTCGCAGCCAAATACATCAACAAACGCGTCCGCCTTATTTTCTTCACGGTCGTTTTTCTCACCCTGCTGATCGTCATCGCCATCTTCGGCGTCGTCATCGCTGCTGTCTTCACGCGTTTCCCAAGCGCGGTCATCCCCGTCTGGCTGCAGATCCCGATCGCGATGGCACTGGGCTTCGCGATCTACCGAAAAAATCTTAAAGTCTTCCTGTCCACCGCTGTTGCCGTCGTGCTGATGTATGCCTGTATCTGGCTCGGCAGCATTAACGAAGTCGTCATAACCAAACCCATCCTCGGCATACCCTCGACCGGAGTGTGGGTCATCATCCTGCTGATATATGCATGGATCGCATCGACTCTGCCGGTCACGGTCCTGCTCCAGCCGCGGGACTACATAAACGCCTGGCAGCTCTTCATCGCGATGGCGCTGCTGATCGGCGGCGTTTTCTTCTCCACCTTTTCCACCGACGGCCTGCCCATAGTCGCCCCGGCGATAAATACAAACCTGCCCGCCGACACACCCTCTATCTGGCCCTTCATGTTCGTCATCATCGCATGCGGCGCGATCAGCGGCTTCCACAGTCTCGTCGCTTCCGGCACCAGTCCCAAGCAGGTCGCCAAAGAACCCGACAGCCTGTTCGTCGGCTACGGCTCGATGCTGCTTGAAGGAGCACTTGCGGTGCTGGTCATTATCTGCATCGCCGCAGGCGTGGGCATGGCTCTGCCGCTCGAAGACGGCACCATACTCAGCGGCCAGTCGGCATGGCAGCACTTCTACTCGTCCTGGATCGGCGCAAAGGGTCTCGGCGATAAGCTCGCACCCGTCGTCCGCGGCGCAGCGAACATGATGACCAGCATAGGCCTGCCAGAAACGGTCGGCATCACGCTGATGGGAGTTTTTATCGCATCTTTCGCCGGCACGACTCTCGATACCGCGGTCCGTCTGCAGCGATATATTACCGCAGAGCTTGCAACGGATATGAAGATCCCCGGCCTTGCGAATAAATGGATCGCCACGACGTTCGCGGTACTGACCGCTGCGGCCCTTGCGTTCGCGACCGGTGCGGACGGCACAGGAGCGATGGTCCTATGGCCGCTTTTCGGCACCGCAAATCAACTGCTCGCGGTCCTCGCTCTGTTCGTGGTCACGATGTACCTGCGTAAAAAGGGCGGTAAGAAATGGCTCGTCACGGGCCTGCCCTGTGCCGCAATGCTAATAGTCACAGGCTGGGCAATGGTCCTCAACGAACTGTCGTTTATTGAAAGCAAAAACTGGCTGCTTGTGGCGATCGGCGGATTGATACTGGCGCTGGCGGCGTGGATGACAGTTGAGACTGTTATCGCATTCGTGAAAGGCTCACCTACTGCTGCTGATTCTGCTCGCCGACAGGAAGTAGCCTGAACTCGGCCGTGCGCGGACTGCCGGTCAGTTTGATCTCGCCTTTTTCAAGAAACTCATGCGGGAAGTTGTAAATAACCTCGCGAGTCACTTTTTCCTGTTCCGCATCATTCTCGTAAACAGGGATGACTATCTGATACGGCATATTCTCATAGACCGCCCATGCCTCATCCGTCGCTTGAAATCTCGTCGTGCTCACAACCTCATTAGCATTGATAAGCTCAACTTCGTACCGACCTTCCATCTGATCACCCATTAGAAACCCAACACGCAGATAGGGCAAAAGCTTATTCTCTAACGTGTCCGCAGTCGGCGGAAGCTTGATCTGTACTGCCGCTGCCTGTCTGAATTCGTTGGGCGATATCTCGACTATCGGCTGCGCGGTTATGTAACCCTTGCGTGCTTTCTCTATCTGATCGGGCGTCAGTGTAACCCTTGCTTTGAGCGAATCTGTTGTGCTCTGAGGCCTTACGTATGTTTCAACGAATGAGGGCTTGATGTCCTCATGCTCTAGCGGCAAACCATTCTCGTCAAGCACCTGTACCGTCAACTGCTTTTGCACAAGCTGCTCGACTTCAACTTCCACGGTATCGATGCTCACGGATTCAACCGTAAGTCCCAGTACCTCAATTTTCGCACTATTCTTGACAAACTGCAGGACGTCAAGGACGTATCTGCCTGGCGAATCCTTACGTTCAGTTTTTGCGTTGAACACGAAATCGAGCTTTTCCTCGCCCGTCAGCACCTTACGCTCGAGCTCCGAAATACCTGATGCAGGCCCCTTAACGGTTATCTCAAAATCGATCGGTGACTCCCTGTCAACGAATTCGACCAGCAGCGCCGAATCCGGCGACTGGTAAATGCTCAGTGTTGCCGGCTGTGTCGTCGTGTCCTCCAGCGCGTTGTAGGCCCAGGCCCATATAAGAACGGTCAAAAAGATCACCAGGAGTAGCTTTTTGAGCTGTGATGTAACTTGTATCTTGTTCATATCAGCTCTCCCTGCCCGATCCTTCGGATGTACTCTTGTTCACTTCCTGCATCTTCTCGACAATGGGTGTGGTCTCAACCACAGCAGTGGTAAGATGCCGTCTCAGTTGTGCCTCTGAAATGTTCCTTACCAGGTGCCCGTTTATCGCAAGCGAAACTATGCCTGTCTCTTCGCTGACAACTATCACGATCGCGTCCGTACTCGTGCTTATGCCCATTGCCGCCCTGTGCCTGGAACCGATCTGTTTACCGCTCAGACTGGCCGACTCTTCGGCTAGCGGCAACTGTACTCTCGCAGCAATGATCCTGTCTCCCCGGATCACGACCGCCATGTCATGCAGCGCGGTCCCCGGATAAAAAATCGTTCTGAGAAGATCCGCGCTTACTTTGCTGTCCACTCGAACGCCTGTCTCGACGAACTCGCCGAGTCCGACTTGCTGTTCGATAACCAGCAGGGCGCCTGTTCGTGTCGAAGCAAGCTGAGAGACTGCTTTGATTATTTCTTCTACACTGCGGGTAAGCTGCTGCGGGGAACTGGAAAGAAAACTCGCCTGTCCGATGCGAATAAGCGCGCGCCGGATCTCCGGCTGAAATGCTATCGCTATGATAAGAATTGCAAGAAGTGCTACACCGTTGTAAAGGTAGGCAACCCGTTCGAGATCGAAACGCTCGACGACAACCTTAAGAACGAACGCCCCTATTACAAGAACGAACAAAACGCCGCGAAATAAGCGCTCACCTCGAGTGCCTTCAAGAAAGCTGACAGCCCAATACACCACTATGCCTATGAGCAGCAGCTCCAGGAGCACTACAAGGCGTTCTTGCAGAGAAATCTGGTATAAGTACTCCAGGATCGCGTCCAATGGTTACACTCCACCAGGCCTTTGCTTCGCGTGCCCGGGCGCTCTAACGTTGCTTTTCGTTCTCGTTTCGCTGTTGAGACTAACGGACAAGCATGGGTGTCAATGTGCTTGGCTTGTCCATCATGAATATCAGATCCAGATCATGACCGATCTGATTGGTGTTGATACGCAAAATTCTCTCGTATCTTCTGGAAGCTTCCGCTCTGGTTTCTCCCAGATTGGAACAACCTGTCACATTAACAAGAACTACACAAAGCAGCATGCTCAGCAAAACAGCCTTGCATATTTTCATTGTCTTCCTCATTTGCTTACCCCACTGATTTAAGGGTCTTAATACTGTTTTTCAAGCGCACAATTCCTGCGCTTATACTATTCTAGCCTCTCTTGCATCAATGTCAATCCCAAAATAGGCTCTGCCGCTCGGCTATCGCGACCGGTGTTGACACCGGACCGACCAAACCTATAATCATACGACCTTGAACTGCATGAGTTGTATACCCGAAACTTCCTGCTTAACCTGTTTTGTACATGGAACCAGACATGAAGCTTGCTCGCATAACCAGGATCGTCCAGATACTGACCTATCTCCAGTCAGGCCAGAAATACTCCGTCGACCAGCTCGCCGATCTGATGGGCGTCAGCCGCCGCACGATCTTCCGCGACCTGAACCAGCTCGAAGCTATCGGCATCCCGTTCCGTTTCGACAGCGAAGTCCACGGCTACACACTCGATCCCGAATTTTTCCTGCCCTCGATCGATCTGAACCTGCAGGAGGCACTAAGCCTGCTAATGCTCGTCCAGAAGGGGCGATCCCACCTGCCGCTGCCGTTCAAAAATTCCGCACTGCTGGCGGGCATCAAGATCGAGAACAACCTGCCTGCCGAGATAAAAAGCTACTGCAACTCTTCACTCGAAAATATCTCGATACGGCCGCATAACCATGCGCCAATGGATCAGCTCGACAGTGTATTTGCAGCCATCCAGAGGGCGATAAAGGCTAAAAGAAAGCTGAAAATGGCGTATTTCTCGCTTTACGACGGCGGCGATATAGAACTCGAATTCAGTCCGTATCACATATTCTACAACCATCGTGCCTGGTACGTCGTAGGCTATTCCAGCATCCACGACGAGACCCGCACTTTCAAACTGAACAGGATAAAACAGCTCTCAGTATTGAAAAAGCGGTTCATCGATGGCGATAAATTTGATATTGCTGAATATTTCGGCCGGGCCTGGTCTATGATTCGCGAAGGTAAAGTGTATAATGTCACACTGCGTTTCAGTCCGCGAGTGGCTCGCAACGTCTCCGAGGTCCGCTGGCACGTCACCCAGCAGCACAGTTTCAACGAGGACGGCAGCCTGACTGCGAACTTCCGCGTGGACGGCCTGAACGAGATAAAATGGTGGATTCTCGGCTACGGCGACCAGGTCGAGGTCATAAAACCGGCCAAACTGAGAAAAGAAGTAGCCCGCGCAGGTGCAAAAATCGCCAAGCTCAACAGCGACCCGAAATCCTAAAACCTTTTTAAGCAACAGCTTATGCCCATAATAAAACTGACCGACATTCATAAGTCTTTTGACCGAAACCCGCTGTTTTACGGGCTCAAGGCGCAGTTTTATCCGGGCGAAAAGGTCGGCCTGGTCGGTCCCAACGGCTGCGGCAAGACCACGCTGTTCAAAATGATCCTCTCCGAAGTCGACCCCGATGTAGGCGAAGTATCCGTCCGAAAGGGGCTGAAAATCGGCTATCTGCCCCAGGAACCCATCTTCTGCGGCGACAATACCGTCCTGCAGGAGATGCACGCAGGCCTTGCGGATCTGTTCAAGACCCAGAAAAAGATCGAGACGCTCGCCTCCCGCCTGGGTGAACTATCAGGCGACGAACTTGAAGAGGCGATGGCAGAATACGACCGCCTGAGTCATCTTTTCGAACGCAACGGCGGCTACACATACGAGGCCCGCATAAGGTCCATCCTACACGGCGTGGGACTCGAAGAGCCGCTTTACAATGCCAAAACCTCGACTCTCAGCGGCGGTCAGCTATCCCGGCTGGGTCTTGCGAAGGTACTGCTCAGCGAAACGGACATGCTTCTGCTAGACGAACCCACCAACCATCTCGACCTGCAGGCCACCGTCTGGCTTGAAAAATACCTCCGCAGCTACAACGGCGGCGCCATCATCATAAGCCATGACCGCTATCTGCTCGATAAGGTCACCGAAAAGATCGCCGAGGTCGATCAGGGCAAGTGCACGATCTGGCGCGGAAACTACAGCCAGTTTGTCGAAAACCGCCGGCTCGAACGAGATCAGCAGCAAAAACAGTATGAATCCCGCGTCAAGATGATCGAACAGACACGCGATTTCATCGCCCGCAACAAGAATCAGGAAGGCATGCGGGGCACCGCCCGAGGCAGGGCCAAACGCCTGGAAAGAATGCTCGACAGCGACCCGGATTTCCTGAGCAAGCCCACTGAAAAGAAAACCATGAAGCTCTCTTTCGCCGATGCGACAAGCCAGAGCTCACTCGTCCTCCGCTGTGAGGGCGTCTGTAAGTCCTTTGGGGACATATGTTTATTCAAGCATATGACCTTTGACCTTCTAGCAGGCGACAGGCTGGGCGTGACCGGACCCAACGGCACCGGAAAAAGCACGTTCCTCAAACTCGCCCTCGGCCGGGAAAAGTCTACCGACGGCCGGATCCGCATGGGAAAATTCCTCACTGTCGGCTACCTCGACCAGCAGGGCCAGGAACTCAATCAGAACACCAACGTACTTGACGAGGCCCGCTCAGCAAAACCAGAACTGAGCACCGAAGTAGTCCGCGGCAAGCTCGGCGCGTTCCTTTTCACAGGCGACGACGTCTTTAAGCAGGTATCAGAGCTCAGCGGGGGCCAGCAGAACCGCCTGATGCTCTTTAAGGTTATGCTCGCAGAACCGGATGTGCTCGTGCTCGACGAGCCGACCAACCACCTCGACATCGACAGCAAAGAGGTACTGGAAAATGCACTTCGCGATTACAACGGCACGATAATCGTGGTCAGTCACGACCGATACTTCATCGACCGCGTTGTGGACAAACTGCTGGTTATCGGAGCTAACGACTTGGGAGAAAAGGAGTTAGGCAATTATGAGCTCGTGGAAGGCGAGGGCCCGCTCTACAGCAAATATGCCGAGCAGGTGGAAAAAAGACAGGCGGAAGCGCTGGCAAAGGCACGGGCAAAGGATGACTCAGGCTCGAAAAAGGCCCGCAGATCCGGGTCCGCCACCAGTAAACCCAAGCCGAAAACACCACCGGAACTGCGAAAGTTCAACAAATACAGCGTCGAAGAACTTGAAGATTTCATCCTGGAAATGGAAGAAAACATAGAGAAACTGCAAGAAAAGTTCGGAAATGAGGACCTTTATAAGGACCCCTCCGCCGTCACGGACCTGCACGCAGAGGTGGACAAACACAAAGAGGAACTGGATATCCTCTATAAAGCTTACGAGTTCAGGACGGGCTGACAGTACTGATAACGGTCCAAAATTTTGCCTATCTTAACAGCTTCGGCCGACAGTGGCTGTTATGCAACCTGTGGATAACCTGTAACTTCTGCTGTGACGCATGTGAGCCGCTCCTGTTAACAAACCGCCTTATCAGCATTGGTAACAAAGGTGCTGTGAATCTAACAGAGTTGCCATCAGCCAACCTAACAAGTTATCCACAGCCGTAAAGGCCTCTAAATATGCACCTAAGATCAGGTCGTCACACAATTTGCGGCTACAGCCCGTCAAACCTGTAACAAAGTAACTGCCCATATGAATACTAATACAAATTTCTTTAATAACTTATTATCTTATTCATCTACCGTAAGTACCTGTGTGATTTTCGCCCTTACCAGTATTGATAACCGTGATCAGGACGTATAAAAACCATTTCGGTTCAGGGGCTGCCAAACTCTCATGGATCGACTGTTCGGTAATCTTACCGAGGCTCATTTGACGGCCCACAGCAGGGTACTAGAAAAATACTCCAAAGCAGCGAAAAAACTAGCCAAAGCAGCGGTTTTCGGGTAGATTGTACGCCCGAAAGTGTACTTATTTGGAACAGTCAAAACGATATGGATTTTTCTCCAATGGTGAGGACGCTATGAAGGTAAAGTTTAACAGAGCTGCATTGCAGGAAGCTTTGGGCCTGGTCACAAGCGTTGTGCCCAGCCGAACACCGAAACCGATCCTCCAGTGCGTACAGATCAAGACCGAAGTCGACGCGGTAACGGTTTGCGCTACCGATCTGGAAGTTGGCATAAATTACCAGGTAACCCAGGTAGAGATCGAGGAGCAGGGCGAGATAGTTGTGCCCGCCGACAAACTCTCATCGATCGTTCGAGAAAGTGTCGACGAAGTGATCGCCATCGAAGAATCCGAGGCGACCGTCGAGATCAAGGGCGCAGACAGCCACTTTACCATTTACGGCCACGATGCTGACCAGTACCCGAGCGTACCCGGTTTCGAGGGCGACGCCCACTTCACCATCAGTCTCGGCAAGCTCCAGGAAGGCATCGAGCTGACCGTCTTCGCGGCAGCAAAAGAGAGCACCCGCTACGCTCTTAACGGCATACTCTGGGAAGTCGAAGGCAAAAAGCTCACACTCGTTGCGACTGACGGCAGGCGTCTGGCAAGATGTGCGGTCAATCTCGACACCGTCGAAAAAGACAGCATCCCGGACGGCCGGATCATAGTGCCCGCCAAGACGATGAACCTGCTAGACCGCGTAGGCGGAAGCGCCGATACGAAGGTCTCTGTGCGGTTCGTCGACAATCAGATCGTCATATCCTGCGGCCAGGTCATCATCAGCTCGAACCTGGTCGAGGGCAACTTCCCGAAATACGAAGACATTATCCCCAAGGATTACACAAACAGCATAGGCCTGAACACCGACGCCGCCCTGAGCGCGGTGCGGCGTGCGGCTCTTCTGAGCAATGAAGACAGCAAGGGCATCAAGCTCGCTTTGTCTGACAACAAAATGACGTTCTCCAGCCGGGCTCCGGAAACAGGCGATGCCCAGGTAGAAATGACGATCGACTACAGCGGGGGGGAAATGGAAATTGGTTTCAACCCAGCTTTCCTTATCGACGTATTGAAGGTTATAAAGGCGGATGACTTCAAGCTTGAGCTGGGCGATTCGGAAAGACCCGGCGTGATCAGGTCAGGCGATCAGTTCCTGTACATAGTTATGCCCGTAAACCTGTAAGTTGAGGATATTACTTTGGCACCGGCCAGCAGAAGTGACGAAGACAAACTGCTAAGAAGTGTCTCCCGCTGGAAGAAAAAGAAGAAGGATCGAACCAGCCCGCTGAGCCAGGTAGTCAGGTCCTACATGGACCGCAATCAGCCGGTCTTCGAGAAAAACGCGGAGGTCGTCGAGGCGTGGCGGGATATTTTGCCCGAGCATTTTTACGATCACTGTCAACTGGCGGCGATAGACAAAGGAGTTATCAGGATCGAGGTCGACAGCGGCCCATTCATGCACGAAATGCGTCTGCTCAGCGGCGAGCTGCTCGAACATCTCAAGAGCAGATGCCCGCGAGCGAAGCTTAAAAAGATAGTTCTTTGCCCACGCAAGGCAAGACAAGATACAGAAGAGGAAAAATGAGCGAACAACATTACGACTATGATGCCAAGAACATCAAGGTCCTCGAAGGACTCGAAGCGGTCCGCAAGAGGCCCGACATGTATATCGGCAATACTCAGACCGGCGGACTGCACCACCTGGTCTACGAAGTGCTGGACAACTCCATCGATGAGGCACTGGCTGACAGATGCGACCGCATTACCGTCCGGATCCACATCGACGGAAGCTGCTCGATCGAGGACAACGGTCTGGGGATTCCCGTGGAAACCCACGAAGAATCCGGCAAAAGCGCGCTGGAAGTCGTGCTTACTGTTCTGCACGCGGGAGGCAAGTTCGACGACAAGGCCTACAAAGTCTCCGGCGGTCTGCATGGTGTGGGCGTCAGCGTAGTTAATGCACTCAGCGAACAGCTCGAGGCCGACGTCTACCGCGGCGGCAAGCACTATCATTTCGAATGCGAACGGGGCTTGCCGAAGGGCGAGCTCAAGGTGATCGGCGAAACCAAAAAACGCGGTACGAAGATCACGTTCCTGCCGGACGAAGAAATATTTTCGACCGTCGACTTCAAATATGACACGTTGCAAAAACGCATCCGCGAGCTGGCCTACCTCAACGCGGGCGTGCACATCACCTTCCAGGACGACCGCGTAGAGAAAAAGGAAGTATATCACTATCCCGAGGGCCTGAAGGCTTTCGTTGCGCATCTCAACGAGGGCAAGAATGCACTTTCCGACGCGATCTTCTTCGGCAAGGACGATCCCGAAAGCGGGCTCGCCGTCGAAGTGGCCATGCAGTACAATGACGGCTTTAACGAAAATCTGCTCGCATTCGCCAATAACATCCGTAATATTGACGGCGGTACGCACCTGTCAGGCTTCAAGACGGCTCTGACGCGGACACTCAACACATACGCACGCAATGCGAACCTGCTCAAAAGCGGAACGACCACGACAGGCGACGACCTGCGTGAAGGTCTGACCGCGATAATCAGCGCTAAAGTAGTCGATCCGCACTTCGAGGCTCAGACAAAGGTTCGTCTCTCGAACCCCGAAGTCGGCAGCTTCGTCGAAAGCGTCGTAGGCGAAAGGCTCGGCATATGGCTCGAAGAGAATCCGACAGACGCCAAACGAATCCTCAACAAGGCGATCCAGGCGGCCGCGGCCCGTGAAGCAGCACGCAAGGCCCGCGAACTCACCCGGCGGAAAGGTGCACTGAGCGGTGCGAATTTGCCCGGTAAGCTCTGGGATTGTTCGAGCAAGAACACGACCGACACCGAGATATTCGTGGTCGAGGGTGATTCGGCGGGCGGCTCGGCAAAGTCCGGACGCGACCGTGAAATGCAGGCGATCCTCCCGCTCAAGGGTAAGATACTTAACGTCGAAAAATCACGGCTTGAAAAAATGCTCGGCCATGAAGAGATCCGAACCATGATCAGCGCCCTGGGAACGGGCATCGGCACAGACGACTTCAACATCGAAAAGTGCAGATACGGCAAGATCATTCTGATGACCGATGCCGATGTGGATGGCGCACATATTCGCACCCTCCTGCTGACGTTCCTGTTTAGGCAAATGCCCCAACTTTTCGAGAATGAGATGGTATACATCGCCCAGCCGCCTCTGTACGAAGTGCGCAGGAAGGGCCGCAAGAAAAGCGAGTACATACTCAATGAAGGTGACATGAAACGCCGGATGGAAAACCGCGGTCTCGAAGACGCGAAACTGATGATCAAGCTGGATGAAGAAACGATCGAAGTATCCGGCGATAATCTGGCAAAACTCGTCAAGCTGCTAAATGATATCGAAAGGGCGGTTTACGTCCTTGAACGTCGTGGCGTGCTGTTCAGGGATTTTGTTAAATCGCACTACGATGACGGCAAGCTGCCCTCGTATCATATCCGCACCAGGCAAGGCAGCGAGTTCTACCACAGCAAGGAAGAATACGAACAACGTTTGGCAATACTCGAATCCAGCGAAACCGAAGAAGAGGGCGAACCCCTCGACGAAGATGATACCGAAGTACTCAAGACCGTT
Source organism: Anaerohalosphaera lusitana (assembly GCF_002007645.1). Taxonomy (GTDB): domain Bacteria; phylum Planctomycetota; class Phycisphaerae; order Sedimentisphaerales; family Anaerohalosphaeraceae; genus Anaerohalosphaera; species Anaerohalosphaera lusitana. Next base: position 512,091 of record NZ_CP019791.1, read on the forward strand.
GGCGAAGAGCTACACGAAGTGGTACGGCTGAACCAGATCAACGCTAAGTTGCAGGCTGAGTTCAAGCTTTCTTTGAAAGATTTCCTGCTCAAGCAGGAACGCAATATTGCCGGCGAACTGCTTCCGACCAAATTCGTGGTCCTGGCGGATGATGACGAAAATTCGGTTGCATCGCTTGGCGACGTAAACGCTGCGGTCCGGCAGGTGGGCGGTAAGGGTATCGAGATCAAGCGGTTCAAGGGCCTGGGTGAGATGAACTCCGACCAGCTCTGGGAAACGACGATGGATCCGGAAAACCGTACTCTTCTCAAGGTCAAGATCGAAGACGCCGGCGAAGCCGACAGACTTTTCAGCATCCTGATGGGTGATAATGTAGAAAAACGCCGTAACTTCATCAAGGAACACGCGCTGGAAGTGACCAATCTGGACGTATAACCGGTCGGACCGGTCATGAAATAAAAGGTACTGCGAACTTGCAAAATTGAGATTGTCCGGGCAAAATGGCCTGAGCAATAAAAGGATTTATACAGAAAATTCGCACAGCACGCCGATATTGCAGAACAGGGCGGTTTTTTGCCCACGTGCTTGAGCCGTTTTTACGTTGCAAAGCTGCTGAAAGTATTAGCGGCCCGTGACGTTGGAGACGGTTTGTGAAAATATTAACGATGCTCGAAAGGATACAACGATGGCGAATGCGTCAAAACTTACGGGACTCATTCTGACAGCCGTTTTCCTGGTCGCCGGCTGTGATATGTTCGGCGGTGCACAAAAAGATAAGGAAGAACCCGTTGTCATCAGCAGTGAACAAAGAAAAACCGAGCTGCTCGAAAAGATCGAAAAGGACTACGACAATGCGGAACTGCATTATGAGCTAGGCAAGATCTATCAGGCCGACGGGCTCTGGCAGAAGGCTGAAACGCAGTTCAGCCGGGCGATAGGCTTCGATCCCGTTCATCGCAAGGCAGAGGCGGCACTGGTCAAGACGCTCACGCTTGCTGGTGAAGAGGACAGAGCGGCCCCGCTGGCGAAGAATTATCTCAGCCAGGCCCAGTACTCACCCGAAGCATCGCTGAGGCTCGGCAGGGCATTCCAGCAGGAAGGTTTAAACGATTACGCCATCACGGCTTACAAACAGGCACTCGACCTGGCGCCTAATTCTGCCGGCCTGAATAAGCAGATCGGCTATTATTATCTCGCACAGGGTGACAAGGTCCGCGCGGAAGAGTATCTTCGCCGCAGCTTCCAGCTCAACCCCAACCAGCCCGAAGTCGCAGGGGAACTTGGCCGAATGGGTGTAATAGTGCAGGTGCCCAAAGAAAAGAAGACCTCCGGCAGTCAGCTCGACAAGCTTATTGACAAACTGTTCGGCGGCGGGGACGAAGAGCAGGGCCAGCAAACTGAGCAGTAAGAAATCTCCTTCGCAGGGGATGGCATGTTAAATAAGTAAGGCTCGCGGCATCGGTCGCGGGCCTTGTTTCATTCAGGAAGGTCCAAATTATGCCGTCTTACGAAAGAATAATTGAGAGTCTGACCAGTCTTCTTCAGCCTTATGTGCCCGGCATCACATCCGAGCAGGTTTCACAATTGCTGCTTGTCCTGCTCATCGGCGGTGTGGTGCTGATAATAACAGCTATTGTGGTGCAAATACTCTATCTTCTAACACTTGCAAAGGCCCTCAAAAAGTGCAGCCCGGCAAATCGTGAGATGCCGCCGGGACTGGTCTGGCTAGAACTGATCCCTGTTTTCAACCTGATATGGCGGTTTTTCAACGTGATCAACGTATCCGATTCGCTCGGCCGCGAATTCAGATCCCGTAATATGAATGAAGAAGCCTCTCCCGCCAGAACCAGCGGAATGCTTTACAGCATATTCTCCTGCGGCGGTGTGATACCGTTGATAGGCTCGTTCTTAGTGCTGATACTGGCTCCGATCTTCTGGATGATATACTGGGTGCGGATCCGCAAGTACTCCAAAAAACTCGACCCGCCTCCACTGCCCGGACAATGAAACGGCTGTAAGTCCCCTGGCTGTAATAGTTTAATTGCATATCTGTAAGCTGTACCCGCGATGGGCCGCTATTTTACGGTTTTTTATAGCATACCACCCCCTTTGGCCGATAAAATACTGATAACCAGTGCAGAAAAACGGTCTCAGAGACGCTAATATGCGTCTTTTTTGTTTTACGAAGGGGTTTTATCGGAAGTGAAAGCTGCAAGTCTCTACAAAGTAGCCATCGAAGGTATTCTGCTGGCGGTCTGTATATTTTTGTTCTTCAGCTGCCTCAGTTTCAATATTGCTGATCCGCCCAGCACGTATGTCTGGCCCAATAATGTGGACGTCGCAAACTGGTGCGGCCCGATTGGCGCGTTCTTCGCCTACTACCTTATCTATTATATAGGTCCCGGTTCTCTGCTGCTTTTTGCCGTTGCGGGCTGGATGCTGACGGTGAACCTGTCCGGCACGAAGATCAGCCAGTTGTTCCTACGCGCGATCGGCCTTGCTCTGTTGATAATCGCAGCATCGGCAACGGTCCATCTGATCGATCCGTATTCCCGCCAGGGTGTGCCCGCGCTTGGCAACGGCTTGCCCATCGGCAATGGCGGTATCATCGGCGTGTCGATCGGCCACTTCCTGCAGGAAAATGTCGCCGCCCTCGGTACGTTCATAATCATGGCGTCGGCCTGGCTCGTTGGAGCGATACTGCTGGCCGACAGCCTGGTACTAGCGATAGTCAAGGGCATCGGTATGTTCGTCGCGAAGACGTTCGGCATCATGGTGCCCGCTGTCTCTGCCGCAAAAGAAAGATCGTCCTCGTTCGGAACGAGCTTTCAGCATAAAAGCCTCAAGCGAAAGAAACGTTTCAGTTTTGGCAGAAAACACAGCGGACCAGAGGTCAACGAAGAAGACGATCACGAAATGGAATCGACCATTATCGCCCAGCGCAACAAACAGCGTGAGCTTGAGTTCCCCGAAGATGACCAGCAGGGCGAGTCTGAGGAAACACCGCAGGAAGCTGGTGAACAAACCGAACAGTCGTCAGATGAACAGAGCAAGGAAAAGCCCGCTCTCAAGATCAAACGCCGCAAGCCGAAAAAGCAGCAGCCCTACGTTCAAAAATCCTACGAGGATTACAGCTTTCCGCCGCTTGATCTGCTTGAAGAACCGATCCGCGGATTCGAGTCGGTGCTGACCAAAATGGTAGAAGAAAAAGCCGAAGTGCTCGAAGCGATCCTGGCGGAATTCGGTATTGACGCAACCGTCGTTAACGCAGAACCGGGTCCGGCGATCACCATGTACGAACTGCAGCTTGCACCGGGCGTGAAGGTAAGCCAGATCTCCGGCCTGTCGAACGATATGGCCCGTGCACTGGGTGCAGGCTCGGTCCGCGTGGTTGCACCGCTGCCCGGCAAACACACCGTAGGCGTGGAAGCACCCAACAGCAAACGCGAAATAGTTCGCCTCAAGGAGTTGATGGAGCGTGCCGGCAGCAAACCCGACAAAATGAATATCCCGGTCTTTCTGGGCAAGACCTCCTCGGGTACTGCTCTGATTTCGGACCTGTCATCTATGCCGCACTGTTTGATCGCCGGTACCACAGGCTCGGGTAAGAGTGTGTGCATCAACACGATCATTTCATCGATCCTGCTTACCCGGCGGCCCGACGAAGTCAAGATGATTTTGGTCGACCCGAAGATGGTCGAAATGTCGCAGTTCGAGAACATCCCGCACCTGATGTGTCCGACCGTCACCGAGATGAAACGGGCAGAGCAGATACTCGAATGGGCCGTCACGAAAATGGACGAACGCTACGAGATACTCCGCGAAGCGAAGGTGCGAAATGTCGCGTCATACAATATGCTGGATCAGGAAGAACTGATCGAACGCTTCAACCCGCAGACGCCGGAAGAAGAAGCGAAGATTCCCAAGAAGCTGCCCTATATTGTGATCGTCATCGACGAGCTCGCGGATCTTATGATGACGTCGGCAAAAGAAGTCGAGTCCTACATCGTGCGTATCGCACAGAAAAGCCGTGCCGTCGGCATCCACCTGGTCATCGCGACCCAGCGTCCCCAGGCAACCGTCGTTACCGGCCTTATCAAAGCCAACATGCCCTGCCGTATCTCGTTCCGCGTTGCGGGCAGGATGGACAGCCGTATCATCCTCGACACCAACGGCGGCGAAACGCTGCTCGGCCAGGGCGACATGCTCTTCCTGAAACCGGGCACAAGTGAGCTCGTCCGCTCGCAAGGCGCGTTTATGGATGACGCAGAGATCCGCCGGATCGTTAAGTACCTCAAGGATGTTGCTGAGCCGCAGTTCCATCCCGAACTTATGCAACTCGGCCGCGTCGATCTTTCCGAAGCGCCGCAGGACGAACTGTTCGATGAAGGCGTCAAGGTCGTGCTCGAAACCAAACGCGGCAGTGTATCCCTGCTTCAGCGTCGACTCGGCATTGGTTATGCACGTGCAAGCCGCATGATCGAAATGATGGCCTCGATGGGAATCCTCGGTGAGTACAAAGGCAGCCAGGCCCGCGAAGTCACCATGACCGTCGACGAATACGAAAATCTCAAGAACGAGTACATCCAGGATGAGGTTAAAAGCTACGACGATCTGACCGCCGAGATGCAGGACGAAGACGACAGCGACGATGACGACTACGAAGAAGAATATCTCGAAGCGACCTCCTATGACGATGATGAATAGAAATCGCCGTAATTTCAGCACCAGCAGGATGGTATGTTCACGAATCGCGAAATAGTAACCGTAGGCATTTCACCATGCTGGGACATAACCTGCCGCGTTAAGGGCATCGACTGGGGCAGTCATGAAACGATCGATGCCCAGTATTCCGTGCCCGCAGGCAAGGCACTCAACGTATCCCGCGCGCTCGCACAGCTTGACATCCCAAGCACCGCGACCGGCTTATGGGGCAGTGACGATTATCAGCAGATGCTGTCGACCATCGCCCAGCTCAGTGAAAACATCACACCTGACTTCGTCGCGGTTCCCGGCTCGACGCGGCGCAACATCACAATCGCCGACACTTTCAACCAGCGGGAGATGCATCTGCGCAGTCCCTCTACACTTGCGAACCCCGAGTCGCTTGACCGGCTCGAACAAAAACTTCTTTCGCTCGCTAGCGAAAACAAGCTGTTCGTATTTGCCGGCTCACTACCCACCGGGGAACTTCTCGAGCGAATTGCAACCATCATCGAAAAACTGCACCAGGCAAAAGCCGCCGTAGCACTCGACACGTCCGGCCCGGCCCTGCGTACGCTTGTCGAAGCAGGTCACGTCAGCATCATAAAACCGAACATCGAAGAGCTCAGCGAACTCACCGGCGCCCAGCTTTCCGACGATCCTCATCAATTGATCGCATCCACAAAACCGCTGCTGGAGGAAGTGGACATTGTTCTGCTCAGCCGTGGTGCCGGCGGCGCAATCGCGATTACTCGTGAAGGCAGTGTTTCAGGGGCATTCCGCGGCAAGGCCCAGCCGGTAACCCACACCGTCGGTTGCGGCGACTATCTCCTTGCGGGCTTTCTCACGGGCCTGACCCAGGTCGGCGAAAGCGGCTTCGCACTGCAGCGTGGCCTGCTGACCGCCACTGCCAGAGCCTTCGGCGTCAAGCCCACCGACCTCTCTCTGGCAAATCAGATCGAGCTCAAAGTGGTCAAATAAGAGATTGCTCGTATTTCGACTAAGCAAAACCGACCCAGTACTTCTGACAATTGCGAACATCCCTATTATTTTGGCGGTATTTTTCTAAAATTCTGCAACTGGGTGGATTTATAACCGTCAAAGTTATAAACTTGAGTTAAACCAGCCTTCGATCCCCAGCTTCAGAATCGAATTTACGCAAAATATCTTTTGTTTACAGGAAGAAAAAGAGATGAAATTATTCGCCAGAAACCTTCTGTTATTGACGATCTCAGCCTTAATGACCTCATCTGTGATCGGTGCCGATCTGCCCGACCAGTGGTACAAGGATTTCGCCAAAGCCAAACAGACCGCAAAACAGGAAGACAAGCCGATCCTGGCCGTATTTTCCGCAGCATGGTGCGGACCCTGTCAGGCCATGGTAAAATCGGTCTATCCTAAAGACAATGTAAAGCAATATCTGAATGATTGGGTTCCCGTCTACATCGATGAGGCTGATTATCCGCAGGTCGTCAGAAAATTCAACGTCCGCGCTTTCCCCACATTCGTCTTGCTTAATTCCCAAGGTGCCGAGGCAGGTCGATTTGTCGGCGGTGCCCAGGATGGTGAGGGTTTCATAAAGCGGATCGAAGACGCCTCAGCCATGCAGGAAAAGATGGCGGAGATAGAAAAGAAGCTCGCCGAAAACCCCGGTGATATCCAGACCCTTCTCGAAAAAGCGGAGCTTACTTCGTCTGTTGACCGCAACGGTGCTGTCGAGATCTACGAAAAAGCATATAGAATTGACTCGGATAAGTTCATGGAGCTGGCCGACCCGCAGGTCGCAAGCTATATCAAAAACCGCGTCGAATTCGAGCAGCAGATCAAACGTGCCAACGCTATGGTCGAAAAGAATCCCGAAAATGCCCGACCTTACATAAAGCGTGCAAACATATATTTGGGCGACAGTTTCACAAAGGACCTTTCATATAATCCCGCCACGTTGCCGAAGGCCCTTGCGGATTTGCAAAAGGCTCTCGAGCTTGGCCCGAAAAATACCGAACAGGTCGAAGAGACCGTTACGTTCCTCACCGCGTGGCAGGATCAGGAAAACGCGGACGACAAGCTCGCAGAATTTGTGGAAAAATATCCGGACAGTGCACACACGCCATTCGCCCAGTACCGTCTATATGCTTCAGCGATGGAAAGCGAGAATGCCGACAAGGCTGTAAAGCACCTTGAGCAGGCGGCCAAGACCGCTCCAGACGGCAGGTTCGCCGACTGGCTCAACGCTCGTCTGGCAGAAATGAACGCTGAACAGGAAGTCGAAAAGCTCAATATTGAAGCTCCCAAACTCAGTGTCGCTGAATACATAAAAGGTGAACCGGTCACGATGACCGAGGGCAATGTCTACGTCATCGAGTTCTGGGCCACATGGTGTCCCCCCTGCAGAGCGAGCATTCCGCACCTGACGGAACTGCAGGAAAAATACGAAAACGCTACGATCATAGGCATCTCCAACGAAGGCGCAGACAAGGTCAAGCCTTTCGTGGAAGAAAAGGGCGACGAGATGGCCTATACTGTCGCAGTTGACGACGACCGTTCGATGAGCAAGGCATATATGGATACCTACGGTGTCCGCGGCATCCCGCATGCCTTCATTGTTGACCAGCAGGGTAAGATCGTCTGGCACGGGCATCCGCTTGACGGACTCGATGAGGTCCTGCCACAGGTCATCGACGGCAACTTCGATCAGTTGGCATATTTAAAAGAAAAGAAGCTCGAACAGGCTCAGAGCGAAAAACTGCTTGCCGCTTATAAAGGCTACTTCCAGAACATAAAGGACAATCCGGAAAAGGCAGAAGAGCAGGCGCAATATGTACTTGAAAATACCGAAGACGACGCGAACATGCTAAACGCTCTGGCGTGGCGTATACTTACGAACGTCCCCGAAGAAAAAAGGGACATCAATCTGGCACTAGAGGCCGCGAAAAAGGCTCTGGAGATCGACCCCAACGCACAGATCTATGACACTTACGCGCTGGCATGCTTCCAGGCCGGGCAGATCGAAGAAGCCATTGCCAACCAGAGCAAGGCAGTCAGCATGACCGAAGAAAAAGAGTGGAAGGACAAGCTCCAGGCCACGCTCGAAAAGTACAAAGCCGCGGCAACGCAGTAGGGTATTGAATGGTTTAGAAGTTGTCTGCCAACTGGTGCGGACAATTTTAATCTTTCAGTTACTGAAGAGAAACTCTTTCTGGAAATCATAGCCCGCAGTCGATACAATCCGGCTGTGGGTTTTTCTTTTGTTATTTTTCAAGGAGAGTTGTGAACATGAAGAAGATGTGGCTGTTGTTAATTGTGTGTGCGATTTGCTGTGTGAATTTCTCAATCGCTTTCGCCGAGATCGCGATAATCCCCAAACCCGTCAAAGTCGTAGAGCAGTCCGGCAGTTTCACGCTTAATGCTCAAACAAAACTTCTGACCAGCGAACCAAGTATAGCTGAACGCTGCCGAACAATGTTCACACTCGCGACCGGCTTCGCGTTTCCCGTCGCGGACACAAGGCCGGCCTCAAACTATATCGCCCTGACCATCGATCCGTCACTGGATGATCTGAGCGAAGAGGCATATCGCCTGACGGTCGATACTGACTCGGTCGCCATTCGTGCGAATCATACTCGTGGCCTTTATTACGGCCTGCAGACCCTGCGACAACTCCTGCCTGTCGAGATATACAGCGACACCAAAGTCGCCGCGGTCGACTGGAAAATTCCCGCTGTGCGTATCGAAGACGAGCCCCGCTTCCAGTGGCGCGGCATGATGCTCGACTGCTCACGCCAGTTCTTCCCCGCCGAGTTCGTCAAGGACTACATAGACTGGCTCGCTGTTCACAAGATCAACCTCTTCCACTGGCACCTGACCGATGATGACGGTTGGCGCATCGAGATCAAGCAGTATCCAAAACTTACCGAGCTTGGCGCATGGCGCGGCGAAGACGAGGTTCTGCCTCCTTCACGCGGCAGCGGTGCTGAACGCTACGGAGGATTCTATACACACGAACAGATCCGCGAAATCGTTGCTTATGCAGCCGAGAGAAACATCCGCATCATGCCCGAGATCGACGTCCCGGGCCACGGCAGGGCGGCGACAGCGTCTTATCCCGAGATTCTATGTGAAGGCGTCGGCGATACCAAAAGCGTGCAGGGCATATCGAAAAACGTCTGGTGCGCAGGCCGTGAAGAAAACTTCGAAATGCTCGATGCCATCATTGCCGAAACCGCCGAGCTGTTTCCCTTCGAATACATTCACATCGGCGGCGATGAGGTCAACCAGAAAGCCTGGGCAAACTGCTCCCGCTGCAAAAAACTCATGCAGCAAAAAGGGTTCCAGAACACCGCCCAGATACAGAACTACTTCATCAAGCGGATGGAAAAGATCGTTCGCAATCACGGTAAGAACATGATCGGATGGAACGAAATACTCCATGGCGGAAAGCTCGAACAGGATACTGCGATCATGTCCTGGATCGGTACAGGTCCGGGCATTCACGCAGCGAAGCTCGGCCATCCTGTGATCATGGCGCCGGGCCCGTATATGTATTTCGACATGAAGCAGGCACCCGGCGAACGCGGCCACTGGTGGGCGGGCATCGTCACCACTGAAAAGTCCTACTCGTTCGATCCGTTTGATTTCGACCTGCCCGAAGACAAAGTCAAAAATATCTTCGGCGTCCAGGCATGCCTCTGGTCCGAGTATCTAAATGAACCGCCGCATTACGCAGAGCATCAATCCTACCCGCGCATCTGCGCACTGTCAGAGGTCGGCTGGACACCGCAGAAGCTTCGCGAATACGAAGACTTCAACACACGGCTCGGCAAGCACCTGCCGCGTCTGGGCAAGCTCGGCATTCACTACCGAGTGCCGCAACCCACCGCTGTCATTGACAAGGGTGTGGTAACCATACAACCGCCGTTCGAAGATACCCAGGTCCGCTATACCACCAACGGAACCGAACCGACGGAATACTCTAAGCTCTACACCGGGCCATTTGAATGCGCGGACCCGGACAAACTTCGCTGCAGAACTTACATGGGTGACAATGCAAGCGGCGTAAAGAAAGGCGCCGAACGTGCAGACGCCGCGAAATGGAAACCGTCAATGCTTTCAGCGCAATTCAAGCCTGTCGACTTTGATATCACCGACACGATCAACAAGGGCGGCGTATGGTATGCGACGTTCGACTACACCAGCGGCGCACACAAACTCGTTATCCGTTCAGTTGAGCTGCTTTGCGACGGCAAGACCATCGCCAGAGACGAACACCAGGGCGAAACAGGAACCCGCGACGCGAACAACAAGTACCGCCTGCCGGTCGACAGCTATGACCCGGAGGCTAAATACGTACTCCGTGCGGATATCCGGGCCGACGGCGGAACGAACTCACACGGAGGTATCGTCATCGAACGTTCGCCATACCTCGAACCCGCTGCCGCGGTCACGACGTCCATGAACGCGTACGGCAGCAACACCCCCGAAAACGCCGTCGACTACAACCGCGGCACATACTTCTGGACAAACCATCCGCCCAGGAAGGGCGACCTCTTCACGTTTACCTTCGACGAACCGGTAACCGCTGACCAGCTCGAGGTTCGCACCGGCATGCCCAGCCAGGCAAACCGCGATATCCTCACCGACGGTATCGTTGAGATTTCTTCCGACGGCAAGACTTTCACCGAAGCGGGCGGTTTCGAAATGGGCACCGCAAAGGTCGAACTGACCCAAAAGCTCAAGGCCGTACGCATCCGCGTCACAGCCGACTCACCTGAAAGCTGGCTCATCATTCAGGACATTGTCCTTAAATGATCCAGCCCGCATAATCATGATATCAAGGGATCGCATGAATTGTGCGGTCCCTTTTCTATTTACCTGATGGCACCGTTTTTTTACAGCCTTTACATCCATGCGCCGACACTATAACATAGTTGAATTCTCCGGCCTGAAAAAGTTGGACGGATTATTTATCACAAACGCAGCCAGGACATACTATGGATATGAATTTTGACATGCAGGAACTGATCGGTCTTCTGATGGCCTTTACGCTCGGAGGTCTGATCGGCATCGAACGTGAGATAAACGGCAAGCCCGCCGGCCTGCGAACCAATATAATCATCTGCGTCGGAGCAGCGGCGTTCACAGTGCTCGGCCGTCACTTTGCCGGCGAAGCAACAGAAGAAGTGCCCGAAGCGTTTGCGCGGCTCGCGGCAGGAATCATCACCGGTGTTGGTTTTCTCGGCGGCGGCGTGCTCATCCGCGAAGGAAGCACCGTTCATGGCCTGACCACTGCTGCGAGCATATGGCTCGTCACCAGCATCGGCATCGCCTGCGGCATCGGTTCCTACGCACTTGCGATCACTGTAACGCTGCTCGCACTGGTCGTTCTGCTCGGTCTCTCACCTGTCGCCCACCGTATCCGCGATGTCAAGGACGAAGAACACCGTCGCGATTCCCGGGGTGAAGAATAGAAACGCAATGATAGATTTCATCCGCCATCTACTCGCTGTTCCCCTCCAGATGCTCGTCTTCGCCGCGAGGATATTGCCGATCCACAGGCTGCCTCTGCTCAAGGCAATCTGGGATCTCACCGCCGATCCGCAATGGGGCGCACGTCTGATCAAAGAAACGGCTTTCGTGAAATCCCTCGCGGACGCACGCCGGCTCACCGACCGTCTGCTCTCGCAGAAAAATGACGGCCGACTCTACCTCGCCATAGGCCAGCTCGAACTCGATCCAGGCGGCGATCCCGTCGCTGCCTACAACTGGATACATCGCGCCCGCCAGACGGATTGCACAAATCAGGAATGGCTGCTCTATCTCGAACTGATCCTCTCCCGCCATCTGCCCCAGTGCGACCCAGGCGACATCGCCGACCGAATTCTCGCCCGCAATGACCTGCCGATGCACTACACCGCGACCGCACTCTCGATAAAGGCACAGCTCGCGATTAGCAATAATGATTTCGACCGTGCCGACCGCATTCTCGACCGCATGCTGGAGGTGCAGGACGATGCGAACGTTCATTTTCTCAAGTGGGTCTGTGCACAGGCTCGAAATGACGAACAAAAAGCCGAATACCACCGCCGCAGATTCGCCAAACAGACTTCCGCCGACCAGTACTTTCTGACGCTCGCCCACGGCTGGCTCAGGCTGCACAACGAGCCGAACGCCCGCGAATGTCTAAGCTTTGCACAGCAAAAAGGTGTAACGCGCGAACAAATCGAAAAATTTGACGCACAATTAGTAAAACTGTTGGACTGACCGACATATTTTCCAAGGATCAGATCGTGAATTTCGACTTGAACTTCTTACTTTCTCTTTTGCCCGGACTCGTGGTGGGGCTGACCATACACGAAGCCTCGCACGCGCTCTCCGCAAAGTGGCTGGGCGACAGGACCGCCGAAAAAATGGGGCGAATAAGCCTCAACCCCCTCGACCATTTTTCCCCGACAGGATTTCTGGCATTTTTCCTGCTCGGTTTCGGCTGGGGAAAGCCCGTTATAGTAAATCTGTATAACTTCAAGAAACCCCGCTTCCACTACCTGCTGACCTCGCTCGCAGGCCCGGCCTCGAACCTCCTGGTAGCTTGTATCTCTCTGGCTCTGCTGTACTTACATCCTACCGGCATGTTGCGCAATGCCCTTAAATCCATCTTCTTGATCAACTGCCTGCTCGCGACGTTTAACCTCCTGCCGATACCCCCGCTCGACGGCAGCAAGATCTGGCCCTGCCTGATACCGGGCATGAAACCGGCCTTCTCAGGCAAAACAAATCTCATCTGGGTCGGTGTGGTCATAATAGGCCTCTACAGCGGCGCGGTCGACAGAATCATAACCCCCGTTCTCACCTTCGTGCACAGTCTCATCCCCGCACTTCCCGGTTAGGCCGCAATTTTCTGAAAGCTTTTGGTGTTTTTCCCGGAAATAATATAAGTCGTAAAACCCGCAAGTACAAACATCAGAACATCAGATACGCCGAATATAAACCCGGCTTTTTCAGGATAGAAGGCGAATTCTCCGACGTCTTCCATGATTTTTTCCTTGGCTGTTTCTCTCAAAGACTGCTTCTCTTTAGCATCGATCGAGTCCCAATACCCCTTCGCTTCCTCCCAGATTCCCACAGGAAAATTGCCTTTGTCCCACCATCTTTGGTTATTCACCACTGCAGGCCACTGTACTTTTTTGCCCTGCCTTTCGAGATCATCTGCCAAAATATGTGCGATGTAAGCGACCATCAATTCATCATGTTCGATGTTTTCAGAAGTATCGGCAGTCGTTTTTCGTGTGAATTCCATGTTTTCAGCAGTTGTTTCAATGAATTTGCCCAGCAAAATGGCACTAGATGCTATCACTATAGCCAAGAAAACCTTTGATTTGTTCCCCTCTGAGCCGGAAGCAAAGCAGATACCCACCGAAGCACTTACCGCCCAGGCAAATACCCCGGCTTTGATCCCTGTTAGGTAAGCAATGATTCCCCAAATGAGACAAATTAGCAGACCTGCGATGACACAATTCACCAAGCGTTTCACTGGTATCTCCTCTTGGATATTTAATCATAAGTTTTTGTGTCATCCTCCAGTTAAAAACTATAAACCGTGGAGCTAAAATCAACTATAGACTCTGTTTTTAAAGATAATCCGGTGATACTACGGTAATAAGTGTATGATAATGTCGTTATCGATAGGGAAGTCCTCATCATTCAATAATGAACCAGTTTTAATCAGTCTTTTCCCGGTTTTAAGCTTTCCTGCCTAAGTTTTTACCCGCTTTTTGGCACTTTTCTCACGCCCGGGCGAGTTTTTATCTTGAATTTTGCCCGCCAAACTGTAAACTGCCGCTTTGAATTTGTCCTGTCGCACGGGGTAGTTATGCTCAATGCGTGGGGCTGACAGCTATCGCGGCATGGTCAGCTCAAGCCTCCGACAGGATCCGATCGGTTCGTTCGACGAACCCCGCGAGCGCAGAATATGCATCTACGCCCACAAGCGGTAATACTTGGCAAAAAGTACGTCAAACAGCGACAGACCCCATTATCAGGCCTGAAATCGCGGTTTGCATGAATGTGAATAAACGTTACCCGGTGGTGTAATCGGCAACACTCGAGGTTTTGATCCTCGCATTCCAGGTTCAAGTCCTGGCCGGGTAGCTTCTTGATGTGGATTATTACGCTGGCAAGTGCTTTCAGGAGAGAGCAGGTTTTGGCTGGGCCGGCATGCTCATAGTTTAAGAGCACAGGTGGAGATTATATTTATGGCACAAAAAGTTGCGATTATTATGGCTGCCGGGCAGAGTACCCGGATGAATACGAAGCTTCCGAAGGTTCTTCATGAAGTTTGCGGACGTCCTATGCTCTCATACGTTCTCGATGCCTGCCGTCAGGCCGGTGTTGATCGTATCATTATAGTTGTCGGTTACGGCAAGGAGCAGATCATTGATCGTTTCGGCGACCAGGCGGACATCACTTTCGTCGAACAGAAAGAGCAGAAAGGAACCGGCCATGCCGTCATGTGCTGTCGTGATGAGCTCGAACGTTTCAAGGGTCAGACCCTCATACTGTGCGGCGATGCACCTCTGATCCGCAGCGAAACGCTCAAAACGCTCATCGAAAAGCATGAGCAGGAGAAATCAGCTGCGACTCTCGCGACCACCATACTCGATAATCCTGCAGGCTACGGCCGAATCGTCCGCGACAGCTACGGCAATATTCAGGGAATCGTCGAACATAACGACTGCACAGATCAGCAGCTCCAGATCAAGGAAGTAAACCCGGGCTATTTCTGCTTCGAAACGCCGGTCCTGCTGGACGCTCTCAAAGAGATCAAGCCCAACAACGTCAAAAACGAATATTATCTCACAGATGCCCTGCATATTACGATCGCAACCGGCGGCAAAGTCACAGCGGTAACAGCGGTAGCACCAGAGGACGCGATGGGCGTCAACAACCGTCGCCAGCTCTCACAGGCCAGCAAGATCATGCAGGAACGTATTCAGGACAAGCTCATGGACGCCGGCGTAACGATCGTCGACCCGCCCAATACCTGGATCGATGTTCGTGCCCAGATCGGCCAGGATACTGTCATCGAGCCTTTCACCTACATACACGGCCAGGTCAGTATAGGCACTAATTGCCGTATCGGCCCGTTCGCCTTTCTCAGGAACGGCACGCAGATCGGCGATGACGTAGTGCTGGGCGTTTTCACCGAGATCAAAAATACCAGGCTCGCCGACGGCGTTCGCGCACGACATCACAGCTACCTCGGTGACGCAGAGATCGAAGCCAATTCCGATATCGGCGCGGGGGCACTGACCGCAAACTTTGACGGCCAGAAGATACAGAAGACTAAGATCGGTCCGAATACGTTCGTAGGACCGGGGGCCGTGCTGGTTGCGCCGATCGAGATAGGCCCTGATTCGCACCTTGAGCCGGGCAAAGTTGTAACACAGAAGGATCTGAAAAAAGGATAGTGAAGGGCAGTGAACGTGAATAACGAAATTAAAATTTTTGGCGGCAGCTCAAATCCAGAGCTAACAAAAGCCATTTGTAAATATCTTGACCTCGATCAGGGCAAGGCGAAGATAGCACCTTTCCCGGACGGCGAATCGTTTATCAAGATCGAAGACGATGTCCGCGGCAGGGACTGTTTTGTTATACAATCCACCTGTGCACCCGTCGACGGCAATCTGATGGAGCTGCTGATCTTCCTGGACTGTCTCAAGCGCGCAAGCGCAAGACGCGTTACCGCAGTTGTCCCGTATTTCGGCTACGCACGCCAGGACAGAAAAGACGAAGGCAGGGTGCCCATTACTGCCAAACTCGTCGCAAACATAATATCGACCGCAGGCGCTGACCGCGTACTCTCGATCGACCTGCATGCACAGCAGATGCAGGGATTTTTCGACATCCCGGTCGATCATCTCATGGCAGAACCGGTGCTGGTCAAATACTTCAAAGAGAAAGAGCTCAAGGACCTGACCATAGTATCGCCCGATGTGGGCAACATGAAAACCGCTGCACGCTACGCACGCGAACTTGGCGGCGACCTGGCGATCATACACAAAAAACGCATCAACGGTAAAGAGATCGAAGCCGAAGAGATTATAGGTTCTGTCGAAGGCCGAAATGTTCTCATGTGCGACGATATGATCTCGACTGCCGGCACTATGTGCGGAGCGGCCAAGCTTGTACGCGAAAGAGGTGCAAAGAATATTATCGCTGGTGCAACCCACGGCGTTTTTGCAGGTCCCGCAGTTGAAAGGATCAATGCTGCTCCTTTCGACGAGGTCATCGTTACCGACACGATACCTCTCAGCGATGATGTCAAGAAGATCAAAAACCTCAAGGTTCTGACGGTTTCGAAAATGCTCGGTGAAGCTATCAAGAGGATACACTGTAACGAATCGATAAGCTGCATGTTCAAAGGCGAATAGCGGCTCAACAAGAATATAAGGTTGTAAGCAAAAGGCTTGCAGTAATAATTAGTGAGGAAATTATGGCAAAAAGACTTGTTCTAAAAGGGCAAACACGAACGGAAACCGGCTCGAAGCAGGCCAAAAGACTCCGCGATCAGGGTCTTGTGCCCGCCATCGCGTACGGCCACAAAGAAGAACCGATCTCGATCAAGCTCAACTGTCATGACCTGACCGAGGCACTGCACCATGGTCACCGTCTGATGGACATCGAGGTTGACGGAAAGCTCGAAACTGTGATCGTAAAGGATCTGCAGTATGACCACCTCGGTAAAGGGATCATCCACGCGGACCTGATGCGTGTAGACGCCTCCGAAAAGGTCAACGTCACAGTTGCTATCGAGGCCAAAGGCACCGCGAAGGGTACTCTCGAAGAAGGCGGCATGCTCCAGATCGTCGCCGACACCATCGACATCAACTGCCCGGCAGAAGACATCCCCGAGGTTATTTACTACAACGTTGAAGATCTCGAGATCGGCGATGCCTTCCACGCAAACGAACTGCCTCTTCCCGAGGGCGCAGAGCTTGTCAGCGAGCCTGAAACTACTCTTGCAAGCTGCATCATGACAAGGGTTGAGGAAGAAGAGGAAGAGGAAGAAATGGTTCCGGGCGAAATACCGACCGAGCCTGAAGTTATTACCGAACGTCCTGCAGAGGAAGAAACTGAAGAAGGTTGATCAGAGCTCTTT
Organism: Anaerohalosphaera lusitana; assembly: GCF_002007645.1. Classification (GTDB taxonomy): domain Bacteria; phylum Planctomycetota; class Phycisphaerae; order Sedimentisphaerales; family Anaerohalosphaeraceae; genus Anaerohalosphaera; species Anaerohalosphaera lusitana. The sequence continues at coordinate 528,946 of NZ_CP019791.1, forward strand.
TAAAAAAGCTTTTCGCTCCGTCGCAAGATCGGCAGCATGACACGGAACACGATATGGCAGATATTCGCATGATAGTCGGACTGGGAAACCCCGGTTCAAAATATCGCGGCACCCGCCACAATGTCGGTTTCGATGTCATCGATATGCTGGCTCAGCGTTTGGCGGTCGACGTCAAACAGAAAAAGTTCGGCGCACTGCTCGGCGAAAGCTTTTATGAAGGTAAAAAGTTAATACTCGTAAAACCCCAGCAATTCATGAACCGCTCCGGCCAGGTAGTTGCAACCGCTGCGGGATTTTACAAGCTGCCCCTGGAGAACCTGATCGTCATAACCGACGATCTTGCCCTCGAGCCCGGCGTCGTCAGGCTCAGGCCCAAAGGTTCGGCAGGCGGACACAACGGACTGGCGGACATTATCCGCAAGCTCCACAGCCAGGAATTTCCCCGGCTGCGTGTCGGCATCGGGCAAAGCGAAGTTATCGAAACGGTATCCTACGTACTGGGCAAACCAGCCCCCGAACAAAAGGAGCCGCTCGAAAAGGCGAAAAAAGATGCCCTCGCCGCGACCCTCTGCTGGGTGGACGAAGGCATCAGCAACGCCATGAATAAATTTAATGTAAAACAAAATTAGAATTGAAACTCAATCACTCTCTATAACAGGAGGTACAAGTTGGCTACCGATAAAAAAAGACTCTACGAAGGGATGTTCCTGGTCGATTCGGCACTGGCTGCCGCTGACTGGAACGCTGCCATCGGCGCTGTGGAAAGAGTACTCTCAAGGGCCGAAGCGGATGTAGTTTCCCTCAAGAAGTGGGACGAGCGAAAGCTGACCTATGCCATTAAAGGCAAGGTCAGAGGTACTTACATCCTGACTTACTTTAAGTGTGATCCCGAAAAGCTCTCTCCGATGGAACGCGACGTTCAGCTTTCCGAAGAGATAATCCGGGCGCTTTTCCTTAAGACAGACAAGATGAGCGACGAAGACATCAACCAGTTGACTCCGCTGGAACAGGCCGAGAAGGAAGAGGCCGAAGCTCAGAAGGCCAAAGAAGAAGCCATGGCTAAAGCTACTGCAGTCGAAGAAGAACCCGCAGCAGAAGGTTCTGAAGGATCGGCAGATACCGCCCAAACAGAAGAAAAAGCGGAGTAGCTTAACAGGCTCTAACTCTCAAAAACCTCTAAAAGGGAGAGTGGAATGGCAAGTTATAACAAAGTAATACTGATGGGAAATCTCACCAGGGACCCCCAACTGTCTTATCTGCCCAGCCAGACGCCGGTCTGCGAGTTCTCTATCGCGACCAACCGACGTTTCAAAAGGCAGGACGGCAGCCAGGGCGAAGAGGCCTGCTTTACCGATTGTCAGATTTTCGGCAAACGAGCGGAAGTGATAAACAAATACTTCCAGAAGGGCAGCCCCATTTTCGTCGAAGGACGTCTCAAGCTCGATACCTGGCAGGCTCAGGACGGCTCGAAACGCTCCAGGCTCAGGGTTTTCGTCGAAAACTTCGAGTTTGTAGGCGGCGGCAGTGGCGGCGGCGGCTCGCGAGGCGGCAACCAGTCCCAGGGACAGCCCCAACAGTATAACAACAATCAGCAGTTTAACCAGGGCCCGCAGGACACAGGGGAACCGTTCAATCCTATGGATGACGATATTCCCTTCTAGGCCCAAACATGGTATAATAAAAATCAATCGTAAGTAAACGAATGTAGAGGTCTGCTATATGGCAAAGAGAAGAAAGAAAAGAAAGTTCGCAACCGGACTGCGCGAGCAAAGCCAATGTCGGTTCTGCAGGGAAAAAAAGAACTACATCGACTATAAGGACATCGACACCTTGCAAAAGCTGCTCACAAACCGCGGGAAAATTTTCTCTCGCAAACGCAGCGGCAATTGTGCAAAATGTCAGAGAAGGGTAAAACGAGCCATCAAACGCGCAAGATTCATGGCTCTGCTGCCTTACGCTACATGATCGCGACCCGATCGTGATGCGTCTAATAGTTAACTAACATATTTCTGTTAAATATACGCCTGAACAAGGTGGAGATATATCATGAAGATTCTACTCACGCAAGACGTTGAAAATCTCGGCTACCTGGGTGACGTGGTCGATGTAAAGGATGGTTACGCCAGAAACTACCTTCTGCCATACGGCATCGCGACCGTACCCACAGAAGGCAACATCAAGTCTCTGGCTGACGAAAAAGCAAAACGCGCTGAAGAACGTCGCCTCGTTCGCGAACAGCTCGAACGTGCAGCCGAAAAGGTCGAAGGCGCAGAAGCCGTCATCGCTTCAAAGGCAAACGAGCAGGGCCACCTCTTTGGTTCTGTTACAGAACGCGACATTGCTGAGAACCTCAGAGAACAGGGCTACGAGATCGCTGACGATATGATTAAGATCGATCATCACCTCAAGGAAGTCGGCGGACACGATGTCGAGGTAAAACTCGCTGCGGATCTCAGCGCACAGATCAAAGTTACCGTCATTTCGCTTGAACAGGCTGAAGAAGCGGCAAACGCTCCAGCCGAAGAAGCCGAAACTGAAGAAGCGGAGACCGAGGAATAAGTATGGCCGAAACGTCTGTGGGCCAAAATACATACATGGGCAAAAGGATGCCCGAATCACTCGAAGCCGAGGCGGCAGTGCTCGGCTCGATGGTTATTGATTCCGCCTGTATCGGGCAGGTCGTGCAGACGGTTACAGCCGAAAATTTCTATCACCCACAGCACCAACCGATCTATGAGGCCCTTGCCGCACTCTATGAGCGGGGAGGGCAGATCGACCTTGTTCTGCTTCGTGACGAGCTCAAGAAAAAGAACAAGCTCGAAGAGATCGGCGGCGTCGACTATCTTGTCAAAGTCGCCGAGTCGGTACCAAGCGCAGCCAACTTCGAATACTATGCCGAGATCGTCCACGAAAAGGCTCTCCTTCGCCAGCTTATACACGCCAGCAAGGAGATCATGGACAAGGCCTTCGAAGAGGGTGAAGTTGCCGAAAAGCTCAACTATGCTGAAAAGCGCGTCTTCGAAGTAACCGAAAAACGCATGACCGGCGCAGCACTTCCCATGAAGAACCTGCTCGCCGAAGCTTTCGAGCTCATAGAGGCCCGCGAAGGTCAGCGCATCACCGGCCTGCCCACAGGGTATTGGGAACTCGACGACTTGCTCTGCGGCATGCAGCACGGCGAAATGAGCATCATCGCGGCCCGACCTAGTATGGGTAAGACCAGTTTTGCGATGAATGTTGCCGAGCACATTGCAGCCGACAATAACACACCGCTGGTGATGTTCTCGCTCGAAATGGGCAAACATCAGCTCGTCGAGCGTATGCTTTGCGGCCGTGCCCGCGTCGATGCCCAGAAGGTCCGCCGCGGCACACTCAGCACCGAAGAAACAGCTATACTGACCGAAACCGCAAGCGAGCTTTTCGAAGCGCCGATCTTCATCGACGATACGCCGGGCCTTACCCCGCTGGAAATGCTCGGCAAGTGCCGTCGCCTCAAGGCACAGCACGATATACAGGCCGTCTTCATCGACTATCTGCAGCTAATGAGTCTGGGCGGCCGTGTCGAATCACGCCAACAGGAAGTAAGTACTATCTCGCGTCAGCTCAAATCGCTCGCCCGCGAATTGGACGTACCCGTTGTCGTTCTCAGTCAGCTCAACCGTGCCGCCGAGGGCCGTGACGGCCACCGTCCGCGCATGAGCGATCTGCGTGACAGTGGAAGTATCGAACAGGACGCCGACGTTATCATGCTGCTGCACCGCGAGGATTACTATCACCGAGGCGATCCCGAATGGGAAGAGAATAACACTGCCGAGATCATTGTCGCCAAGCAGCGTAACGGCCCAACCGACACCGTCAAACTCACATTTAACGGCCAGTACACGCGTTTCGACAACCAGTCTCACGCAGACGAACCTTTTTAGGAGCCACGATGACTTTTCGGAAAGAGGATTTCACCAGAGCCGGACTACTCCTTTTGGCCATGATGGTTTTTGCGTATCCCGCATTTGCCGCCGAACAGGAAGACGTTAATCTGCAGGGCAAAAGGATTGCCGCAATAAAGATCGAGGGCAATGTAACGCTCACACGCGCCCAGGTTCTTGCAAAAGTCCGCGCACGCGCAGGCGAAACATTCGATCGTTCCACCGCTGCCGAAGACGCACGTCGTATCGCTGAAGTTGACGGCGTCGAATACTCCTACTACAACGCATCACCGCAGGACGGCCAGGTGCTACTAACCTATGTGGTAGTTGAAAAGAACCTCGTCCGCGCACTCGAGTTCCCCGGCAGCGACAAGATCAGTGAAAACCGTCTCTCCGCCGAGCTCGCCTTCAAGCAGGGCGATTACCTCGACCTCTTCCTCGTGAACAACGGCAGGCAAGCCATCGAGGATCTTTACCATAAACGCGGCTACGTCTTCACCGAGATTACCGTAGACCGTGAGAAACTCGAAGTCGGCCAGGTCTTCTACAAGATCGAAGAGGGACCCCGTGTAAAGGTCAAAGAAGTCAATTTTGTGGGCAACGAAGCACTGACGGACAAAGAGCTGGACAAGGGCATAAAAACCAGAACCCGCGCCCTGATGCTCTGGCCCGTCTATTATAAGGAAGACGTTGCAGAAGAAGACGTCGCAAAACTGACCGCCGCATATCAGGACCGCGGCTACCTCGATGTCCAGGTCACCAAGTCTGTAGAGTTTTCCGAGAACAGAAAAAAAGCCTACGTCACATTCACTATAGACGAAGGCCCCAAATACACCGTCGGCGAGGTCAGCATCACCGGCAATGAATACTTCACCGATGCGGAACTGCAGACCGAGAACCTCAAGCTCATGCCGGGCCAGTCATACAGCGAAGAACGAAGCGATTTCGACGCGAGGAAAATACAGTACCACTACCGCGAGATAGGCTTCATCAACGCAACCGTTGATCAGAAGCGTTCATTCGGTGACGGCGGCACGGTCGATGTCGAGTTCCAGGTCACCGAGGGCGATCGTTTCCGCATAGGCAAGGTGAACATCTCAGGCAATGAAGCGGTCAAAGGCAAAGTGATCCGCCGCATTCTCGACGAAGAAGAATTCACACCAGGCAAATGGTACGACGCGGACGCCGCACGCGGCAACGGCCAGGGGCAGCTCGAAAACACAGTCAAACGGCTCGCCTTGACAGAATCGACCTTCATCCAGCCGACGGGCGACGCTGCCGACCATCGCGACGCTAATGTAAATGTCGTCGAATCCCGTACCGGCTCTATCATGTTTGGTGCAGGCGTAGCGTCCAACACGGGCCTCATCGGTCAGGTCACACTCGATCAGCGAAATTTTGACCTGTTCGACTATCCGGACAGCTTCAGCGAATTTATTACCGGCCAGGCATTCAAAGGCGCGGGTCAGCGTTTCAAGGCCTCCTTCCTGCCCGGTACCGAAGAAAGCTCCTTCTCCGTGACCTTCACGGAACCTTACCTTTACGATAAACCCCTGGCGCTCGATTTTGCGGCCAGCGGATTTACCCGTGTGCAGGAAGCCTATGACGAAAACCGCCTTAAGGGTTACATCGGCCTCGAAAAACGCTACGCCGACGACTGGCGCAGAGGCATAGCTTTCCGTGTCGAGAACATCAGCGTCGACGACCTCGAACCCGATGCACCGGTAGAGATACGCGATGTCAAGGGTGACAACGGCCTGCTGGGCGTAAAGGCGTTCATCCGCAAAGACACCACGGACAATCGCTTCCTGCCAACCAGCGGTTACCACTTCGACGCAGGCTATGAGCAGGTCGGCGGTGACCACAACTTCGGTATCGTAAGTGCGACACAGCGTTGGTACAAGACTCTCCACGAGGATCTCGCCGAAAGAAAAACCGTTCTCGAAACAAAGATCAAGGCCGGCGCCATTGTCGGCGACGCACCTCCTTTCGAACGTTTCTACGCAGGCGGTACAGGTTCGCTTCGCGGTTTCGAATACCGAGGCGTCAGCCCCCGCGGCCTGCAGACAAACGTAGCGAACCCCGAATACGAGGACCCGATCGGAAGTGACTGGCTCCTTATCGGTTCCGCTGAAGTCGCGGTCCCTCTTACCTCGGACGTGTTCTCCTGGCTATTCTTTGTCGACACCGGCGCAGTCGAAACCGGAGGCGTGCGTGCCTCGGTCGGTACCGGTCTGCAGATCCTGCTTCCACAGTGGTTCGGCCCGGTCCCGATGCGTTTTGAACTGGCCGCACCGTTGGCAAAAGACGAAACCGACGATACACAGGCCTTCAGCTTCTCCGTCGGAGCACTCTTCTAAAAACGGCCCAATTACTGTGTACAATCTGCACCCCAAGCCTGTATAATGGCCCCGATCAGTTAAAGCTTTGAAATCACTTTGCACGAATTGAAAATGGAATTTTACCGCAAGAAGGAGCAAGACCATGAAATCAACTAAACTCGTTTCGCTCGTAGTGATCGCCGCGGTCGCCATAACTGTAACTGGTTTCCAGGCCGGATTCGCCGAAGCCAAAAAGAAATTTGAACCTGCAAAAATCGGCATCGTCAGCGTCAGAACGGTTCTCGACGAAAGCAAGAGCAACGAACAGTGGGAACAGAAGATAAATCAGCAGTCCAAAGAGGTCACCGAAGAACTCAAACGCCTCCAGGCCGAAGCTGAATCACTCAAACAGCAGACACTGGCTCTCAAGCCCGGCACCGAAGACTATGCCGAAAAGAAACGCCAGTTCGCCGAGAAGCAGGCCATCCTCAAGGCAAAAGACAATTATTACCAGGAAGAGTTCGGCAACATGCAAAAAGAATGGGCCGAAGAGTTCTACCAGGAGATCCTAGAAGCCGTGCAGCAGGCCGCTGAAAACAACAATCTCGATATTGTACTTGCTCGTGAAGATGTGGATCTGCCCGCACCAAGTGCACGCGAACTCATGCTGACCATCAAAACAACCAAGGTGCTTTACAACAGCGACCACCTCGATATAACCGACCAGGTGCTCGCTATCGTCGATGCAGGCAAATAGTTCGGGGATACCCATATCATGCAGTCAACGACGATCTCGATATCGGAATTGGCCGAAAAGCTCAATGCAAGGCTTATCGGCGAAGGCACTCTGGACGTAGGTAAAGTCAACACCCTCGATGCTGCAGGCCCTACTGACGTGACCTTCCTCACCGCTGAGAAATTCGCAGAAAAGGCGCTCAGTACCAAAGCTGCTGCAATCATAACAGCAGCCGAGCTCAAAACCTCTGCGCCCGCCCAGCTTATCGTCGACGAACCCCAGGCGGCGCTGATAAAGGCTTTGTACATTTTTGCACCAAGGCTTGAAGTAACTCCGGGCGTCCACAAAACAGCGGTCATTGACGATTCCGCTCAACTGGGCGACAATGTTTCCATAGGCCCAAATGCTGTAATCGGCAAAAATGTCGTCATAGGCGAAAATACTATCATAGGCCCGGGCTGCACCATCGAAGAAGGTACAGCCATCGGCTCCAACTCTCGTCTCGGCCCAAGTGTTACGATCTATCACAGCTGCAAAATCGGCGATAACTGCACCATAAAGGCCAATTCCACCATCGGTGGCACCGGTTACGGCTATTACTTCCTGGATGGACAGCACCGCCTCGTCCCGCATAACGGATCGGTCGTCATCGAAGACTGCGTCGATATCGGTTCGAACACATGTATTGACAGAGCGAAATTTGGCAATACCATAGTAGGAGCAGGTACGAAAATAGATAATATGGTTCAGATTGCCCATAATTGCGAGATTGGACGCTGCTGCCTCATCGCCGGCTGCACTGGAATCGCCGGTTCCGTAAAGATCCGTGATGGAGCGGTACTGGGAGGCCAGACAGGGGTTGTTGACAATGTCACGATCGGCCCCGGTGCGATGCTAGGTGCAAAGACGATGGCGATATCCGATCTCGAAGGCGGAAAAAGCTATTTCGGCAGTCCTGCCGAAGATGCAAGGGCGTCCTTGAAACAGACAGCGGCCGTCAAAAAGCTGCCCGAGATTATCAAGCAGTTTAAAAAACTGGCGAAACGAGTCGATAAGCTTGAAAGCTCAAAAGACAATTAAAAGCGAAATAAAGCTCTCCGGCAAAGGGCTCTTCAGCGGAAAAGACGTAAAACTCGTCTTCAAGCCCGCCGAACCCGATACCGGCATTGTCTTCGTGCGCACAGATTTCGAGCAGCCTATTAAGGTCCCTGTCGCCGCTGCCAACATCACCGAGGTACAGCGCCGTTCGGCACTTAAAAAAGGCCCCGCTACGATCGAGACCCCCGAACACTGTCTTGCTGCCATAAACGCAATGGGCATCGACAACATAACCATCGAGATCGACTCCGTGGAACTACCCGGCTTCGACGGCAGCAGCGATGAATTCTACAAGACCCTGCGAAAAGTTGGCGTAGAGGATCAGCCCGAGGCCCCGTCACGCGAATTCGTCATAAAAGAACCTGTCAGCGTCATCGACGGCGACACCTCCATCCACGCCGTCCCGTCCGAAGAGCCCGGCCTGAGCATCACATACGATCTCGACTATACACAGCACACCGGCATCGGCCGCCAGCTCTATAGCTGCAATCTCAACACCGACCACTTCGAACGCGAACTCGCCAACGCCCGCACCTTCTGTCTTGAAGCCGAAGCGAGACAGATGCAGGCCCACGGCATCGGAACGCATCTCACGCCCAAAGACATACTCGTGATAAACTCCGACGGCCCGATCAAAAACAACTACCGCTATCCAAACGAATGCGTCCGCCACAAGATCGTCGACCTGATTGGCGACCTCGCCTTCGTGGGCAGACCGGTCTCCGGACGCATCGTAGCATACAAGTCCGGCCACGCAGTAAACCAGAAGCTCGCCAAAAAGCTCGCAAAACTCGCACGCGAAACCGAAAAGGCCGCAGCTTCCGAACGTGCCGTACTCAATATTCGAAAGATCCAGCGGATCCTTCCGCATCGCTATCCCTTCCTGCTCGTCGACAAAGTCATCGACATCGAAGGCGACAGCAAAATAACCGGAATAAAAAACGTAACCATAAACGAGCAGTTCTTCCAGGGCCATTTCCCCGGAACACCCGTCATGCCCGGCGTACTCATCGTTGAGGCACTCGCACAGGTCTCCGGCCTGCTGTTCGCACAGAAACTCGAGCATACCGGTAAACTCGCCGTCCTGCTGACAATGGACGCCGTCAAGATCCGAAAGTCCGTAGTCCCGGGCGACCAGCTCATACTCTGTGCACAGGCAAACCGTGTCCGCGGCAGAAGCGCAAAATGTGACTGCGTCGCAAAAGTCGGCGACGAAGTGGTCGCAGAAGCCGTGCTCAAGTTTATGCTCGTCGACGAAGATATAATGTAATTCACGTAAACGAAATAACTACAGTTTCATGGCATTGATTCATTAAACGGAGGTCAATTCAGTCTTATGGGTAATAACATACACCCAACTGCAGTCATAGAAGATTCCGCCAGGCTTGGCGACAACGTAACCGTCGGCCCCAACTGCTACATCGACAAAGACGCCGTCATCGGTGACAACACCGTCATGGATGCGAACGTCATCATTGGAAAAAGCGTCAAGCTCGGCTCCGGCAACACTCTCTTCGCAAACAGTGTCGTCGGCAGGCCTCCCCAACTTCTCGGCTGGACCGAGGAACAGAAAGTAGGTCAGCTCGAGATCGGTGACAACAACACTATCCGAGAAAACGTCACCATCCATCCCAGCATGCACCCCGGCGAACTGACGAAGATCGGCTCCGACAACCTCATCATGGTCGGCGTGCACATCGGACACGACTGCATCCTCGAAGACAAGATCGTCGTCAGCAACTACACGCAGATCAGCGGCCACTGCAAAGTCGAAACAGGCGTCTGGCTCAGCGGCATAGTCGCCGTACACCAGTTCGTCACCCTCGGCAAATGGTGCTACGCAGCAGGTCTCTCGGGCATCAACCACGACATCCCGCCTTTCGTCATCGTCTCCGGCCACTACCCCAATGAGGTCCGCTCCATCAACAAACGCGGCCTCAAACGCGCAGGCTACGACGACCAGACAAAAGAAAGCATCATGGGCGCCTTCAAGAAGATCTACAAGTCAAACGGCATCTTCATCGACCGTGTAAAAGAACTCGCCAAGGAATCCGACCTGGACCCGAACGTCCGCTACATGGTCGAGTTCATTATCCGCAGCCAGGAGCACCGCTTCGGCCGCTATCTCGAATCGTTCAGAGGCTAATTTCGTACAAGGATCAAAAATGACTAAACTCCGTACAGCCGTGGTAGGCGCCGGCAAAATGGGCGGCATTCACGCAAAGGTCTACGATAATCTCGACAACGCAGAACTCGTCGCCGTCGTCGACACCGACAAGGAACGCGCCGACAAACTCGCCGCTCAGTACGGCTGCCCGGCCTTTACCGACCCCGCAGCCATCATCGGCAAAGTCGACGCGGTCACCATCTCTGCGCCCACGATCTACCACCGCGACCTTGCAAAGCTCTACCTCGAGAACAAGATCCCCGTGCTCATCGAAAAACCCCTCGCCGCCAGCGTCGAAGAAGGCCGCGAGATCGTCGAGCTCGCAAAACAGAACAACGTCATCGTCGCAGTAGGCCACTCCGAACGCTGCAACCCCGTCGCGCAGGCAATGAAACGCCTCGACATCGATGCAAAGTTCATCGAGGCAAACCGCATCAGCCCATATCCCTTCCGCTCCACCGACATCGGCGTTGTGCTAGACGTGATGATCCACGACATCGATATCATCCTCTCGCTCGCAAACAGCAAGCTCAAGTCCGTCCAGGCCGTCGGTGTAAACGTCATCGCCGACCACGAGGACATCTGCAACGCACGCCTGCTCTTCGAGAACGGCTGCGTCGCGAATATCACCGCCTCGCGTCTCGCCCTCAAGACCGAACGCAAGGTCCGCGTCTTTTCGCGCCAGGCCTACCTCAGCCTCGACTACTTCAAGAAGGAAGGCATCGTAATCCAGACCGACCCCAACGTCGACGTAGTCGAATGGATCAAAAAGAATCAGGCCGACGACTTCGACTTTTCCGACGTCAACTGGCCCGACCTTCTGCACATCGAACAGCTTGAGATCGACAGCCGCGAACCCCTCCGTGTTGAACAGGAATCGTTCCTAAAAGCCATCGCCGACGACTCAGCCTCACCAGAAGTCTCAGGCGAAGAGGGCCTCGCTGCAATTGAATGCGCCCACAGCATCCTCGACGCAATAAAACAACACAAGTGGGACTAAAAAACAAATGACAGGGCGGTCCGTATACATCCGCCCGAAAGAAGTAAAAAACAAAAGCCGCGACTCCCAAAAGAGCTGCGGCTTTCCTGAGATCAGGAGAAAAAAGAAGGAGTCCATAATGACCCAAAATAAAAAGCTTCCGCTCTCCTTAAGAATTGTCGCTGCTCTCTTTATCTTGACAGGCATCTCGGGGATTCTCGAAATGATTATCGGCCTCTTCCAGGATGAATTCATTTTAAACATTGGTGGCATACTTGCGCTTTTAACCGGCTTGGGTTTATTAAAGCTCAGCTCGGGTTGGCGTTCCTTTGCACTTTTTGTTCTGTGGTTCTACATGATAGGAATCCCGGCCATGCTTGTATTCTGTGCAATTAGTGATAACGATAAAATGCAAATTTTCAACAAAGAGATCGTAAACCCTCCTCTGTTGTATGATCTAGCCTTTATGGTTCCCCTCTTCTTAATTGTCCTCTGGATGTACCACATCCTTACCCGACCCAATGTTCGCAAACTCTTCATTCCCTCTGAGCAAACCACCAAACTGCAGTCGGACCCTACTCTTTTCGACGGATTATCCTAACGGCAAAAACGCGAGCAGCATCTAAGCTGCGAGTGACTGCGTCCATTACTAAACAGTCATCACAAAAACGCAAACGCTTACCACCCCTCAAATCCGGGGTTTCATTTTTGTCACGAGCTGGTGTGCGATGCGGGTGGGTTCGGGCAGTTTGTATTTTGTCGTGCATTGCAGGACTATTCGGATCGCGTCTTGGCGTGTGCATTTGTGGCCTGGGGAGACGTATACGGGTTTGACCCGTGTTCGCGTGCGAAGTACTGCGCCGATCTTTTCATTATCATCCCACAGCCAGGCATAGTCACCTTTTTCCGGTCCGGGTTCGTCATGCTCACCGGTGAGTCTGCTCTTGGCGCAGCCGATGGTGGGCCGATCGAAGAATAGGCCGAGATGGCTTGCGAGCCCCATGCGGCGGGGATGTGCGGTGCCTTGTCCGTCGATGATGAAGACGCTGGGCACGTGTTTAAGTTTCATCGCGGCGGCTATGCACGCGGGGCCTTCGCGAAAGCTGAGGTAGCCCGGGACATAGGGCATCTGCACGGGACGCACGGCTTCGGCTGTCTCGACGATCTCGAAATCCGGCCAGCGCATGACGACGATCACCGCGCCGATACGCGAGCCGTCTTTGCTGAACGCGCAGTCCAGACCAGCCACCAGTTTGGGCTTTTTATCGAACGAAGTGAACCGCAACTTGCCGGCAAGCTCTTCCTGCAGCGCCCGAGCCTGCTTATAGTCCAGATCCCAGCCGTGCAGATTCTTCACTCTCAAAGCATCTTCTCCCGCCACCAGGCGACGCGCTGGGCAGGGCTCGGGTCCTCACCAAGCCCGCGGTTCTTCATGATCTTTGCATACCGCTTCTCGAAGAAGTTTTGCCAGTACTTTCGTGTCTGGGCATCCTCGGGCGTCTGGCCCTTGTCTTCCGTTTCCTCAATCCACTTATCCAGCACACCCCGCAGTTCCGCCAGTTTGTCGGCATACTTCGCATCGCCCGCCAGGTTGTTGATCTCCCAGGGATCGCTTTGGAGGTCGTAAAGTTCTTCTTTTGGCCGAACGTCCGCCATGAAGGGCTTCTGCGCATCGGTCAGCTTGCCCTGCTGTTTCCACAACTGCAGCAGTGAAAGCGCAGGATACGCCTGCATCTTGTAGCAGTTCATCTGTGTATAAGGCCGATCGGGGTAGAAGTTGCGAATGTACTTAAACCGTTTCGTTCGGACGCACCGTATGCGGTCGGTGGTCTCGTCGCATCGGTCGCGGGCAGCGAATATGTACTCTCGGTCGGTCTCACCGTTGCCGAGGAAATCGACACCTTGCAGATAATCCGGTGTGTCGATGCCGCATGCGGCCAGTGATGTCGGTACAAAGTCTATCTGACTGACGAGGTCGTCCCGCACGGTCCCGGGGGCGATTTTGTCAGGCCAACGAACGACGAGGGGAACTCGTATTCCGCCTTCGTAGAGCCACTGTTTGGCGCGTAGATGTGCACGGCCGTGATCGCCGAAATAGAAGACGACCGTGTTGTCCGCCAGCCCGTCGGCTTCGAGCCGGTCGAGAACCTCGCCGATCATTCCGTCCAGTACCTGCACGGACTCCAGGTAGTCCGCCCAGTCCCGCCGTGTCAGCGGATCGTCCGGATAATAAGGCGGCAGCTTAACGTCGTCCGCATCGATTGGCCGATCCTTGTCACGCTTGAACTTTCGATGCGTCAAAAACAGGTTCACCTGCCCATAGAACGGCTGACCATTTTTGCGATCCCGCCAGTCCGTTCCGTCGAACGCATTGCCGTCAAGCTTGAAGTTATAGTCCAGCTTGCCCGGCTTTTTCCAGTTCAGGCCGTTGCTGTTGAACGTGTAATATCCAGCGTCGCGGAACATGTCCGAAACATGCTTGACCGGCTCGGGCAGCTTGTATCCGTCCCGGCGATGGCTGCGATGATGATGTGCACCGATCGTGGTCTGGTACATGCCCGTGTTGAATGCTGACCGAGTAGGCGAACACACCGGACACGCAGCGAACGCATTCGTGAACATCGCGCCTTCGCTAGCCAGTCTATCCACGTTCGGTGTTTTGACAAGCTTTTCGCCATAGCATGCGAAATCCGGCGAGGTATCTTCCGAGACTATCCACAGAACGTTAGGGCGTTGGTCTTTGCTCTTGTTTTCCGCAGCAGATTTTTTCTCGGCCCTCACATCTGCCGCATTGACGGTCAGGCCTGCAGTTACAATTCCTGCTGTCCTCAGAAAATCTCGCCTGTTCATTTTTGATCACCTTTCATAAATAAAGACCGGCTCGACGCTTTCGCAGCACCTGAGCCGGCCAACTCATTCAATGATTCAATTTTACAAAATCATGAAACATCAATCTCACTCGCCCTTAAACAATTTAAATTTCTCTGAAGGCGTGTGAGCCTTTTCCATGATCTCTTTCATCTTTGCGACTATTTCGAGGTGCTGGTCCGCAACGTTGTTCTGTTCGCCGATGTCTTTGTTAAGGTTGTAGAGCTCTATGGGAGCTTCGGGGTTTTTCTTGACGTTCAGCCGAACGGCTTTCCACTTGCCCATGCGGACGGCCTGTCTACCGCCCCAGACGGGGAACTCCCAGTAAAGATATTCGTGCTTTTTCTGCGGTTTGCCTATGAGCTCGGGCACGAAGCTTAAACCGTCGATATTAGGAGGTGCGTCGACGCCTGCAAGCTGGGCACAGGTCGGCAGTATGTCCCAGAATGCGCTTATGTGATCGCTGACACTGCCCGCCTCGATCTTGCCGGGCCAGCGGGCGATCATCGGCACGCGGATTCCGCCTTCGTAGAGGTCCCGCTTGATGCCGCGGAACGGGCCGTTGCTGTCGAAGAAGCGCCAGTCGTTGCCGCCCTCGGTGTGGGCACCGTTGTCGCTGCTGAACATCACGATGGTGTCGTCATCGATGTCAAGCTCTTTGAGCAGGGCCATGAGCCTTCCGACGTCACTGTCCATGCGGGTGACCATCGCGGCATATGCGGCGCGGGGCTGTTCCTGTCTGCCGTAGCCGTGCTTTGAGCCTTTGTAGACTTTTTCGGACCAGCCCTTGTCCTCGTATTGTTCGAGCGAATCCTCGGGCACCGCAAGCTCGGCATGCGGGATGGTAAACGGTACGAACATGAAGAACGGTTCGTCCTTGTGCTCTTTCACGAATTCGAGGGATTTTTCGGCGATCAGGTCGTGGCTGTACTGCTGTTTGCTGTCACCCTTGTTGCCCTCCAGGATCACTTTTTTGTCGTTGTGCCACAAGTGGTCGGGGTAAAAGTGGTGCGCCTCGCGCTGGCAGTTGTAGCCGAAGAATTCGTCGAAGCCCTGGTTTATCGGGTCGCCTTCGCTGCCGGGATAGCCGAGGCCCCACTTGCCGAATGCGCCTGTCGTGTAGCCGGCTCGTTTCATGACTTCGGCGACGGTCACCTTTTCGGCGGGCAGGGGCATCTGTCCTTCGGGCTGGACTTCCCAGTTGCCGCGAATGTAACAATGGCCCGTATGTCTGCCGGTCATCAGTGAACACCGAGAGGGGGCACAAACGGTCGAACCGGAATAATGGTCGGTGAACTTCATGCCCTCGGCAGCGAGCCGGTCGATGTTGGGCGTCTTTATTTTTTCCTGTCCGTAGCAACCCAGGTCGCCGATGCCGAGATCGTCGGCGAGGATGTATATGATGTTCGGCTTGCGTCCGCCTTTGCCGCCGATCTTCGCGGTCTCGGCCATGCAGCCTGAAAGTCCGCCTGTTATGACACCCGCGGCGCCAACGCCGACAGCCTTTAGAAAATCCCTTCTGCTGAATCCCATTTTGAACTCTCCACAAACATTATTAACGCTGTTTAGCCCGCGCCTTGAGCTGATTGTCCTTGTGATCAAACTTTTCTTTGTCGAATCGCGGGTTCTTCTCGGTTGGTATCGGCGCGTCGACCTCGGCCTGCCATTTCTTCAAAATGCCGTGCAGTTCCTTCGCCTTCTCCGGCATCTTCCTGGCAAGGTCGTTCGTCTCACCGATATCTTCCTTAAGATTATACAGCTCAACATGCCCGTCATCAAAGAATTCTATCAGTTTCCAGTCACCCACACGTACAGCACCGCCCGGAACGGTCCGCCAGACTCCCTGGGAAGGCTTGTATCCTCCCAGGTATGCCGGGAAATGCCAGAATACGGCCTTGCGTTCCAGCATTTTGCCGCCTTCGAGCAGTTTGACGATGCTTTCGCCATCCAGAACATGGCCAGCCGGCTTCTTCGCTCCGCATGCCTCCAGCAGCGTTGGATAAAAGTCCGTACCGATCACCGGTACATCGCAATTACTTCCCGCCTTGACCTTCCCCGGCCATTTCACTATCAGCGGTTCGCGTATTCCGCCTTCGTAAAGCATTCCCTTCGACCCCCGCAACGGCGAATTGTCCGTAACCCCGCCGTGACCGCCGTTGTCCGAGAAGAAGACCACGATTGTTTCGTCCTCGATCCCCAGCTCAGCCAGCTTATCCATAATTCGGCCGACACCCTTGTCGGTACTCTCCACCATCGCTGCATATGTCGAATTGTTCTGTCCGCCGTCAGGCTCTTTATTTTTATACTTCTCGATCATCTGTTTTTTGGCCTGCAGCGGGGTATGCACGGCATAGTGCGGCAGGTACAGGAAGAACGGCCTGTCCTTGTTCGTCTCGATAAACTTCAGTGCCTCATCCGTCAGGCGATCCGTCAGATACTCGCCCCTGGGGCCGTCCTCCAGCTCGGGATTGCGGTATGGGCTGAAATAGCTCTTGGGATGGCCGGCCTGAAAACCGCCCACGTTCAGATCGAAGCCCTGTGCCACGGGGCCGGCCTGGGGGTCATTGCCGAGATGCCACTTGCCCATGCTGGCGGAGACATATCCGGCGGGCTTTAGTGCCTCGGCTAGCGTAGGTATTGCCGGGTCGAGTACACGTTTTGTTGGGGTTGGGACGATCTTTCTGTAGATCGACTTGCCCCTTGCAGACGGCGCCACCGTATAAACGCCGTGTCTTGGGGAGTACTGTCCGGACATGAGGCACGCCCTGCTCGGTGCGCAATTTGGAGCGTTAGCATAGGCATCCGTGAACACCATCCCCTCGCTCGCAAGTCTGTCGATGTTAGGCGTTTCGTAGTATTTGCTGCCCATAAAGCCGACATCACGCCACCCCATATCGTCTATCAGGATGAACACAACGTTCGGCTTCCTATTCTTAGACTTTTCGTCGGCCCCTAAAACCTGACTTCGAACCCCGCTGCTCGCCAGAACTGCCGCAAAACCTGCTTTCTTGAGAAACGAACGCCTGTTCAACATTATTAAGCCCTTCAAAATAGAACCAGTATTTGAAAAATCGCTATTGACCAGATCCGCTTGAGACGATGAACACCGCGAGATCCCATGCCCAGCAACCTTCCCGCTAACCCGGCCCGGATACACCTCAGGCTATAAAGATATGACACAAATTGCCCTGAATTAGTGCATTTTTTCGCATTTTAACATAACTTTCCCTGTCTTTCCATTCCGGCCATTACCTGACCTGGCTCTGATCGCCAAAAACACTCTGTAAATTGCCTGCTCCGTATGTTACAATACTCAATTAGCTTGCAGCCATCGGGCGCTGGAGCACAACAGCTATCAGCTTTCGAATCGGCCCGGCACAGGCCCGCTTTTGGATGAACAAAACCTTGGCCCTATGCGTTGAAAAAGTGTTGTAAATATCGATTCAGAGGGGCATTTATAAGTAAAAGGTGCATATAACCGTGGAAAAAGCGATCACTATAACAAGAGCCAGCGAGCACAATCTCAAGAACATCGACATAACCATACCGCGTGATAAACTCGTCGTGGTGACCGGCATCAGCGGATCGGGTAAAAGTTCACTGGCGTTCGACACCATTTATGCGGAGGGTCAGCGGAAATATGTCGAGTCGCTGTCAGCTTATGCCCGTCAGTTCCTCGAACAGATGCAGAAGCCGCACGTGGAGCAGATCGAGGGACTGCCGCCGACAATCGCGATCGAACAGCGATCGGCAAGCTCGAATCCCCGTTCGACGGTTGCTACGACGACCGAGATATATGACTACTGCCGACTGCTGTATGCCCGGATAGGCCAGCCACACTGCTGGATCTGCGGCAAGCCGATCACCTCGCAGCACTCAACTCAGATCGTGGACTCAATACTCGAACACCCCGAACGTACTAAGGTGCAAGTCTGCGCCCCTATCATTCGAGGCCAAAAGGGTGAACATAAAGACGTGTTTACGCGCATCCAGCGAGAGGGGTTCGTGCGTGTGCGAGTGGACGGCCATATCTACGATATCAAGGATACGCCCAAGCTCGCAAAGACAAAGAAGCACGATATCGCCGCGGTGGTCGACCGAATCATTATCAAAGACGGGATTCGTGTCCGGCTGGCGGACTCTATCGAAACTGCTCTCAAGATGGGGGACGGAGTGGTTATCGCGATGGTACAGGAACCGGCTGAAAACAAATCCAACGGCGGCTCGGGCGATTGGCAGGATATCACATATTCCGAAAAATTCGCGTGCAACGATCATCCCGAGGCATCGCTTGCGGAGCTGTCGCCGCGTCTGTTCAGCTTCAACAGCCCGTACGGAGCGTGCCCTGACTGCGACGGGTTGGGCACGGTGCTGGAGTTCGACCCGGACCTGATCGTACCGGACAAAAGTGTTGCGCTGGAGCATGGCGCTATCGATGCCTGGCGAAAAGGCGGCAAGCGAATGAACATCTATTACAACCGCCTGATCAACCGCTTCTGCCGTAATTTCGATATCGATAAATCCGAGCCGTACGAAGAGATTCCCGCGCGTATTCAGAAGATACTGCTCAACGGTACGACGGCGGCTGACGAACGCAAGTACGGCTATTCGTTCGAAGGTGTGATACCGAATTTGACAAGGCGGTGGGAAAACACAACCAGCGAATATGTCAAGGCGCGGCTGCATACGTATCTCAGTGAACAGCCGTGCCAGTCCTGCAACGGTGCGCGTCTGCGGCCGGAGGCGATCGCTGTTACCATCGCGGGCAAAAGCATCCGCGAAGTGACGAGCATGACGATCGAAGACGGTGCGGAGTTCTTTGACGGGCTCGAACTGGATGCTGAGCAGGAGATGATAGCCGCTCAGCCGTTGAAAGAGATCCGGGCTCGCCTGGGCTTTATGCTGGGTGTGGGTCTGGGGTATCTAACGCTCGACCGGGCGAGCAGGACATTGTCAGGCGGGGAGGCACAGCGTATACGCCTGGCGACGCAGGTCGGCTCGGGTCTGGTGGGTTGCTGCTATGTACTGGACGAACCGACGATCGGTCTGCACCGCCGAGACAATGACCGGCTGCTGGCGATTTTGCAGAAGCTTCGGGACATTGGGAACACCGTGCTGGTAGTTGAACACGATGACGAAATTATTGAAGCGGCCGACCATATAATCGACATCGGTCCGGCGGCTGGGGCGCATGGCGGAGAACTGGTCGTGGCAGGTACACTCGAGGAAGTGAAGGCATGCTCCCGCTCGCTTACGGGTCGATATCTCTCGGGCAAGAGCCGTATCGAGATACCCGAACAGCGGCGCAAGTACAGCCTTCGAAATGCGCTCGAAGTTAAAAAGGCGTCCGAGAACAATCTGAAGAACATCGACGTCAAGTTTCCAGTCAGTGTCCTTACATGTGTTACGGGCGTATCCGGTTCGGGTAAATCAACGCTGGTCACGGAGATCCTGCTTAAGGGTCTCAAGCGGCGGCTGCATGGATCGCATGACAAGCCCGGTGCGCACAAACGTATTCTCGGCACGTCGCATATCGATAAGGTCATCGAGATCGACCAGTCGCCGATCGGCAGGACGCCGCGATCCAACCCCGCGACTTACACGGGTGTGTTCGATCTGATACGCCAGCTCTTCGCGAAGACGCGTGAAGCGAAGATACGGGGCTACAAGCCGGGCCGATTCAGTTTCAATGTCAAAGGCGGTCGATGCGAACACTGCCAGGGTCAGGGCACGAAAAAGATCGAGATGCATTTTCTGCCAGATGTTTACGTTACGTGTCAGCAGTGCAAAGGGACGCGATACAATCCCGAGACACTGCAGGTCACGTACAAGGGCAAGAACATTGCCGACGTGCTGGAGATGCGCATCGACGAAGCCAAACACTTCTTCGAAAACTTCCCCAAGGTCACGCGTCTGCTCAAGGCGCTGTGCGATGTCGGGCTGGGGTATATGACGCTGGGTCAGCCTTCGACGACCATGTCGGGCGGTGAGGCTCAGCGCGTGAAACTGGCGTCCGAACTCGGTCGACCGGGCACGGGTCATACGCTTTATCTGCTCGATGAGCCGACAACCGGACTGCACTTTGCGGACATTCATAACCTGATGAACGTTCTCCGCCGGCTGTGCGATCTGGGCAACACCGTCATCGTGATCGAGCATAATCTGGACGTCATTAAGATGGCTGATTACATCATCGACCTCGGCCCCGAAGGCGGCGAAGCAGGTGGTGAGGTCATCGCTTCGGGTTCACCGGAGGAACTCACAAAATTTGAAGACAGCTACACTGCGAAATACCTCGAAGAAAAACTTCTTGCAGAGGGCAAGCTCTGATAAGTTTCGAGATATTCGGTTTGGACAAGGAGTGTGCACCGGTATGAATTTTAAGACTCTCGAATGGCAAGGCGGAATTGATGGGACGCTCGAACTGCTCGATCAGCGAAAACTGCCCGCCGTTACCGAAATGCTCCAGATCAAAACCATACCTCAGCTCTACGAAGCCATCAAAACCCTCGCGGTGCGCGGGGCACCGGCTATCGGTGTCGCAGCCGCTTACGGCCTGGGGCTCGCGCTGCAGGATACTGACCAGTCGGTCGGTTTGCGTGCGGCGTTGGCTCACCTGGACAGTGCAGCGGCCGAACTTGCGCGGTCACGCCCGACAGCGGTGAATCTGACCTGGGCACTGAAGCGGGTTCAAAAGTGCGCCCGCGTTTTCATAGAAGACAATCCATCCGCCTCGGTCACCGACTTCCGCGAAGATGTCCTCGACCAGGCCCACACAATATGTCGCGAGGATCAGAAGATGTGCCGTGAGATAGGGCTCAACGGTCAAAAGCTGATCACGCCCGGTTCGGCCATCATCACCCACTGCAACGCCGGAGCACTCGCCACAGCCGGTCAGGGCACCGCCCTCTCACCCCTTTACGAAGCGCACGCAGCAGGCACACCATTCACCGTTTACGTTGACGAAACCCGTCCACTGCTTCAGGGCGCACGGTTGACGGCATGGGAGCTGAATCAGCAGAATATCCCCGTAACGCTGATCTGCGATAATATGGCTGCCTCGCTGATGGCCGAGGGCAAAATAACCGCTGTGATTACCGGCGCAGACCGCATCGCAGCCAACGGCGACACCGCAAACAAGATAGGCACCCTCAATCTAGCCCTGCTTGCGTACCACTTCGGCATACCATTCTACATTGCCGCTCCGTCCAGCACCTTTGATATTGACACCCCTATGGGCGAAAAAATAGTGATCGAGCAGCGCGATCCGGCCGAAGTAAAATGTATACTTGACCGCGCTGTCTCGCCGGCTACAATCTGTGCATATAATCCGGCTTTCGATCTGACTCCAGCAAAGTATATTACCGCTATGATCACAGAAAAAGGCATAATTGAAAAACCGAACAAATCCACGATAGCCGAACACCTCGCGCAATAATGGGAGCCCCACCATGTCTCAAATTTCAGTCGTCATCCTCGGTGCAGGTCCAGCGGGGCTATCAGCCGGCTATGAACTCGCAAAAAAGGGCGTCGCAGTAAATATCGTTGAAAAAGACAGCATCGTCGGGGGCATCAGCCGAACCGTCGAGCACAACGGGTTTCGATTTGACATTGGCGGCCATCGCTTTTTCACTAAGATGGACCGTGTAAACAAGCTCTGGGACGAGATTCTCGGGGACGAGTTTCTCACGCGTCCACGCATCAGCCGGATTTATTACAATCATAAGTTTTTCGACTACCCGCTGAAAATTTCCAACACATTCAAGAATCTCGGCCCGATAAAGAGTTTCGAATTTTTCCTCTCATATCTTGGCAGCAAAATACAACCATACCCCCGTGAGGATAATCTCGAGCAGTGGGTCTCCAACCGCTTCGGCCGAAAGCTCTACCGCGCCTTCTTCAAGACATACACAGAAAAAGTGTGGAATATCCCGTGCGATCAGATCGAAGCCGAATGGGCCGCCCAGCGGATCAAGGGCCTTTCCTTCAGTTCCGCCGTCCGTGCAGCACTGCTTGGCAACAGCAATGGCAAAATAAAATCCCTCATTGACGAATTCAAGTACCCCCGTCTAGGGCCCGGTCAGATGTACGAAACCATGGCTGAAAAGATACGCGAAATTGGCGGTAAGATGATCATGAACACCCGCGTTACGAAACTAACCAAAACCGACAATACCCTCGCATCTGTCGAAGTCACCGATTCCGACGGGACAACCCAAACCCTCACAGCCGACCACATCCTCTCCAGCATCCCACTAACCGAACTTGTCCAGATCATCGATGATTCCGTGCCGGACCATGTTTGCCGGGCCGCCGAAAAGCTCTCCTATCGTTCGCTGCTCACTATCAATTTGATGATGAACCGTCCCGAGAGTTTCCCCGACACCTGGATCTATATTCACTCCCCAAAAGTAAAGGTCGGCCGTGTACAGTGCTTCAAGAACTGGTCGCCGCACATGGTGCCCGACTCTGACCAGTCCTCGCTTGGCCTGGAATACTTCTGCACAGAAGGCGACTCGCTTTGGAACGCAGCCGACGCAGATCTGGTCGAACTCGGCAAAAACGAGATCGCCCAGCTCGAACTTGCCGATCCCACAACCGTCTTCGATGCATTCGTCATCCGCACTCCCAAGACCTATCCCGTATACATGGCCAACTATCGCGAACACCTCGCCGCCATAAAAGACTACGTCACACCCATCACCAACCTGCAGTGCATAGGCCGAAACGGTATGTTCAAATACAACAACATGGACCACTCAATTCTCACCGGCCTGCTCGCCGCTGACAATATCCTCGGTGCGGACAACGATCTCTGGACAGTAAATACCGAAACAGCTTATCACGAGCAAACGGAGAATTAATTTTAATTTTTCCTTGAAATGCTTTAGTCATTCTGGTAACCTTCCGTCCTCGATATATTGAAGTAAGTTATCGTGCAAAAGCGCCAGGGACGCTTTGATGGGAGTAAATTCACGTAAAAAGCTCGGGAGAAATTGCGCGCAGTCCGCGCCTGCGAATACCGGCCCGCTGTCGGTGTCGCCCGATCTGCGCAGCCGTCGCGAACTTTTTGGTAAGATCACGCTTGCGTCCCTGACAGTTTTTGCCGCGACCCTTGCTGTTCTCTACTTCGGCTATCAACCTGTTCCCAATTCCGACTTTCCGGCTTTTATTTCGACCGCGGAAAATATCCTTTCATTGGAGGCGCCGAGCTTCAAACGTACGCCGGGCCTGGGTATCGCACAGATATTGCTTTCGAACTTTATGCCCGGTCCGCATCCGCAGCTCACTGCGGGCTGGATGCTCAACACGCTGCTATACATCGCGACCGCACCGCTGCTCTATCTTGTCGGTCGGCGGGTGATCGGGCGTGCTGCGCCGCTGCTGGTGATCCTCGTGCTAATCAACCCCTGGAGCCTTTACATGCTCACCCAGCCGATCGTTGAGACGAGCCTTGTCTTTTTCCTTGTGCTGACGTTCTTTCTTATTCTAAAGCCATCGCGATGGACATACCTTACGGCTGCAATAGCATCGATGTTTCGTTATGAAGCCGCGGTGCTGATATTTATAATGCTTGCTGTGGATCTCGTTCGGAACAAGCAGCTCCGCGAGCGGTTTTGGGCAGTCGCTTTCGCGGGTCTGGCTTCATTGCCGATGATCGTTTGGCTGTTGGCGATGTTCGTCATCCGGCCGGGGAATTCTTCGCTCGCAGAAAACACATACTTTGACGGTTACCTTGCTGCGGGTACCAGCTTCGCCACATTTGCCGACTACATCTGGCAGACCGCTGCCGCTCCGCTGTTTATGGGTACGAGCGGGCCGGCCTGTGCTAGCATTACTGTTGTTTCAAAGATTGTCCTCGCGACCTCGCTGTTTGGGGCTCTGACGTTTGCCGTGTACCGTAAGAACTGGCGGACACTCGCGCTTGCCGCGTTTCTGATCGTGTACTATTTTCTGCACGCAAGCCGAAGCTTTACGGTCGATCGCTACGCGGTCCCCGTCCTCTGGCTCACCCTCCTGCTCGCCTTCAAAGGCGCCGCCGACACCGTCACCACCCTGAAACAACGCTTAACCATCCCCGCCGTCATCCCCGTCGCGCTGCTGATACTCACCTCGATCGTATGCACAATGTGGGCTTTGACCTTGCTGCGGCGTCTTCCGTCCTGGCCGTGCTTCACCGCGATATCCGCCTGGACATCGGCGATCACTGCTATTGTTGCAGTCGGTCTCGCCATCACCCGCATTGCTCTTACCCGTTGCCGTATCCTTGCGCATGTTGCTGTCCTGACGGTGCTTGCTGTGGTCATCGTGTCCAATCAGATCGCGCTGTGCACTGTGCTCGGCGACGGCAAGACCGATTACGAATTCAAGCTCCTTGCCGACTGGTACCGCGAAAAAGCTCCGCAAAACGCAAAACTCGCCACCACCATGCCCCACCTCCTCGCGATCTTCGCTCCCGATTCCGAGCAGGACTTCGTCCCCACCCGCCGCATCCCAGGTGATATCCTCAATGAATTTACACAAAACGCCCTCCGCCGCGGTATTACCTACGTCGCCTGGGACTCACGCATGGGCCTGTACCCGGGGGACAAATACTATCAGCGCTGGAACATGCAGAAAATCGCCCCGCTGAAAGTTGCGCGTGACCGGGCCTCGTACGAGTTCATAACGCAACTGAAGACCGATGCCCACAATTACATAAACATCTTCAGACTAACAGCAGACGAAAACACGAACCAAAACGCTCAAACCGCAAGGACCGAATAGCCAGCGGATCGTCCGCCATTAATCCTCTTCCCTGACTCGCCAATCACATACACTGTCATCCCATTCCAGCACAACCACGTCGATCCCCTGTGGATTAGGTTCGACCCTGGACCCACGCAGCTCGCGCCATGCGACAACATTGGGACCCGCCTGCATAATGTAATCGTCATCTGTAACGATAAACTTGTCTTCACGATTGGAAACAATATATCCCCAGTCCATGAACGCATTGCCCCACTCAAGTCGCAAACATGCTAAATCCTTGGCCTGCATGAATATGGCTTGATTAAGATCCATATCTGCGGGCTCAAAGTATTCCTGCTGTACAAGATACACCCATTTTTCCTCCGCAGGCAGCTCATTACGTTTTTCATCAATCCAGGCAACCAGCTCCGCCGCCTCTAAATTCTGCTCCGCCCCGTCAACCAGCCCCCGTATCACTGGGCTCGGATGCCGTACCGGCAAGAACCATCCGCCAGCCGGACTGATAAAAATAACCGCGCCAACAAGCAGCGCACTCAAAGCTGTCAAAACACGCTTGCCGCCCCGCTCAACGCCGCCGAGAAACATCATGATCAATTGAAAAAGCAGAAAAATCAGCCCGATGCCGAGCCAGACCATAACCACGTACATCCAGCCAAAATAGAAAAACCCCCCGTACCAGTTGTCCAGCTCAGCCACATTCTTTGCCATTAGATAACCGCTGTGCGGCCAGATCCACCAAAGCACGATACAGACCACCCCCATAAGCAATGCAAACACACCCACGCTCCAAATTGCCACCTTCATATCCCTGCTCATATCAATCCGTCCAGATAATCACATTATCATTAACGACAACCCAACGTTCGTAATCTTTCGCTCCGTCAATTTCGCTCAAATTCTCGCCTATGATGTAACCATAGTGCAGCAGCGGCCCGCCCCATGTAAGCTTTACTTGCACGCTGCCTCCCTCGAATTTGTCAAGGAAGACATGCGCCGGGTTGAGCTTCCCAATAAATTTTGGTCTCTCTCCCTGATTTACAATATGCCTTCGTGCCTCAAGTGCCTCAGCCTCCTTTTCCATCCAGTCGCAGATGCTTTCAACCTCCAGTTTTTCCTCCGCTGCTCTCTCCAGCCCGCCAATCAGAGGCGTTACTCCGGGCGGAAACACAAGCCACGCACCAGCCGCAATTATCCCTAGAATCACAAATCCGCAAGCCGAACCCGCCGCTTGCCAATCTTTTTTAAATGCCTTCCTAATTGCCCTGGCCATTTGAGTGATAAAAAAATGCAAGCCTACAATAGGCAAAATCAACAGGCCCACCAAAACAGACCCCGCCCACATGAAGTATTCTTGACTTAGCTCACACCCGGCAAGATACATAAACACCCAGTTCATAACCGGCAGCCCAAACCCAAGCACCACAAACACCATCAACTCCCAAATGTCTTTTCGCCGTTGTTTCGACATACCGGCAAATAGCTTCATATCTGTCCTCAGCCCAAAAACCAGATGTTCCGTATAAATGCCTGCAACATGCTAATCACTATAAAGAAAATTCATAAAAATTCCAATCATTTATGTCAGCAGTCTGCCCTGGCGCAACAAAAAAAGCGGCGATTTCAAAAAAAACCGCCGCTTTGTTATTTATGTAAGTCTATGTCAGGCCGTAGGTTATTGTACGGCTACTACTTCTTTCACCTCGGGTACGCGTTCTTTGAGGAGGCGTTCTACGCCCATTTTCAGGGTCATTGCGGCACCTGGGCAACCGCGGCAGGCGCCCTGCAGCCGTACTTTTACGGTGTTGTCTTCGTCAATGCCAACCAGCTCGATGTCCCCGCCGTCGTTCTGCAACATGGGCCTGACCTGCTCGATCACTTCGCTTACCTTTGCGTCAAAACTTTTCTCTCCGCATCCACAATTATCGCACATGAGATAGCTCCCTCAATAAAATTCGTAACATCATATCGTAAACACTACATTATACCCCCATCCGGTGTTCACACAATACCCTTATTTGGTGTATCCGCAAAACTTTTCTTACCAATCATATAGATAAATCCTCTGAATCCAACCCGAAGCGGTAAAAATGCGAGCTGCGCCAAAGGTGGTGTGAAGGCCTGGTACAAAAAGACGCGACATAGCTAAAAACCGAAATATTATTCTCTTTTTTCTTCAGCGAGAGCAATATAATGGCCGAATCATTGACAAAGCAACACGAACAAGCTATCATTAGGCACTTATACGACATTTACAGCATGATCATACACCACAATGAAGATGCCTGAAAAGTTTGTCGTTACGGCATTCTGGCGGGTTTATTACCCCCACTGCTTTGTCGATCCGGACGGTCCGGCCCGATAAAAACGTGGGAATAGCCCGGACAAGCCAGCATGACCGGAATAACATAGCTGTTTTATAGCATTAGGAGAAAGAAAAATGTCTAACAACCCATCTCCGGGTGCGTCCGCGCCCAAACCCATCCGTAAACCCGGATCCCAGATCATAGTCGACACGCTCATCGAGCAGGGTGTTGACACGATGTTCGGGTACCTCGGCGGCGTGGTCCTGCCGATCTTCGACAAGATCTACGATTCGCCGATCAACTTCGTCATCCCGCGACACGAGCAGGGCGGCTGTCACATGGCTGACGCTTATGCCCGCGCAACGGGCAAACCCGGAGTCATAATTGCAACTTCGGGCCCAGGTGCGACAAACCTTATTACGGGTTTGGCGACCGCGATGATGGACTCGGTACCGCTTATCGCCCTGACGGGCCAGGTTCGAACCGATCTGATCGGCAACGACGCGTTCCAGGAAGCCGACATCACCGGCATCACCAGGCCGATCACAAAACATAACGTCATATTAAAGGACACAAAGGACGTCGCCCAGACACTTCGCGAGGCGTTCCATATCGCCACTACCGGCCGGCCGGGCCCTGTTCTGATCGACATACCGGTTGACGTTGCGATGGGCGAAGCGGAAGTTACGCCGCCGGAAAAGATCAAGCTGCCGGGCTATAAGATCCGCCATCGCGGCCACTCGCGACAGGTAACGACCGCTGCGAACGCTATCAACAATTCTCTGAGGCCCGTACTCTACGTTGGCGGCGGAGTCATCGCGTCGGGCGCGTTCGACGAGCTGCGAATGCTGGCTGAAAAGGCACACATCCCGGTAACGACGACGCTGCTCGGGCTGGGAGCATGGGATCAGACGAAAGAAGGCTCGCTCGACATGCTCGGCATGCACGGTGCTGCTTATGCGAATTATGCGGTTCAGGATGCCGATCTGCTCATCGCGGTCGGTGCACGCTTCGAGGACCGGGTAACAGGCAAGCTCAAAACTTTTGCCACGAATGCGACAACCATACATATCGATATTGACCCGTCGAGCATCTCCAAGAATGTTCGCGTCGACATCCCCGTTGTAGGCGACGCCAAGCAGACGCTTAGCGAACTCGCCCGCCAGGTCGAATACCGCGAACGCAAAGAGTGGTTCGACAAGATCGCTGAATGGAAGGAAAAGTTCCCGCTTTTCTATGACCGTAATGCGGACACGATCAAGCCGCAATACGTGATTGAAGAGCTTTACAACCAGACGAAGGACAGTGAAGCCACCATCGTAACCGGCGTTGGTCAGCACCAGATGTGGGCCGCTCAGTTCTACAAGTACTCGCGACCCCGCCAGCTCATCACGTCCGGGGGACTCGGCACTATGGGCTTTGGTCTGCCCGCGGCTATCGGCGCACAGGTCGCACGGCCAGGCAAACTGGTCATCGACATCGACGGTGACAGCTCGTTTAACATGACCTTGCAGGAACTGGCGACCGCGGTTCAGTACGAGCTGCCGGTCAAGGTCGTACTGCTCAACAACGGTTACATGGGCATGGTTCGCCAGTGGCAGGAACTGTTCTACAATAAGCGTTATTCCTGCAGCTATCTGACGAATCCGAACTTTGCGAAGCTCGCACAGGCTTTCGGAGCGGCGGGCATAACTGTCGAAGACAAATCGGCCGTACCGGGCGCGATCGAACAGATGCTCAAAGAAACAAAACCTTGCGTTGTGGACTTCCGTGTCGAGCCGGAAGAAAACGTCTGGCCTATGGTGCCGGCCGGAAAGAGTCTGCATGAAATGGACGGTCTCGACATTTTCGAAAGCATGGCATAAACTACAACGCAAAGGAGATATCCCAATGAAACATATACTTAGTGCACTAGTACAAAACGAACCAGGCGTTCTCGCACACGTTTCCGGCATGTTTGCAGCAAGGGCGTTCAATATTGACTCGCTCGCTGTCGGCCGAACGGATGACCCGAAACTGAGCCGAATGACCATCGTTGTCGTCGGCGATGACCGCATGGTAGAACAGGTCCGCAAGCAACTTGCGAAGATCGTCTCAGTAGTGAAGGTCCAGGACTTCGCAGGCAAGGATACCGTTGCACGCGATCTGATGCTGCTGTCGGTAGCGGCGCCTGCGGAAAAACGGCCTGAGATTTTCGCCCTCATCGAGATGTTCAACGCAAAAGTTGTAGACATTGGACCAAAATTTGTTATGGTAGAGGTTTCTGGTCCCGAAGCTAAGATCGAGGCTTTCATCGAAGCATGCAAACCATACGGCGTCAAAAATGTTGCTCGTACCGGTACCATCGCAATGCCGAGACAGCCGCGATCGAATTCTCAGGAATAACTCAGACAATCTTTGAAAAGGAGTAGCACTGAAATGGCAAACATATACTACGAAAACGAAGCACCTATCGATGCGCTTAAAGGCAAGAAGGTCGCCGTCATCGGCTACGGCTCACAGGGCCACGGCCATTCGCAGAATCTGCGTGACAGCGGCATCGACGTAGCAGTCGCCGAACTCGAAGGCACGGACAATTTCAACCTCGCCAAAGAGCACGGCTTTAACCCGACCGACATCAAGACAGCTATCGACGGCGCGGCGCTGATAATCATTACGCTGCCCGATGAGGTCCAGGCGAAGGTTTACAATTCGGACATCGCTCCGAACCTCCAGCCCGGTCAGACACTTGGTTTCTGTCATGGCTTTAACATCATCTTCGGCTACATCCAGCCGCCTGAGAATACCAACGTTGTAATGATCGCCCCGAAGGGTCCGGGCCACCTCGTTCGTGCTGAGTACGAAAAAGGCGGCGGCGTACCTTGTCTGATCGCTGTCGAACAGGACGCGACAGGCGATGCAAAAGACGTGGCTCTGGCATGGGCGAACGGCATCGGCGGTGCTCGCGCGGGCATCATCGAGACCACCTTCAAGGAAGAGACCGAAACCGATCTGTTCGGCGAACAGGTTGTTCTCTGCGGCGGCCTGACCGCTCTGATCAAGGCGGGTTTTGAAACTCTCGTTGATGCAGGCTATCAGCCCGAGATCGCATATTTCGAATGCCTCCATGAAGTCAAGCTCATCGTCGACCTGATGTATCAGGGCGGTCTGAGCTACATGCGGTACTCGATTTCGAACACTGCTGAGTATGGCGATCTGTCACGCGGGTCACGGATCATAACGGATGAAACCAAGGCCGAGATGAAGAAGATCCTCTCGGAGATCCAGACTGGCGAATTTGCAAAGGAATGGGTCGCAGAGTACCAGGGCGGCATGAAGAAGTTCAACGAGCTTTACGAAAAGGACTACACTTCGAAGCTCGAGACCGTCGGCAGAAAGCTTCGCTCCATGATGAAGTGGATCGACGCTAAGGAAGTATAAGGTACAGTACTACAAAGGCCCGGCATGATCTTGTCGGGCCTCTTTTAATCTGCTCAAACTGTTTTTAGGAAGGGGCCCAAATGAGGTCGATAAGTTTGATCCTGATCGCCGTCACCTGCACCGTAATGCTTGCAGGCTGTCAGAACATCGAAAAAGAAAATCAGATTTTCAGCCGGTACTACATGACCGAACTCAAAACCAGCACCTCGGCTGATGTCCTTCCAATGATCGCCCAGGACCGCGAGCTCACCAGCCAGAGCGAATCCGTCATCGTTGCCTGGGACCAGAAGAAGAACCACGACCGCATCTGGTTCAACATGGTCGCATTTGATGAAGACGAACTTACCGCTGTACGCAAGTACGCATTCAACACCAACGAAACACCACAGGGCATCTACGATCTATTCCCCACTCAGAACATTCGCTTCGATGCGAGCATGGTTCTCTCTGAAGACGTACTGGGCGAACCGTACAACACCGAAGATGCCAGACGCATTGCCTTTATAGAAGCTCTGGACGATAATTTCGACAGCGATATCGCAGCAGTACGTCAGGACAGCGAAACGCTCGAAGCGGGCTATATGCTCATAAAGCAGGTGCTAAATACGATCCTGCACAAGCTCGACAACTCGCCCGCACTCGCCCAGCGGCTCTCTGATCCTGCAGGCATGGAGTTCGACCACATGAACTTCGATGAGGGCAAAGTCAGAATGACCACCGAAGGCGACATCATGAAATTCAAAGTTAAGATCGGCTCCTACGTAAAAGACTTCGAAGAACACCCAGACGTAAAAAGCATGTAGCAAAGCACAGCGACCATCGAATACCAAAGGGCGGCCATCAAAAGATGCCGCCCTTTTTCTTATCATGCGGAACGGAAGTGTTCCGCATATTCCTTTGGCTGGTAATCTTTCAAAGATATTCAAGTAAAAAAGGCCTTTCTAAGCTTCCTTGCGCGAAAGGCCCTCGATTTACATAAGAAGCATCCAGACGGTACATCGATCCGGCATATTTCGGCACCTGTCCGTTTTCCATTCGTCCCGGCTGACCGGCCAAATCGACAAGCAGCTTCCCTTCTGCAACCGCCTGAATACGACCATCCCTGGCCTGCTTCTAAATAACTTTTCCATTCTCCGCCATCATGTCCCGACGGCCAAACCACCATCTATCCGGCCATCGCCTCCAGTCGATCCCGGGCGCCTATCATCGCTTCGAGATCCGCCAGTACGATCTGCCTTATCAAGCCCTTGCGAATGCGGCTGAGCCCGAGTCCGAAGACTTTCTCTTCTACAGACCCCGCAACTGCGCGGGCAAGCCGCACATTCAGGCCATCCTGGCCAACGAGGTCCGCAACGATCCGTGACTTGTCCCAGGAACTTATCCCTGTTCCGGGTATGGCGCCCCCACAGCTTCCGTTCTCGCCGATAACTTCTATTCTGCGCCTTCTGAGCTGCCGATCCGTTCTGTGTTCGGCCAGCAACTCGGCGGCCTTTCGGTTGCCGGTGCCCACCAGCACCGAAATCACCATCGAATGGATCTGACCGCTTGTCAGCGGATTCCGCCCGCAGTTGTAAACATGAAACGTCACCGCTTCTGCCAACTGCTCAGCGGCGAAAATATCTGCCTGGCCTGCACCTGTGATCGCCCGGTTCAAACTTCCGAGCACCTTCGTGTGCAGATAATCCTCCAGACTTCCGTCCGCCTTGACGACCATAACGTGCATTGGTCAACGCTCCTGAATAACTGTTTTTATTTCCGCAAAAACAGTTCCAGACAAAGCCTTGAAACCACAGCAAAACTGACGAGCAATCGCAAAACACTTTCTGAAAAGCTCCTGTGATCACCAAGAAGAACTACTAAACAAAGTCCATCATATCACCCCGGTTGAATTGGCCCTCCCGGCCTATCTCCCGCGCTCGTCTCAATAGAACATCTTTAAAAATTGTCCTAAAGCTTTATGCTAAAACAATTTCGGCTGCTTGGAATTCGGCTCATCCGACTTTTCCTCGTCTTCTGTCGCAGCCTTCTCGCCTTCTTCCATCATCTGGCGAAACTCTTCAAACAGCTCACCAGCGTCCTTAAAGTCCATATAAACGCTTGCAAACCGGATGTAAGCCACTTTATCGATCTGGCGCAGATGACGCATTGCGCTTTCGCCGATAAAAATAGAAGAGACCTCCTTGTCAAACCGCCTGAATATTTCCTCTTCGACCTTGTCCGCCAGATCCTGAATGGCATCCGCCGAGACGGGCCGCTTGTAACATGCTTTCAGCAAACCACTTATGAGCTTTTCGCGATCATACGGCACCCGCGATCTATCTCGCTTGACCACCGTAAGCTTAAATCCCTCGGCGATCTTCTCATAAGTCGTGAACCGTCGATTGCACGCAAGACATTCCCTTCTCCTGCGTATAATACGGCCGCCTTCGCTGCTGCGCGAATCTATGACCTTGTCCTCGTTTTCCTTACAGAAAGGGCATCGCACGGCCTGGCCCACCCAAAAAATCGCATTTTCTCACAATCGATTGCGTACCTCTGCACGATATCTGGTACGAGCTCAATGTTAAAGCCCATATATTGTACGTCAAGGGAAATCCCCCATCTTTTTCCGCGTAAAAAGCCCGACAACCTGTGAATTGTTGTTTTTAGTCTCCGCAACTCATTGCACTGCAACAGGTAACAGCGAAACTAACAAAAAACTAACAGGCCCGATAAAATTTGATCTGGCGCAATAAAAAGGCCCTCGCGCTATGCGAGAGCCTCTCTATTTATAACTGGAAGGCCCAAAGCCCGGTTTCAAAGTGGAACCCGGCCCGGCACCGATCAAAATCGGAGCCAGCGTTCGCCCGGTTTCCGAACCGCAGCCTTCCCCCCAGAACTTCCACGGACTCTCCTCAGGTAAAGAGTCCGAAAGTCACTTAATTGCAATAAAAACCGCCGCTGCCGACCCGAAGGTCGACTCGCGGCTGTTATCCCCCCAAATAGCTTCTCGGCCGGTCTTTAGTGTTTTTTTCAGGCCGCTGCGGAGAATTCTCTCCGATCCGATCGCCCGCAAGGTTTAATAAAGCCGCCTTACGACGACTTATGACCGTCCACTAAAAACATAATAAATGATTGCTGTTGCTCCAAATCCTGCCGGCCGAAAAATGCTACGATAACTCAAACTCATTACTGTCAATGAACTTCCCAGTGCCGATCCTCATCACAACGGCATTCCATCAGGATACAGCACCCGAACAATCACGTTGACAATTTTGTCCATCACCATTTTTACCAGCTTCATCACGACCTCCTAAGCCAAAAAAAGCTACTCACTCTACGACTCTCGCGGAATCCTGTATCAACTGAAAATGTTTTTCTCCGATTCTGAACCCGGCGGTCCTCTGCCAGCCATAAAGACTCGCTTGCATAACATCAAAGTGATCAGACTATCCATATATCCCCTTTCGCTCGAATTCTGAATTTCTTTTACCGATCAGAATTCTCGGTGGTCTGGATGTCCATCTCATTATCACACCCCATTAACTTAACTCATCCTTCAACTAACAATTTACCAGAAAGCCCGCTTGACAATCAAGAAATTGTTAAGTAAATGTTAACGAGCAATGGTTCTGCGATAAGCTGCTACCCTCAATCCCGTATGCCAGCAGCAAGACCCCTGTTTTTATCGGCTCTGCCTGCCCTGGATAATTTGTCTGAACGCTCAGATTTTTTCGCAAAGCGCGCAGAAAAGGTGCCCGCTGAAACGCACATTCGCCCCAGCAGGCACCTGGCTTAGCTGTAACATGTCCAATCGGGTGTGCCTAAAGATTATTCAGTACATACCGCTGATAATCCGCCTCACCCCGCTTGACATCGCTGTAACGCATACCCCTGATCCTGTCCTCCAGGATCGCCTGCCGATTCGCAGGTGCCGGGTGCGTTGACAAAAACTCGAATCCGCCCCCGCCCAGCTGTTCCAGCATAATCATCGTCTCCAGCAGTCCCTGCGGATCATAACCTGCCCGCAGCATGTAATCCATGCCGTACGTATCTGCCTCGATCTCGTCCTCTCTGCTGTATCTCAACTGCAGCAGTTGTCCGCCCAGATCCGCAGCGGTCAGCGCTCCTGCCGGCGCATCGGTTGCGCTGCCGATACCCTGCAGCAGCAGGTCGAAACCTATCTGCCTGCTTATCGCCTGCGAGCTGTGCCTTATCGTCACATGTGCAACCTCGTGCGCAAGGATCCCCGCAAGCTGAGCCTCGTCGTCAATATTCCGTAACATACCCTCCGTAATGAAGATATGGCCGCCGGGCAGGGCCGAAGCATTCACCGACTTATCCCGGACGGCAGTAAACTCGAAATCTTCGCCAGCCAGATGCGTTTGCCGCACAATACTGCTGCCCACGCTGTCTATGTAGTTCTGCAATTGCGTGTTCTGTATGGCCCCGCCAAGCTGCTTTTCCACCTCCGGCGCATATTCCTCACCAATACGTTTCTCCTCTTCCGAGGACACGAACATGAGTTCTCGCTCACCCGTAACAGGATTGGTGGAACATCCAGTGATTATGCCCGAAAACGCAACCATTAGCATTGAAAATAGCATCTTTCGCATCTGATCTTACCTCCCGGCCGCAAAACTCGGCGCTGTCTGAAAATTTTAACTTGAAAGTTCACCTCATATTAATTATAAGCTCGACTTTAGGCCTGAGGACATATAAAAATGACACAGGATAAGTTTTGCTCCAATTGCCCTAACAAACACGATTGCAAAAGCATCTATGAAGCAATGGGCAATACCAAAGGAGAGTCCGTCGTGCTCAAGGTCATTGTCGCCTTCCTGCTCCCCATAATAATATTTATCGCAGCATTGATGTTATCGCAGGAACTGCTGGCTGACAAGCTTGACGGACAAAAAACGGAGGCGGTTGTTCCCGCACTCATCGCATTGGGAGCAACCCTTACATGGATAACGGTTATTTACGTGATTAATACGATCCTGGCCAGAAGGTCAGGCCGGAGTTCATCGCAAGGAGATTAAAAATTTCTAGCTCGACCAAAAAATCATTCCCGGGCGGAGTACACCCTGCGGACCAGAAAGAACTGACCGCCGATAGCGCGATCCAGCAGATCGCACCTCCAAAACAGGTTGCAATTCTGTTAAGCCAGCACATCGGCGCACCAAACCATCCGACAGTCAAAAAACGTGACACCGTCGAGATCGGCCAGGTGATTGGCACAACCGACGCTTTTGTTTCCTCGCCCGTCCACTCGCCCGTTAACGGAACGGTAAAAGATATCGCTTTGCGCTCGCATCCGGTTCTTGGACGTACCGAGGCGATCGTCATCGACACCGACGAAGAAAACCCGGGCATTAAAACTCCTGTTGCGGATAGATTCGATGCTTCCTTCGACGAAAACAAATTCACCGCACAGCAGATCGGTGACGCGATCAAAAACGCAGGCATCGTGGGCATGGGCGGTGCAGGTTTCCCGACACGCGTAAAGGTCGAGCCTGACACAGAACCCAAAAAGCACACGATGCTAATAAACGCCTGTGAGTGCGAACCATATATAACATGTGACTACCGCGTGATGCTCGAATGGACATACCAGTTCATCGCGGGCATAAAGCTCGCCAAAAAGATCTCAGGGTGCAAACGTGTCTGCATCGGCGTGGAAGACAACAAGACCGAGGCTCTGCAGGTACTCAAAGAAGCCATCGAAAAGGCCTCGCCTGATTTCGAGCTGATCCCTTTGCAGACAAAATACCCGCAGGGCGGCGAAAAACAGTTGATCAAAGCGGTCCTCGATCAGGACGTACCGCTTGGCGGTATCCCGCCGCAGATCGGACTGCTGGTCATGAACGTTGCGACATGTGCAGCGATCGCCGAAGCTGTCGTACTCGATCAGCCGTTGACACATCGCGCACTGACTGTCACGGGCCACGGCATCAACTCGCCTGGCAACTTCTATGTGCCCATCGGCACACCCATCCAGGAGATCATCGACCTGTGCGGCGGCCTGAAGGACTCGGCTGTGAAAGTCATTTTGGGCGGGCCGATGATGGGCTTTGCTGTCGGCGACCTTTCGACCCCGGTCACAAAGACCTGCGGCTCGATACTCGTCCTCTCGAAAGACGAAATCTCGAAAGCGAAGTTCGAACGCAAACAAACGCCCTGCATACGCTGCGGTCGATGCCTTGAGGTCTGCCCAGCGAACATAAACCCGACAAAGATCGCTCATTCAGTCAAGCACAACATGCTCGACCTGGCTGAGCAGTATCACATGGCCGCGTGCATCGAGTGCGGTTGCTGCAGCTACATCTGCCCAGCCAACATCGAAATAACGGGTCACATAAAAACTGGCAAGGTCCTCAAGGCCCGACAGCAAAAAAAAATGCCTAAGTAACTGCCAAATCCGGCAAATCAACTGGTAACCCGAAATTAGGACACTGGTTCAAATGCACGAAAATCTGACAGTATCACCAGCTCCGCATATCAGCAAGGCGCACTCGACGCAGTCGGTCATGCTCGACGTCCTCATAGGTCTGGCGCCTGCGGTAATCGCAGCAATAATCTACTTCCGCATCGAGGCTGCGGCGGTCATTATCACCTGCACCATCGCCTGCATCGCTGCCGAGTGGATCTCGAACAAAATGCTCCGTCGTCCGTCTTCCATCGGCGACCTATCGGCAGTGGTAACCGCCGTGATCCTGGCACTTTCGCTGCCGCCGACTATCCCGCTTTGGGGCGCGGCTGTTGGAAGTGCGTTCGGTATCTTTATCGCCAAAATGGTATTCGGCGGACTCGGCGCAAACGTTTTCAACCCCGCAATGGCTGCTCGTGCGTTCATGGCTGCATCGCTCGGCGGACTGATGACCACATGGACCGTTCCTGCAACTGTCGATGCACAGTTGGCGACCAACGAACCTGCGGCTATGGCGAAGATCTCGGCCGCAAACGAAGTCGCTGAAGACGGCACGACAGAAGCCATCACTCAGGCAACACCGCTGGCCTGGTCAAAGAACGCACAAAAGGGTGAAGTCGACGCATCCATTGTTAACAAACTGATCGAAGCGACCTTCACCGGAACTACGGGCGGCTGTCTGGGCGAAACATCGTCACTTGCCCTCATTCTCGGAGGCATATACCTGCTTATAAAACGCACCATCAGCTTTCACATACCCGCTGCCGTTCTGCTTTCGGCATTCGCCGCCGCCGCCATTGGCTGGTTCGCGGCTCCAGAACAGTATGCAAACCCGGTCTTCCACATAACTTCAGGCGGCATGCTAATCTGTGCTTTCTTCATCGCCACCGATCCTGTCACCGCGCCGCTGACAAAGCTGGGCATGTGGATCTTCGGCATAGGCGTGGGCGTCGTCATCATGCTCATCCGACTCGTCGGCGAATACCCCGAAGGCGTGATGTATGCCGTTCTGCTGATGAACGCGTTTACGCCGCTGATCGACCGTTTCTGTAAACTCACTCCAGCAGGAGGAAAAGCAAATGCGTAACATAAAATTCTTCTTCCGACAGAGCTGGCTTGTTATCGTCGCATCCTTTGCGTTCGGCGGACTCCTGGCGCTTACAAACGCCGCACTGCAACCGCGCATCCAGGCCAATCTCATTGCGAAATTCAACCGAACGGCCGGCAACCTCCTGCCTGATGCGAAAAACTTCGAAGTTCCCCAAGCTTTCGAGGACCTCGAAAAGATCAAAACCGACTCAGGCGACGAACTCAGCATACAGATTAAAAAAGCAATCGATGCCGAGGGTAATCTCGTAGGCTGGGCGTTCACCGCGAAGGGCCCTGGCTTTGCAGATATGATCGAGCTGGTCATCGCAACAGGTCCGAAGCTGGAATCGATCAAGGGTTTCGGCGTTCTAAAGAGTAACGAAACACCCGGTTTCGGCGATCAGATCAACAACGACTTCTACCAGGACCAGTTCCACGGTGCACCGACGGCCAGCCTTGAACTGAGCAAGATCGGCGACGCGTCGAAGATCGACAACACTATTGTCGCGATCACTGGTGCAACCGTGACCAGCGATGCGGTCGTGAACATATTCAACACGTACCTCCCGGAAGTGAAAGAGCTGCTCGCAGAGAATCAGCAGATATAAACGACGCTAAAGAAAACCATAAAACCCTAAAGGTTCGAAAATGGCAAACGATACGAACACCAAAATGAAAGTCTTCTCCGCCGGGTTCTGGCGCGAGAATCCCGTACTCATCCTCCTGCTCGGCATGTGTCCGACACTGGCGGTAACGACCGGCGTTAACGCATCGCTGACGATGGGCCTGACCGTGATCTTCGTTCTCACCTGTGCGAACATCGTGGTCTCTCTCATGCGAAACCTGCTCAAGCCGCACATCCGCATTTTGATGTTTACGCTGACGATATCCACCTTCGTGACGATCGCGGACCTGGTGCTCAAGGCGTATTTGCCGGACATGTCCGACAAGCTCGGTCCTTACATCCCGCTGATCATCGTTAACTGCCTGATCATCTGCCGGGCCGAGGCTTGTGCAAGCAAATCGCCCATCGGCACCTCGATCATCGACGCACTCGGTATGGGTCTGGGCTTCACGGCAACTCTTGTCGCACTCGGCGCGATCCGCGAACTGTTCGGCACAGGCAAGCTCATGGGCTTCGAGATACTTCACACCACCGCCAACGGCGGCTGGTACACACCATGGGCAGGCATGATCATGCCGGTCGGTGCCTTCGTCACGCTGGGCCTGATGCTTGCGGGCGTGAACCTCGTGAACCGAAAACTTGAATCGAAAAAATAAGCGAATCGCAAACGTACATATAAAAGGATAGCCATGGATACCCTGCAAACCTTAATACTCGGCTTTCTCGGCGTCGTAATCGTAAACAACCTGGTACTCACGAAGTTCCTCGGCATCTGCCCGTTCCTGGGCGTGTCCGGGCGAATCGACATGGCCTTCGGCATGGGCCTGGCAGTGACGTTCGTGGTCACTCTTGCCGGCACGCTGACCTGGATCATCGACCACGGCTTGCTCATGCGGTACGAAAGCCTCGTCGTACTTCGCTACGTCGCGTTCATCCTTGTCATCGCATCCGCCGTGCAGCTCGTTGAAATGTATGTCCGTAAATTCTTCCCGCCGCTGTACCAGAGCTTTGGCATATTCCTGCCGCTGATTACCACGAACTGTGCGATCCTCGGGCTGTGCCTGTTCCTCAACCTCTGGGCGGTAGAAAGCCTTCTCGAAGCAGTCGTACTCAGCTTTGGTGCGGGCATTGGCTTTACACTCGCTATCTGCATCATGGCAGGTATCCGTGAAAATCTGCTCCTTGCCGACGTGCCCGAATGTATGAAAGGCGCACCGATAACACTCGTGACCGCTGGTCTACTAACCCTGGCATTCATGGGCTTCGCTGGCATGATATAAACCGAAACACAAACAACTGTTTACCGACCGCCCGAGCCGGCGGCAAAGCAAACTGAAAATATACCGGGAACAAAAATGACGATCACAACTGTTATTTTCGCTGGATTGATAATGCTCGCCCTGGGCAGCGTTTTCGCCCTCGTACTCCTAATCGCGAGCATAAAACTCAAAGTCGAAGTAGATCCGAAGATCGAACAGGTGCACGCCGCTCTGCCCGGCATTGACTGCGGTGCCTGCGGCTACGCCGGCTGTGCCTCATACGCAGAAGCGGTAGTAAACGACCCGGACGAACTCGGCAAGTGCTCGCCGGGCGGCCCGGACTGCAAGTCCAAGATCGCCGCTATTCTCAACCTGCAGGTCTCAGGCGGCGGCGCACCCCAGCGGCCAATCGTTCACTGCCGTGCACATTACGGTGACAAAACTTATTACGCAAAATACCAGGGCGTAGACTCCTGCACCTCGGCCAACGCCGTCCCCAACGTCCAGGCCTGCCGCTTCGGCTGCCTCTCGTTCGGCGACTGCACACGCGCATGCAAGTTCGATGCGCTGCACATCATCGACGGCCTGGCAACTGTCGACTACGAAAAATGCACCGGCTGCGCAGCCTGCGTAAAAGCCTGCCCCCGCGACCTCATCGAGATGGTTCCCTTCTCACAGGAAAATATGCTCACCGTCGCCTGCTCCTCACAGGAGTCCGGCAAGGATACTCGCGGTATGTGCAAAGTCGGCTGCATCGCCTGCCGCATGTGCACCAAGCAGTCCGATCTGTTTGAAATGACGGGCAATCTTGCACGCATGAAATACGAAGATTACGAACCATCCGAAAAGACCGACACTGCCGAGAAAAAGTGCCCAACCAACGTCATAGTCTACCGCGGCAAAACCGCACCGGCCCCAAGAGCCGCAGGCGAAAAGGCCCAAAAACCCAAACCCAAAACCGAAGCATAATCGGTCCTACCGTTTTGCCAAGCTGTCGCGGTGGAAAAGCCCTTCAGTGTCTCACTCGCTTAGAAACTCAGGCAAGTCGATTGGGGGTAGGCTTGCGAAGATGACCTGGCGGGGGGTGTAGGTTTATTTTTTACTATCTTTGTTCCTGTTTGCAGCAACTGCTCCAATTCTACGATTGCTGCGCCCATCTTTAACGAATATCAAAAAACTGAATGCTTTTGTTCAACACAAGATTTTTGTGGCGGGTCCGTCATGACATGTGGAGGTGTTGCGGCGAGGCGGGATAAAAAGTTTATTCTGATGCTGGCGTTTTTAGGGTTTTTCTGCTATAAGGAGGCCTTGTGTATGCGTTCATATTTGCCTTTTGGTAATGGACTTGCATCAAATGGGTGCTGGTTTTGCGGTGTGCGTAAGCTGGCTGGTTATTTTGGTTTAATTTGAAGATAGCGATGTTTGCAGTAATAAGCGATATACATTCGAATATTGAAGCATTGACGGCGGTGCTGGATGATATCAAGTCCAAGGGGATCGAAAAGATTTATTGCCTTGGGGATATTGTCGGCTATGGGCCGAATCCGAAGGAATGTCTGGATCTGATCATCGAGAAGACGGAATTCGCGGTCCAGGGAAACCATGATTACGCGGTTTTGTATGAGCCGACGAACTTCAATACCGGTGCTGAGATGGCTGCTCACTGGACGCGGAATTTTCTTGAAGAGGAAAAGGATGCGGCGAATCGTGAGAAGTGGTGGAACTTTCTCGGTGAGCAGATAATGCGCCGCAGCAAGCGGATGAAGCTGGGCGATGTGGACGCTCATATCGACTTTGTGCATGCGTCACCGAGGCGGCCGATCAACGAGTATGTGTTTCCGGATGATGTGTTTACGCTGCCGGGGAAGATAAACGGGCTGTTCGATATGGTGGAGCATATCTGCTTTATCGGGCATACGCATCTGCCGGGGGTGTTCCTGGAGGACCCGGACTTTTATACGCCTGACGAACTTGGGGAGTATTACCCGGTGATCCCGGATGAGAAGGCGATCATCAATGTCGGCTCGGTTGGGCAACCCAGAGACAGGGACAATCGTGCGAGCTATGCCTATGTGAAGGAGAACGAGGTGTATTTCGTGCGGGTGGAATATGATTATGAGAAGACAGCGAAGAAGATCTATGAGATAGATCAGCTTGACGATTTTGAGGGTGAGAGGCTGTACGAGGGGAAGTAAAAAGCAGTTTTTTGAACGACTTCTCGCGATTTGGCGGCTTAGGGGGAGCGGGGCTGCTGAGTCGTCGGCTTTGGAAATTGAGCGGTTTGGTTTTAGACGTGCCGGCGTGAGTCGGGCGGTTTTATAAGGGATAAAGAGATGAAATTGAAGATATTTGCAGCGGCGTTTATTCTGGCATTTGCGGGTTATTGCGGGTTCGAGGTTTATCAGTCTGGATTGTTCGTGGAGGGTGAGCAGGCGGGCGGTGTTATACGGCTTGCGGCTGAGGAAGCGGCCGGCGATACGGATGCGAGCGATGGGACGGATGTTGCAGGTGAAATAGATTCTGCTGAAGAGCAGACCGTGCTGCAGGCGGAAGAAAGGCTGCCGGAGCTGGTGGCG
The DNA here is from genome assembly GCF_002007645.1 of Anaerohalosphaera lusitana. Classification (GTDB taxonomy): domain Bacteria; phylum Planctomycetota; class Phycisphaerae; order Sedimentisphaerales; family Anaerohalosphaeraceae; genus Anaerohalosphaera; species Anaerohalosphaera lusitana. The sequence continues at coordinate 571,471 of NZ_CP019791.1, forward strand.
ATCAACCGGGGGACGGTTACACGCGAGCTTGGGTCGCTGGATCCGCAGAGCGGGTATGAGTATAAGCTCGAGCTGACGAGTAAGGGGGCGGCGATCGCGAGTGCGACGATGAGCGGGTTCGACGATCGGAATGCGGACGATCCGCAGCCGCTGCGTTTGCTTGAGCCGGTTGAGACAGGACGCGGTACGAAGCGCACGTTTTCCAATGGTCTGGTGATCGACTGGGGTGACCGTTCGTTTCCGCTGGACAGGCTGAATTGGCAGGCGGGGGAAGTTGTGACGGCGGAAGACGGGTCGCAGTCGGTGAGTTTCGAGGCGATTGTAGGTACCGGTGTTGTGGATGCACAGGGCGGGGGGAAGACTGTCGAGACGCCTTTGTTGAAGGTGGTTAAGACATATACCGTGATGCCGGGGCTGTATCATATGGAATGTGATGTTGCGCTGGAGAATCTGAGCGGGACGCCTTACCGTGCGATGCTGCGGGTGCAGGGGCCGACGGGAATGCCCCGCGAAGCGGTTCGGATGGAGATGCGGAAGGTGTTCGGAGCGTATGTTTCGCCGACGGGCAAGGTCGAGTCGATATACAAGGAAAAGAAGGATATCGAGAAGGCGATCGAAAAGGGTGAGAAGGACAAGCTTTCGCTGACGGCACCGGAAGAGACGAACTTCTTGTGGGGGGCGACTACGAACAAGTATTTTGCAGCTATCCTGCGGCCCGTGCCTGTTGAGGGACAGAATTATGTGCCGGGTGCTGAGGCAGGTCGAGCACAGTTCTACCTTGAGAAGGGTGACGCGGCGGAAGCGGGCGGCGAGTATCTGAGCTTTGATATGAATTCGGTTTCTGGTGAGCTTGCGGCGGCAGGAAGTGAAGGCGCGAGCGATGTGCTGAGTTATCAGCTTTATATCGGGCCGAAGGATAAAGATGTTTTTACGGACAATGCGCTGTATCGCGAGCTGGCGTATTTTCAGACGATCAGCTTTCGGACGTGCTGCTGTCCGCAGGCGATAATCAGTCCGCTGTCGTTCGGTGTCATGTGGCTGATGAAGACGATGTATTCGCTAATGGGGCCGTTGGGCAACTACGGTATTGTGATCATTATCTTTGTGGGGCTGGTGCGGCTGGCGCTGCATCCGATCACGAAGAAGAGCCAGGTTTCGATGATGAAGATGCAGAAGCTTGGTCCAAAGATGGAAGAGCTGAAAAAGAAGTACGGCGACAACAAGCAGGAGCTGCAAAAGCGGACGATGGAGCTTTATCGCGAGATGGGCGTGTCGCCGGTGAGCGGTATGCTGCCGATCTTTTTACAGATGCCGATCTGGATTGCGCTGTACAGTGCTATTTATGCGAACGTCGAATTGCGTGGTGCGGCATTTCTGCCGGTGTGGATCACGGACCTTTCGGCGCCGGATGCGCTATTTAGTTTTCCGGCGATCACTATTCCGCTGATTGGTGCGGAGTTGAGTTCGTTCAATCTGCTGCCGGTGCTGCTCGGCGTTGCGATGTTCCTGCAGCAGAAGATGATGCCGCACCAGTCGCGTGAGGGAGTGAATCCGCAGGTGGCTCAACAGCAGAAGATGATGATGTGGATGATGCCTGCGATGATGCTGATATTCCTTTACAAGGCGCCGAGCGGGCTGAACCTGTATATCATGACAAGTGTGTTTGCGGGTGTTTGGGAGCAGAAGGTCATCCGCAAGCACATCAAGGAAAAGGAAGAGCTGGAGGCGCAGGGCAAGGTTCCTGTGACGAGCAAGACAGGCGGTAAGGTGAAGAAGAAAAAGCCGAAGCCGTGGATCAAGCAATAGAGGAATTGATGATGGTCGATGTGAATTCTAGAGGGCTGCTGCGAATGATCGCGCGGCCCTTTTTCTTTGTTGTGAGATGATGTTGGTGTGCCTTTGTCATTCGTATATTAAGCGCCGCTCGCGTTTTTTGAGTTTATGTGTTATTGAGCATCATCTTTTTAATGCCCGGTTGATCGTTAAGTGTTTGGAGGCAGGGGTTGCTCTGCAAAGTTAGTTTTATTTAGCAGGCTTGTAACTATGAAAGGGAACTGAAGTGAGCAGAGAGAAGAAGGTTATGCTGAGCGGGGCGGGGGTTAGCTGTGCTTTGGGGTTGGTAACGATCGGGCCGCCGGATCTTATTTCGCAGTGGTTTTATGCGACGGTTTCGGTGGCGGTCTATTTTATGTATGTGGGTGTTTTGCGGGTGGTGCTGGGCAGGATCACCGGGATTAAGCAGGCGGTTATCTTTGCTGTGATGGGCGTGCTGACAGCATATGCAGGGACGTGGGGTTTCTTATGGATCATGCGGGGAGTGGGTTGATATGGTTGGAAAAGCATGTGATGTATAAAAATCTTGTCAATAATAAGCTTGCCAAGCAAGTGTTGTTCTGGGCCGGGTTTGTTGGGGTGTGGTTTGTATACGCCTTTTTTATGGATGCGGTGGTTGGCAGGCCCTTGGATCGTGGCGACACAGCAATTGCGATGAGGCGCTTCACCGGGGTTGTGCTAGCGGGTATGCTGGCGTATCTGGTTTGGGTTTATAAAACTTGGCAGCGTGACAGATTCTGGCGGTTTGACGTTGCGGGAATGATGCTGGTCTGTGGATTGTTTGGAGTTGGCATATTTTACAAGACCGAAATGATGACCGTATTGGGTTTTATTAGTTTTTTCGTTTTATCAGACTTCAGGTTCATCAGAGAATTAAAGCGGGACAGGCATCTGGCGGGAAGTAAGAACATTCGGGAGCGGGTGGGATACTGGATAACGGTTGTTAATACCGTACTGATCGCTTTGATGATCATTATGTTGTCGGCAGTGGGTTTTGTTATGCTTGTGTATGTGCTAGGGATGGGGAAGTGAATGGTGTTTGGTTTGAAGGTGAGGATTTATGGCTGGGCCTGAGCTTGATGGTCGTGATGAGTTGGTGTATTACTTTTTTCCGCCGGGAGCTGCGGTGGCGGGGCTGGTGTCGGTTATGGCGTTTGCCTGGCTGGGCTGGTACGGGGTGAATGAGGTTTTGTTTTTTGCGTGGCCTGCGGGGCTGGTCTGGTGGGTGATCCATGTGCTCAGGCGTAACTGGCGGATGGCGGGACAGACGTATTTTCTGTTGTGGGCGTGGGTTTTGCTGTCGTATGTGGGGGCGATCGTGATGACGATCGTACTGCATTATTTGGGATGGGATGAGGAAAGGCGATCGCTTGTGAGTCAGCGTTTTGGGGTCGGTATGCTGGCGGTGCTGGCTTTGATGGGGGTAGTGCAGTTTTATATTCGCAGGCGGTGGTGGGGTGAGGATGAATAGAAGGTCGGGATGAAGAAAACAGGATTTCTAACAACATTCAATAGACGGAGGTTTTGTTATGCGGTTGGAGCGGATTTTTGTTTGCGGTGTTTTTATTTTGTGCTGTCTGGTTGGCGGGATTTGTTTTGGCGGGGAGGATGTTGAGGCGGGCAGTGCGGCGGAGCGGTTTGAGGAGGCGCTTGGGGAGGTAGACCCTGATGCTGGTGATGATGAGATGGTCGAGCAGATGAAGGAGGCGATGGGGGTTGAGAGTGACGAGGAGATGTTTGGAGTGATGCTGGAGGCTATGCGTGAGTCGGCGGACAGGATCGAGGATGGTGCTGAGAAGCTGGCTCGGAGGCGTGAGCGGCTGATCGATACTTATCGCGGTGAGCTGGCGGAGCTTGAGAAGATACTGCGGGCGGAGGAGGATGAGTGCGAGAAGGCGTTGCGGCTGGTGGATAAGAAGCGGGCTGAGTTGAAAGAGACTGCGGACAGGCGGGGCAAGGAGTCGAAGAGCAAGAGAGAGCTGGCGAGGCAGATTTATGCGCTGGGTCTTGAGGTGCTTGCGGATCGTATCGAGTTTATGCTCGGGGTCAGGCAGGTGTGTGAGGATGAGTGCGGTGACGCGGTGACGGAGTGGGTCGAGGATCGGCTGGTCGGTCTGCGGTTTGTTTATATCGAGCGGCTCGGGATGAATGTGACGGATATACTGAAGGCTGACCGGGAATCGGGGGATGTTTTGCGTGAGAGTGCATTTTTGCCTTCGTATATGACGCATTGGCGGGAAGTCGATTTCGGGGAGGCTATGCCGGAGCTGTATGAGAGCAGGCGGCGGATGCCGAAGGGGGGGCCGGGTATGATTGGCCTGATGCCTGGCGGGATGTTCGGAGGCAAGCGTCCGATCCGGCCGAGTGTTTACGGCTGGGCAGGCGGGGGAGCGAATATGCATTACTGTGTGGAGAAGGGAAAGGTGGGGCAGTTCGTGCGGGATGTGCGGGAGTTTTGTGAGGAGGCTGGGTATGAGGCGCTTGAGTTCGATTTGTGTGTGCCGGAGATGGAGGGGAGTGCGGATGCGGCTTGGATCGGTGGGCCCGGTGAGGCGGAGGCGTGGAACCAGTTCTGGTATGATGATGCTGGGCGCGTGTTCGGTGTGAGTGTGATGCGAAGCGAGGAGAAGGGCAACGAGGTGAGGTGGGTTTATCTGCCGCGGGAGAAGGTGGAGGCTGTGATGGATTATCTGCGGCTTGAGGATGGGGAGTATGAGGTTGACGAAGAGCGGATGGAGGCGGGGGATTTTTATCGGCTGCGCGACGTGACTGACAGTGAGTGGTTTTGAGATCGTTTTGCGGGAGGCAGGAAGATGGTTAGGATACCCAATAGTTTGTGGGGATATTTTTGGTATATGGTTCTGCTGACTGTTGCGGTGTTGATCGTAGCTATGCTGCTGAACTTGGGGGTGGATCCTGTTGCGGTGCCGGTGGTGACGGTAGTGAATGAGGCGGGGGGTGAGGTGCGGGGTGTGGAGCTGGTTTGTGGGGAGAAGGCTGAAGGAAGGCTTGTAATGGATTCTAAGCACGTTGGTGAACTGGCGGCGGGTGAACAGGCGGACGTGGTGATAGTGCCGCGGGAGAAATTTTCGTTGGCGGTGCGCTGGCAAGCAACGGACGGCGAGGAGTTTGAACGTGAGGTGGGCGAGGGCTTGGTGCCTGGTGAAATTGACAGAATAGAGATTGTGCTGAAGGCGGATGGTGAGGTGGATATGGAGATGGATTAAGGTTCGTAAGGAGCAGGTCATGGCGGTTGATAGGGTTCGGGTTGCGGTTTGGTCGGTTGCGGGGATTGTCGTGTTGTATTTTATCGCTGGGAGCAGTTGTTGGTGTTATGTGTTCAGTCCGACGCCTAGGGATTTTGCGGAGCGGATTGTTTGCGGGTCCAACCAGAAGGGGATACATGCGGCGGTGGTGGAGTACCGGGATGAGCATGGGGAGCTGCCGGGGTCGGCTGAGGTGCTTGTTGAGGAGGGGTATTTTGGTGAGGATGTGCTGGTGTGTCCGACAAGCGGTCAGGGGTACGAGTATGAGCGGGACAGCTTTGGCGAGTCGGATGAGGTGCTGATATTCTGTGATACGGATCATGGCGGTGAGAAGGTGCAGACGATGGGAGACGGGGAGGTGGTGATGGAGGCGGTGGAGTGAGGTTTGACTGCATTTGGTTTTAGAAGACGCTGGCAGGTTAAATTTTGAGTCGCATCACTTTTTCGTTAGATAACGAAAGCAGTGAGGAGCAGCGGATGAGTTTTTCAGTGTCTTCGACGCAGGGTTAATGTACCGATTGTGAGGAGTGCGAGGGTTGCGGGTTCGGGGACTACGTGTATGTCGGTTTGATATTCCTCGGTTGAGCCTTCGACCCAGTATCGCGCTCCTGCGAAGTCTTCGGGCACGAGGTCCGGGGAAATATGCGCCCATGCTTCGAGTGGTTCGTTAAATCCAAGCATTTCAGCAAGTACTGACAAGAAGTCTAAGCTCGGCCAGTCTAATATGACCCTTCTGACCGAATAGGAGTTAACTGAGTCGACTTGGGGCTTAGAGCTTTTTAGACCAGTATCTTCATTGGTTGTTTCATGGAAATCTAAAGCGATTCTTGTGACATTAGCACCATCATCGTCGACCAGTACCAAGCCTGAAAAAGAATCATACTGTATCAGGGGTATGCCGTCGCCGGTGATGAGGTTTGCGGATGCGGTTGTGGTCGCAAATAATGCGAAAGTGATGAGGGTCAGGGTTTTGAATTTCATGGTTTGCCTTTCTCAAAGACAGTAATTATGCCTGATGATAGTAAGGTGGAGTGAGAGTGTCAAGAAGTTTAGGGTGTTTTAGTTTACGTATTATATATAATCACACAGGGTGTTAAATATGTCGGTGCAGAGAATCAGATGGGTCAATAATGAGTAAGAAGCACGCTTTTTAATGCTGTTTACGTTTGGGGGCGAGTCGAAGGTGTGGATCGCTCTGTTGTTAGGCGGGGTGAATAAATTCTTTCATGTTGGGGGCGTTGTTGGTAAAATAGGCAGGTGCGTTTGGTGTGCCCGGGGGCATTTTTGGGTTTTTGTTTCGGGTTTTCGGGTGCCGGAATTTGGACTTTTTTCTTTCTCATTACAGGAGATTTGCGATGTTTGGGGCATTTCGAGGATATCGGAGCGTTTTCGTGATAGTTATGCTGGCGATCTTTGCGGGCGGTTTGTTTGCTGCGCCGAATGACAGGGGGCAGAGGCGAGGGCCTGGTCAGATGCCTGGAATGCTGCCGCCTGGTATGGGTGGTCCCGGTGAAATGGGGCCTGGTGGTCACGGAATGCGTGGGCACGGACAGGGTGGTTACAGCGGTGCGCTTGGGCAGGTGCTGAAAGAGGTACTCCAGACGGTCAATGCGGGCGGTGAGCTGAGCAAGGAAAAGCAGCTCGAGGTCCGGCAGACGCTGCAGCAGGAAAGAGAGCAGCGGCGGAGCGTGGAGTATCAGCTTTTGGAAGCGTGGTCGAATTATTTTGCGGGGGATATGAAGGGCGCGTATCGCGGTGCGCTGATGGCGAACAAGGCTGATCCGGAGAGTGCGGATGCGCAGCGGACGCTGGTTGCGACTGCGGTTATGTCGGGCAGCAAACAGTATATGCAGAACGCGATGAAGCAGGTCGGCGGCGAGATCGGTGACGGCGGGATGCTGGACCTGGATCTTGCGGGCTTGAACGCGGCGATGATCGGTCAGAAGGTCGGGCCGATCCAGGCGGTGTGCATGAACTCTACGCAGTTTATGTATCCCGGCAAGGGCAATCTTTGCATGATGGTGTGGCAGCTCGAGGAGAAGGTACAGGTTCAGCCGGGCGGAATGGGTCAAGTTGCCGGCGGTGAGCCTAACAGTATGGGCGGCTCGGATGATGACGATCGCGGTGGGTCGCGGCGGAATCAGAACGGTCGGCGCGGTTACGGCGGGGGTCATGGTACGCCCGGTATGATGCCGCCTGGTATGGGTAGCAACGGTCACGGATACGGCGGCGGATATGGCGGTCGCGGTCAGATGACGAATTTCGATGAGCAGATGATGGAGTTTCGCAACCTGTTCGTGCGGTATGCGGGCAATGGTGATGTCGCGTTTGTGGGAGTGAATACGGACAGTGCGGTGAACAGCGGGAAGGTTGCCGCGGAGCTGGTGAGCAAGGCGTGGCCGTGGGCGCAGGTGATGGCTGAGCGGGGCGGGCTTGGTGAGTATGCACAGATGAGCGTGGACCCGGATAAGCCGATGATGGTGCTGACGGACAAGCGGGGCGTTGTGACGTATGCGGGGCCGGCGAGCGGATTTTTGCCGAAGTCGATGATGACGTCGATGGAGGTTCAGCCGGTGGCGTTCGGGTCGGGCACGGGCGGAGCCGGGCAGATCGATGCGGCTGTCGCGCAGCAGATGCAGGCGGTATCGCAGATGAGTGAGGAAGAGCAGCAGGGTCTGCTGGGCAGGATGATGGGCGCGATGGGCGGTGAAGGTCAGCAGGGCCAGGCGGCCGGTCGTGAGCAGTCTCGCGAGCAACAGCGGGGAAGTCAGATGCAGAATGAGCAGCGGGGTGGGCAGCAGCAACAAGCGCAACAACAGGCTGGGCAGGCCGGCGAGCTTTCGGTGGCGCAGGAGTATGATGCCGGGAAGCTGCTGAGGCAGGCGCAGGTGCAGCTTGGCGGGACGAGTCCCGGGAGCATTCTGCGGATGTCGCGAAAGCGGTCGGAGCGGGGGATCAAGTACTGCCGGGAGATATTGCAGAAGTATCCGAGAACGAAGTATGCGGACGAGGCACGGAATCTGCTGCGGAAGGTTCCGGATCGGTATAAGGATGCGTTCAATGTGACGGATGAGGAGATGGGGTTGTAGGGCATTGATTGCCGAGACGGCTGTGAAGGCGTGATGAGTTTTACGGCTGTCGATCGGTTATATGTTATGAATTATAAAGGCGGGTCCGGTTGGCGGGCTCGTCTTTTTTGGGAGGTTGAGATGTCTTACGTTGAAAAGCTTGGAGTGCCGGACATAAGCTTAGGGGGTCTGCAGGTGTGGTTCCATGGGGCGGACTTGAGAACTGGCTGAACGTCACCGTACACTGTGGAGAAAATGGCGCAAGTGTCAGGGTTAGCGGCGACATCATTCATTCAACTGAGCTTATGACATTTCTGGTAGGCATCGAACGGCTTAGCAAGACGGTAAAGGGCCAAGTCGAGATGGCGTGCATGGAACCTTATCTGTCCGTGGTTTTGAAAGCAGGAGATTGCGGGCACATTGAAATCCAGGTAGATATTACCCCCGATCCAGCAAAACAGAAGCACAGTTTCATTTTCGAGATCGACCAGAGCTATCTGCCGAAGCTGATCACGGACTGCAAAAAGGTTCTTGAGGAATACCCTATGATCGGGAAGCCGTAAGTGTTTGACGTTTTCTGGATGCGACTAGAGTGTATCATCTAGTCTGTTTAGAATTTGCTTTGCGAGTTGGCGGACTTGCTGCCAGTCAGGGCTGGTCTTTAGGGCCTCGTGAGAGCATTGGTTTTGACTATTGTTAAGACGGGCAACTTTTGCTTTGAGCAGTTTTATGGCTTGGTAGGTCTCAGTGGTGAGAAGGCCATCTTCAACGAGGATGTCCAGGTTGTCGGATGCATCCATAAATTCCCAGACCAGTTCTTGCACTTGCATGCCGTCGAGATACTCTATCTGCTTGTCCGCCGGGGCGGCGAGGTTTTGTAATGTTTCTAGCAATTGGGTCAGCATCTGTCTATGGCCGGACTAGTTTTAGGATTCTTTGGGTGGGTTCTGGCATTGCGGTGCGGGCTGAGACGTAGGCGGATTCTATTAGGGACATGGTTTCTATTATGGGGTGGTATGTTGGTTCGGTTGGGGGTTTTGGGGGGTTGGTTATGCTGTGTGCGAACTCGGTGAGCATTGTTTCGAGTGAGTTGTCGGGCTGCTGGATGTAGTTGTACTGTTCGAGTATTTCGCCCTGGTTGTCGAAGAGGGTCATCGAGTCGGGGGTGGCTTTTATGTAGTTTTCTTTGCTGTGGATGCGGAGCATCAGTGCGGGCGGGCCGAGCACTCGGCTTGCGGTTACGTTGGCAAGGAGCGTGTCGGAAAATTTCATTGTGATCAGCGCGGTGTCCTCGGTGGTGGAGAGCCGCTGTTTGCGGTCGGGTGCGTGAGAGGTTAGCAGGGTGTAAATCTGCTGGGGGATGTCGAAGATGTCGACGACGCGTTCGAGCAGTTCGTAGCATTTCTGGAGGATGACGCCGCCGCCTGCGAGTTGCGGGTCGGCGAGCCAGCGTTCGTTGGGCTCTAGCTGCTGTGCGGGGAGGTGGCAGACCGCTGTGATAAGGTGGAACTTTTCGCGGCCCTGTGCGCGGATGTATTCTTTTACCTTGCGAAAGCCCGGCGCAACGCGGATGCGTGATGCCACGTCGAATTTGACCTTCTGCTTTTCGGCGGTTCGGATCATGTCGGCGGCCTGCTCGAAGTCGAGAGCAGGCGGAAGGAGCTTTAATATATTGCAGTTGTTCTTGATCGCGACGCGCAGGTGTTCGCGGCATAGGTGCATGGGTTCTGCGACGAGGAGCACCTGCAGGTCCGGCTGGATGACGAGCTGGCGGTAGTCGTTGTGCGGCTGGCAGTCGTAGATAGCCGCGATCTTCTGGGCCTGTTCGCCGTCGCTGTCGGCTACTGCGCGAAGCTCGAACAGAGAGGTTCTGTCCGCGGCTTCGAGCAGCTTGACACCGACGGGCGAAAGTCCCATGATGGCGGTCTTTAGTTTTTCAGCCATTCGATTTCGACTCGACTAGATAGCGATGTTCTTGTTGTCGTCTTCGGTTTTGTCCGCCATGGAGTAGCCGTCGTCCTGGCGGGAGTGGTTGACGCCTAGCTTTTGCTGATAGAGCTTGTAGACGTCGTCGGCGTCGAGGCCGAGGCACTGTGCGAGCGAGATCCAGAAGAAGAGCATGTCGGTGACCTCGACGCGTGCGTTCTGCAGGTCGTGGATCTTGAAGCGTTCGCCTTTTTTGGCCTCTTTGCACCAGTGCTTCCAGTAAGTGCTGTCGCGGAGCTCTTCGAGCTCGTTGCTCATTGCGGCGATGTAGTTGTTTAGCCATTCGCCGGCGTACTGGGGGTCCCAGTTTTCGCGGAGGGCCTTTGCGTCGAAGCCGGTTCGCTTGTTTAGCTCGGCCTGTTTTTCGAATAATTCTTTAAGCATGGGTTTTCCCATTTGAATACCGATTTTCAGTTCCGCTGTTACGCGGGGTTTACGAAGTTCGCTGGCACGGGGAAGTCGTCGCAGAGCTGTTTGACCTGTTTGTGTACCTTTTCGATCACTTCATCGTTTTCGACGTTGTGAGTAATCTCATTTATCCATTCGGCGATCTGCTCCATTTGTTCTTCCTTGAAGCCGCGAGTTGTGACTGCAGGTGTGCCCATCCGGATGCCGCTGGGGTTGAAGGGCTTTGCAGGGTCGTTGGGGATCGTGTTGTAGTTGGTTACGATGCCTGCGCGGTCGAGTGCCTTTGCGAGGGGCTTGCCGAGGATGTTCTTCGGTCGCAGGTCGATGAGGACGAGGTGGTTGTCGGTTCCGCCTGATACGACATCGAAGCCGAGCTCGACGAGTTTTTCGGCGAAGCGTTTTGCGTTTTTTACGACCTGCTGACCGTACTGTTTAAATTCGGGCGTTGCAGCTTCGCGGAGTGCGACGGCGATCGCTGAGATCGTGTGCATGTGCGGGCCGCCCTGCATGCCCGGGAATACGGCCTTGTTGATCTTAGCTGCGTGTTCTTCTTTGCAGAGGATCAGGGCGCCGCGCGGGCCGCGAAGGCTTTTGTGTGTTGTTGTGGTTACCGCGTCCGAATGCGGCACGGGGTTGGGGTGTGCGCCTGCTGCGACGAGGCCTGCTACGTGTGCCATGTCGCAGACGTGTGCTGCGCCGACCTTTTTGGCGATCTCGTTGAAGCGTGCGTAGTCGATGTGTCTGCTGTAGGCGGTCGCGCCTGAGACGATGACCTTGGGTTTGCATTCGAGGGCGAGCTTTTCGATCTGGTCGTAGTCGATCAGGTCGGAATCGTCCTCAAGGGTGTAGTGTACCGCGTTGAAGAATTTGCCTGTGACGGAGACCTTCCAGCCGTGGGTGAGGTGGCCGCCGAAGGGCAGAGAGAGGGCGAGGATGGTGTCGCCTGGGTCCGCGAATGCGGTGTAGACGGCTACGTTGGCGACGGAGCCGGAGTATGGCTGGACGCAAGCGTGTTCTGCGCCGAAGACCTGTTTTGCGCGTTCGATGGCGAGGTTTTCGATCTTGTCGGTGACCTGCTGGCCTTCGTAGTAGCGTTTGCCGGGGTAGCCTTCGGAGTATTTGTTGGTCATGCAGCTTCCGGTTGCTTCGCGGACAGCCATCGAGACGTAGTTTTCCGAGGGGATCAGGCGGATCGAGTCCTGCTGACGTGTTTCTTCTTCGTTGAGAAGGTTGTATATCTCTGGGTCGTGTGTTTTGAGCCTATCGTACATTGTGCCTCCTGGTACAGTTTTCGATTGTGTTTTCAATTCAGACCGGCATTTAAGGTGAAATCAATCGGAGCTTAAAGGACAAAACCGCAAAAAACTCCGTTTTAGGGGACAATTTTTGGTTCCCGATCGTCGATATAGTTGTGGCGTCTTGTGTGTTTTCGGGGCCGGTATCAAACAGGTGGTAATTATACAGGTTGCGAAGGAGATTCAAAGTTATTTTTCGCAGGGACGGACGACAAGAGGTCCGGAGAGAGAATAGCTGAAAAAGGTAGTTTTGGCAGTCGGTAGTCGGTGTCCTGTTCTATATAACAGTTGACAGGCGCGGGTTGGTGGGCTTATCATAAGTTGTTTTATTTATGTAATTTGGAGCAAGTTTTAGCTATGGCAGGTACGCAAACGGGTGATGATCTGGAAAAAGCTTTAGCGTTCTTTGAACGTGCTGAGGAAGTTGCGGCCTCTGATAATTTCGATTATGCGATCGAGATGTATCTTGAGGGGTTACGGCGGGCTCCCGATGCGCTTGAGCAGGGGCATTTGCCTTTGAGGCAGCTTGCACTGAAAAGGCAGGCTCGCGGGGGCAAAAAGCCGACTGTTGTGGAAAAAATGAAGCATATGGGGGGCAAGACGCCGGTCGAGGAGCTGGTCAACGCGTCGTATCTGTTCGCGAAGGATCCTGATAATACGCACTATGCGGAGACGCTGCTCAAGGCGGCTGTCAAGGGGAACTACCGCAGGACGGCGGAGTGGATCGCTCAGCTCGTGTTCGAGGCGAATCGGGCCAGCGAGAAACCTTCTTTTGCAACTTATATGCTTTTGAAGGACTGTTATATTAAGCTGCAGCAGTTCGGGATGGCGGTTTCGGCATGCAGGCACGGTGTGCAGATGAAGCCTAACGACGAGGCGCTGCAGTTGGAACTGCGGAACTTGTCGGCGCAGATGACTATGCAGAAGGGCAAGTATAACGGCAAGGGTGATTTTACCGGATCGATCAAGGACAGGGAAAGGCAGCAGGAGTTGATCGAGGCGGAGAGGCCGAGGCATTCAGAGGATAAAAAGAAGGAGGTGGTCAACCAGGCGCGGGCTGCATACAAGGAGAATCCGGATAGCGTGGATAACATTGTTTCGCTTGCCGATGCGATGTTTGGGCTTGGTACGGCGCAGGGGCATAACGATGCAATTCTCTTTCTGAAAAGGGCTTACGAGAAGAAAGGCGAGTTTGCGATCAAAAAACGGTGGCACGAGCTGAAGATGAGGCGGCTTCGGATCCTGATACAGTTGGCGAAGACGAAGGCCAAGCAGGAGCCGGAGAACGCGAAACGGCGTCAAGATGTGATGGCGCTGGCGGAGCAGTATAATAAGGAAGAGTTGCGTTACTGGGAAGCGTGCGTGGAGCACTATCCGACGGACCTGAGGATGAAGTATGATTATGGTATCTGTCTTATCAAGAACGGGCTGTATGATGAGGCAATTCCGGTGCTTCAGGAGGCCCAGCGGGAGCCGGGTAAGCGGGTCGCGGCGATGGATGAGACGGGATTGTGCTTCTTTTTGAAGGGCTGGTACCAGGATGCGATAGATATTTTTCAGGAAGCGTTCAGGCTTTGCGAGGTCAGGGACAGCGACCTGGCAAAAGACATAAGATACAATCTGGCAAGGAGTTATGAAGAGGATGGGCAATCTGAAAAGGCTCTGGAATACTATCGAAAGCTCGCTCAGTTAGATTTTAAATACAAAGATGTCAGCCAAAGGGTTGAAAATCTCAGAAAATCTGGTAAATAGATAGGTTCGGACTCCGGTGCGCGTGCGGCGGAGCACTGTTTTGAGACAACCTCTCAGTGAAATGAGTATATATAGTTGGAACGTTTTAGGAGTTAACAGTGGCGCATTCTTTATCGGCCAAAAAAAGAGTCAGGCAGAACGCTAAGAGAAACGCGAGAAATCGCGGTCGCAAGGGAGCCTTGAGAAAGCAGATCAAGACATTCGAGGTACTTGTTAAGGAAGGCGATGCCGCAAAGGCACAAGAGCAGTATAAACTTGTGGAAAAGCTGCTGGACAAGCTGTCCTGCACTCCCACACTGCACAAGAACACGGCTTCAAGGATGAAGAGTCGTCTTGCCAAGCAGCTCAACACGCTTGCGAGTTAACCCTTAGCGGGGTTTTGTAGAAATTGGAGGCGTCTGGCCGATTATACGGTTAGGCGCCTTTTTTTATTCAATTTTAGGTATATTGTATGATAGAAGCACTTAAAAAGCAGATCCTTAAATATATGAGCCGGCGTGACTATGTGCCGACGCCTCCGGACAAGATGCGCAAGGCGATGTCTGTGCCGGAGAATCTGGAATATGAGTTTGAGGATGCTTTCAAGGAGCTTCGTGAATCCGGCAAACTGGTGGTGGGCAGCGGCAATGTCGCGCGTCTGCCTGCGATGGGCGGCAGGGTGAAGGGAACTTTTCAGGCGAATCCGAAGGGGTTCGGGTTCGTGATACCGGACGAGGCGAATCGGTATGGCGATCTGTTCATTCCGACTGAGAACCGTGCGAACGCGATGTCGGGCGATAAAGTGATCGCAAAGCCTATGAAGCGAGGCAGGAGGCAGGGCGAGATACGGTATGCGGGCATTATCGTGAAGGTGCTCGAACGCGGGACCAAGCGGGTCGTGGGTAATTTGCGGAAGGTGGGAGATGAGTGGCAGGTGATGCCGGACGGGTCGGATTATGTCGATCCGGTGATAATTGACGATGTGGGGGCGAAGAATGCGCGTGAGAACGACAAGGTCGTCGTGGATATTATCGTGTATCCGACGTTTACAGAGCTTGCGCGGGGTGCGATCGTGGAGGTGCTGGGACGTGCGGGACAGTATGACGCGGAGATAAAGGCGACGATAGAGCAGTATGACCTGCCGGAGGAATTTACCGAGGAGCATCTGGACCAGGCCCGGGATGCGGCGGCGAAGTTTGCCGAGACCGCGGACGGGGGGCGTGAGGATATTACGGATACTGTGCTGGTGACGATCGATCCGCCTGATGCGCGGGATTTTGACGATGCGATCAGCCTGAAGCGATTGGGCGACGAAACGTGGGTGCTGGGGATACATATTGCGGACGTGAGCACGTTCGTGGGGATGGATTCACCGCTGGATGTTGAGGCGAAGGAGCGGGGAAACAGCGTTTATCTGCCGGGGAAGGTAATCCCGATGCTTCCTGAGATACTCAGTAACGGGATATGTTCGCTGCAGCCGGGGCAGAAGAGGTACGCGAAGAGCGTGTATGTTACGTATGACCGGGACGGCAATGTTCAGGGGCGGGAATTTGCGAACAGCCTGATCGAAAGCAGCGAGAGGCTGACATATGAGCAGGCTGACAAGATAATCAAGGGCGATACATGCGGATTCTCGGCGGAGGTCGTTGCGCTGGTGAAGGATATGGAGGTGCTGGCGCGGGCGATCGAGGCAAGGCGGAAAAAGGCGGGCATGCTGCATCTGGATCTGCCGGAGACGGAGCTGGAACTGAACGAGGAGGGGCAGGTGGTGGACGCTCATCCGGCGGACGACAGCTACCCGCATACGATAATCGAGATGTTCATGGTGGAGGCGAACGAGGCGGTGGCGTCGCTGCTGGACCGGTTCGATGTGCCTTTTATCAGGCGTATTCACCCGGATCCGGAGCCGGCGAAGGCAAAAGAGCTGTCGCGGTTCGTGAAGATATGCGGCTTCAAACTGCCGAAAAAGCTGGATCGATCGGAGATGCAGGACCTGCTGGAGGCAGTGAAGGGGACAAGTTACGAGTTTGCGATTAATATGCATGTGCTGCGGAGTCTGCAGAAGGCGGAGTATTCGCCGCTGCATATTGGGCATTTTGCGTTGGCGTCGAAGCATTACTGCCATTTTACGAGCCCGATCAGGCGGTATGCGGATCTGACGGTGCATCGGCTGCTGCAGTGTTATCTGGAGAACCGGCTGAATCAGATCGGGCTGGAAGAAGTTCTGCCGCCGGGCGAACTTACGGAACTCGGCAGTCATATAAGCTTTACGGAGCAGCAGGCTGCGAGAGCTGAGGACGACTTGAAGACTGTGCTGATCCTGGAGATGCTCAGCAGTCGGCTCGGCGATGAGATCGACGGGGTGGTGAGCGGTCTGACCGGGTTCGGGATATTCGTGCAGTGCCAGAAATACGGGGTCGAGGGACTGGTGGATTTCGGTGATCTGGGGATGGATTACTGGAAATTCGATCAGAAGAACCAGGCAGTTGTGGGCAAGCATACCGGCAAGGCCGTGCGGGTTGGTGATTCGATGCGTGCGAAGATCGTGGCTGTGGATGTGCCTGCGAGGAGGCTCACGCTGGCGCCGGTGAAGATGCTGGTAACGGAAAGGCCGAAGCAGAAGTTCAGTAATGGCGGTAAAAAGGGCAGAAAAGGGCGCCGAAAGGGGCGACGCAAGAAGAGCAAGGGTCGGCGGTAGAAGTGCGCTATAAAGGTCGAATTCTTGTGATGGATGGTTTGTCGGGGAGTTCGTTTCTTGACAATGGGGTGTCGGTTTGACATACTTGCGGCGTTAAGTAGATGCTATATCAGGGATTTAGCCGATTTTTGTTATGTCGCTTGGGATGGCGGCGGGACTGGCTGGCGTGTGCCTGGTAGAGGAAATAGAAAGCAGTGTTTTTAATATTTGTATGTATCGGAGTATAACCCATGAAAGCATCTGACATGAAAAAGGGTCAGACCGTCACGGTGGATGACAAGCTGTATGTCGTCGTGGATTATCAACACGTCAAGCTCGGCAAGGGCGGGGCGGTTTATCAGACGAAGCTCAAGGGTCTGGAAGACGGCGGGACCCGGAATATCCGTCTGCGGGCCGACGAGAATGTCGAAGAGGCTTATCTCGACAAGAGGAATTATGAGTATCTGTATTCGTCGGCTGATGAGCATGTGCTGATGGACACGGAGAATTTCGAGCAGATCATGCTGGATGATGACGCGTTCGGTGACGGGCCGAAATATCTAAAGCCCAATGAGCAGCTCAAGGTGAGCATGTATGAGGGTCGGCCGGTGGTTGTCGAGCTGCCGAACACGGTTGATCTGGAAGTTACCGAGACCGCGCCGGAGATCAAGGGTGCGACGGCGACGAATCAGTACAAGCCTGCGACGGTCGAGACCGGTTACGAGCTGCAGGTTCCGCCTTTTATCAAGGTGGGCGATGTGGTTCGTGTCGACACCCGCAGCGGTGAGTACGTTACGCGGGTTTAGGACGTGATGCTCTTTGTGATAATTTAATATTGCTCTGCGATTGGACGGTTTGCGGCTGGCGTATAAACAAGGAGTCGCTTCGCGAGGTTTTTTTTAAGCTGGATCCCGGATCGAAGTCCGGGATGACAACTTTGGGTGCCGCTCGTGTTTTGTTGGCTGCATGCGTTTGGTAGATGAGCTGTTGTTTTTGCTTGCGGGTGCGGTTGGCGTTTCGTTCACTGGATCCCAATTTGAGATGACAGAGGTGCGCTGGATGTTTTGGGCGTTCATGCGTGCTCGTCGTGTTCTCTGGGTCCGCCTGAGGCGGATGACAATGCGGTGCGGTTACCGATGTTTGTGCGATGGTTGGTTGCGGGGTATTTTGATTTCGATTTTGAAAATTGGTTTAGATACGGTGCTTGAATACGATGCCTATTGCTAAGATAAGTTCTGCTTTACAGAAGATATTCGGTTCACGGAATGAGCGCGTGCTTAAGAGGCATTGGCGTCTGGCTGAGCGGGTCAAGGAGCTGGAGCCGCAGTTTCAGCAAATGAGCGACGGTGAGCTCAGTGCGCAGACGCAGAAGTTCAAGGACCGGCTTGCGGCGGGTGAGCGGACTGAGGAGATATTGCCGGAGGCGTTCGCGACGATACGTGAGACGTCGGACCGGCATCTTGGGTTTCGCAATGCGCTGCTGGATCAGTACGAGTTTGACGCGTCGAAGCTGGACGGGCATACGCGGAAGATATATGACGAGCTGAAGGCGAAGGTAGACGAAGGTGCGGATGTGCATGATCTGGATGTGCCGGTGGAGTTCAACGCGGTGATCCGGGAGCTGTATCCGGAGTCTCGGCCGCCGTTTCGGTTCAGGCATTTCGATGTGCAGGTGATCGGCGGACATGTTCTGTACGAGGGTTCGATCGCTGAGATGGCGACGGGTGAGGGTAAGACGCTGGTGGCAACTCTGGCGGCTTACGTTGTGCATCTGACGGGACAAAAGGTTCACGTGATCACGGTTAACGATTATCTTGCGAAACGTGATGCGGACTGGATGCGTCCGGTGTTTGCGGCGATGGGTCTGACCGTCGGTGCGATACAGGGGGATATGGATACGTCGGGGGCGGCAAGGCGCGAGCAGTACGAATGTGACATTACATACGGAACGAACAACGAGTTCGGATTCGATTATCTGCGCGACAATATGAAGACATCGCTGGATCGGATGGCGCAGGGGCCGTTGGAGTATTCACTGATCGATGAGGTGGACTCGATCCTGATCGACGAGGCGAGGACGCCTTTGATCATTTCCGGGCCGGCGGTTGACGATGTGAATCGGTATCGCAAGGCGGACAGTGTGGCGCGGGAGCTTATGCGTCTGCAGAGCGGGCGTATGAATCTCAAGTCGCGAGCCGATGCGGCGGAGCGGAAGCTGGCGAATGCCCAGGGTGAATATTCCGAGGCGAAAAAGGCCAAGGATGATGCGCGAATGCAGAAGGCGCAGAAGGTGGTCGACGAGACCCAAGAAGAGATCCAGCAACTCGAGGCGCAGGTCGAGCAGACGACGGAATACTTTGAGATCGAGTATGATCGCAAGGCTGTGCATCTGACGCATGACGGAATCAGTGCGGCGCAGGACATTGCGGGGGTCGGCTCGTTCTATACTGGTTCGAATATCGAATGGCCTCACATGCTGGAGCAGTCGCTGCGGGCGCATGTGGTGTTCGAGCGCGAGAAGGATTACGTTGTCAAGGACAACAAGGTCGTGATCGTAGACGAGTTCACGGGGCGGCTTATGGAAGGTCGGCAGTGGTCGGACGGATTGCACCAGGCGGTCGAGGCGAAGGAAGGCGTGAAGATCAAGGAGGAGAGTCAGACGCTGGCGACTATCACGCTGCAGAACTTTTTCAAGTTGTATGATCAGATCGCGGGCATGACGGGTACGGCTATAACTGAGGCTGGGGAGTTTCTGAGTATTTACGGGTTGGACGTGGTTGTGATACCGACGAATCGGCCCCTAGTTCGTGATGACCGGCAAGATCTGATCTACAAGTCGATGGCGGAGAAGTTCAACGCGATCGTCGATGAGATATACGAGGTGAGCAGTGCGGGTCGGCCTGTGCTGGTTGGTACGATCAGTATCGAGAAGAGTGAGGCGATATCGCGGGCACTGACGAAGAAGTACAATGTCGATCACGAGGTGCTTAACGCCAAGCAGCATGCTCGTGAGGCTGTGATCGTAGAGAAGGCCGGCTGTCAGCATAAAAGGCGTGACGGCAAGGCGGTTGGTAACGTGACGATCGCGACGAACATGGCGGGGCGTGGTACGGATATTAAGCTTGGGCCGGGCGTGGCGGAGATCGGCGGGCTGCATATTGTCGGTACCGAACGGCACGAGGCGAGACGGATCGACAATCAGCTTCGCGGTCGTGCGGGTCGGCAGGGCGACAAGGGTTCGAGTCAGTTTTTCCTGTGCTTTGATGACGATCTGATGCGGCTGTTCGCGCCGGAGTGGACGGTCAAGGCGCTGGCGTGGATCGGCTGGGAAGAAGGGCAGCCGATCTATCACGGCAGGATCAGCAAGGGGATCGAGAAGGCGCAAAAGAAGGTTGAGGAGCGGAACTTCGAACAGCGTAAGAGTCTGCTGGATTATGACGAGGTCATGGACTATCAGCGGAAGATCTTTTATAAGCGGCGCAGGCAGCTTCTGAGGGGCGAGGGGCTCAAGTCACTGATAATGGAGATGATCGAAAGGCAGATCGACACGGGCAGCGCGAATATGCTCAGCGAGGAGTATCGCTGGAACTGCGCGGTCGAGTGGGCGCGGTCGCAGTTCGGTGTTGATCTTGCGGTGCGGGATATCGAAGGCAGTAAACCTGAGGAGATCGAAGAGGTTATCAAAGAGCTTGCCAAGAAGAACGTTGCGAATGAGATTTCGCTTTCGCTTGGTGAATACCTGGAGGACTATTCTGACAAGGCGACGTGGAAGGTTGATTCGCTTTGCAAGTGGGCGATGAGCAAGTTCGATGCGAATCTGTCCGCGAACAAGCTGCGGGACATGGAGGTGGAAGATATCGAGCGGTCTGTTATCGATGCGGCGTGTGCGCAGGTCGAGAACCAGGATTATTCGCAACTCGGTGAGTTTCTCGAAGAGGGATTCGGCGTGCGGCTGTTTGCGCAGTGGGTCGGTTCCAAGTTCGATATCAAGGTTGATGTGGAAGAGCTTGAAGGGCTCAAGGCGGACGAGGTGAAGGCCAAGCTCAACGAACGTGTTGCGGAGAAGTATGAGCAGCGTGAGATCGAATACCCGGTCGAGTTTGCGATGAATATGGTGTTTGGCGGGGCGGAGGTGAATATCTACGGCTTCGAGAAGCTGGCTGAGTGGGCTAACAAGCGGTATGGCTGTGAGCTGGAAGCGGAGAAACTCGGTGAGATGAAGCCGAAGGAAATTTACGAGATGCTGGTCGAATACAGCGATTCATATCATAAGGGTCGGCTCGAAGAAGAGATCAATGGTAAAATAGACGGCGGCGCGGATGCGTCGGAAGTTGCGGCCTGGGCGAAGGAACGGTTCGATGCTGATGTCGATGTCGACGAGCAGACGAGTATAGAGGCGATTCGCGAGAAGGTGCTGGAGGCTGGTCGCGGGTTCCTGCGTAAAGAGCTGACGGATCTGGAGAAGTATGTGCTGCTGCAGATCTATGACGGGACGTGGAAGGATCATCTGTATTCGATGGACCATCTCAAGGAGAGCATCTTCCTGCGTGCGTTTGCGGAGAAGGACCCGAAGATCGAGTACAAGCGTGAAGGTTTCCGGATGTTCAACGAGATGCTGGAGCAGATCGAGGACAAGGTGACGGATGTGATCTTGAAGGTGCGGCTGACGCCGAAGACACAGCAGCGTCGGTCCGTATGGAACGTGAGCAATACGAGCCACGACTCGGTCGGGCAGTTCTCTATGGCACAGAAGCAGAGGGCGGCAGCTCAGGCACCGCAGGGCGAGGTGAAGGTCAAGACGATCGTAACAGATGAGCGGAAGGTTGGCAGGAACGAGCCGTGTCCGTGCGGCAGCGGAAAGAAGTATAAGAAGTGCTGCGGGCGTGGGTAGCAGTTTTAACCGGGAGAAAAACAGTTCTGAAAATCGTATCAAAATATATTTCCTGAAAAATGCTTGACTTGGGAGTGGAGAATTAGTAAGTTGCTGCTAATGATAATCGTTATCAATAAGCAGGTTCACTGCTGAATTTCTGTTTTCAGGCGAGTTTGCTTGTTCTGATCGAAGCGTAGAGTCTCGATCAGGGTTCTCGCTCAAAACCGAAATTGTCTTGATGTTATTTATACTTACTTTGGATGAGGAATTTTTGTGGGCCGATTGCTTGAGGAATCGAAAGTACGGTTTGATGAATATCTTAGAGATAAGAACCTGCGGCGTTCTGCTCGGCGGGATAAGGTTGTCGATGCGTTTTTGCGGACTGAGCGGCATTTGAGTATACAGGAACTGTATGATCTGGTTCGCAAGAAAGACAAGGACATCGGATATGCGACGGTTGCTCGGGCAGTGGGACTCATGACCGAGGCCGGGCTTTGCAGGGAGGTCGATTTTGGTGAGGGACTGACGCGGTATGAGCATGAGTATGGGCATGAGCATCATGATCATCTTGTTTGTACGGGCTGCGGAGCCTTTGTAGAAATATACAGCCCTAAGCTGGAGCGGCTGCAGGCTAAGCTGGTGGAAGAGCATGGTTATGTGGAAGAGTCGCATAAGCTGAATATTTTCGGGATATGTCCGAAATGTCAGAAAAAGCAGAAGTAGGGCAAGGCTAGGAAAAAGAAGAGCAAGAAGCGCAAACGGTGAATGACTGTAAGATTTTGATGCGGCAATCTGCGCATTTCTTTTTAGCTGACGTAATGATAATGATTATCAAGATCGATGCATTGTGAGTCTTGAAGGTTTTTGTGTGTATTAAATTTTGCCGATGTAGATTTTGAAAATTGCGGCATTGCCTGGGGTTCAGGGTGATATTATGTCGGCAGGGTCGCGAGGCGATTGTTTATCGATTTCGCCAGGGTTGATATGCGAATTATATATGATAGTTAGGGCCGCTTCATGGTCCCTTATGTATGCCTGACGGAGTATTATGCTGTAGCAGTATAGTTGCAATTTTAGCCACTGCTAATCTAGCGATCAGTTTATTTTTGGTGGTCTCGGCGTTGCCGTGCAAGGAGTTCAATGCATGTATTTGAGATATTGTCCTGGTTCAATATGTAGGCATAAGAACCAATGAAAATGATAATCATAGTCATTATGTTGCAGTCCTGCTGATAGCAACTCCGTGATGGACATAAAACGCTGTGCCAGTGTGCCGGGCATGGAAAACGCGGGTTGAAAAGATGTTTAGGGCGGCTTTAGAATTCATTCTTTGAGTTTATATAAATTACACCGGCATGAAATTTAATAGCCAGATGATAATGATATCCATAATCGCGCAGCGGATTTTAACAGGCTTATGATTTAGAAGCTGTATGTTTTTTTGCTGTAGCGGGAAGCTTTCAGCAATAATTTGTCGCAGATTGTTGTTTTGCTTTTATTTAGATAATGATAATGATAATCAAAATCGTTCCACGTTGTGCTTTGCCTACTGAGAAAAATAGGGTTTTATGATGAACCTGATTTGATGAAGTGATTTTGAAGATGATTCGTGTTGTTGACGTTTTAGTTGTTTAGAGCGTTTTCTTTGTGAGTGATAATTTTAGCTTTTGTGTTTTATTGTTTTGTATTTTGTGAAAGGATTTCAGGATGGTGTGTTTTGTTAACAAGTTGTATTTAGTTGCAGTTACTGGGCTGGTATTATTTGCCGGCGGAGTTTCGGCGGAGCAGGGTGACAGTGATATTTCGGCGAAGCTGGAGCGTATGGAGGCCGAGATAGCTGAGCTCAAGTCGCGTCTGGCACAAAAGGATGAGAGCGATGCTGAGCAGGAATCCGATATTTCGCTGCTTTCGCAGAAGCTGGATGAAGTCAGTGCGGGCGATGCTCCGTTCTATGGTTCGGCTTTCGAGAACTGGAGTTTTGGTGGATATGGTGATGTACATGCCAACTTCAATGAGGGTGACGGAAGTGATCAGTTTGACTTTCATCGGCTGGTGCTGTACCTGGGATATGATTTCTCGGACTGGATCAAGTTTCATTCCGAGTGGGAGCTGGAGCATGCGTACGTGTCGGATGACAGCGGCGGTGAATTTCTGATCGAGCAGGCGTATTTCGATTTTCTTCTTTCGAATGAGTTCAACGTGCGTGCAGGTCGTGTGCTGACCCCATTGGGTATTCTTAACAAATGGCACGAGCCTACGCTGTTCAACGGTGTAGAACGACCCTCGTTTGCAAAGTATATAATCCCGACGACCTGGAGCAGTGACGGTATCGGTGCGTTCGGTCGACTGAGTCCGGAGTGGAGCTACGAGGCGTATGTAGTTGGCGGACTTGACGGATCGAAGTTTGATGACGTGAAAGGTATCCGCGGCGGCAGGATCAAGGAGCGGCCCAGTCTTCACGAGCCTGCATTTACGGGTCGGGTTGACTATCGGCCTGTGGCAGGTTTCGGCGGTGGCGATCTGCGGCTTGGTGTGAGCGGATATGCCGGCGGTTTGGATAACGGCAACAAGGGCAGTAATCCGGGGATCGACGGCGACATACGGATCGCTTCTGCTGATTTCGAGTGGTCGGTCAGCAAGTTCGATTTCACCGGTGCCGTTGCTCACACGTCGATCGACGGGGCACGTGAGATCGGTAATGGTACCGCTGAGGAGATGTTCGGCTGGTATCTCGAGGCAGGTTACCATATTTGGCCTGAGCATTGGAAGAAGGGTAAGTTCGCAAAGACCGACATGATCGTTTTTGCGCGATATGATGATTATGATACTCAATATCAGATGCCGTTCGGTGTGGCTGCGAATCCTGCAGGTGACAGGAACGAGATTACGCTTGGTGTTTCGTGGAAGTTGACGCCTGATTTCGTGGTCAAGGCTGATTATCAGATCCGCGAGGATGATTCAGATGAGGATCTGAATGACGGTATCAACCTGGGCATCGGGTTCACGTTCTAGAATGGTTCTGTAAAGGAAGATGATATGCGTTCAACTGAGCTGCTTTTGCTGGCAGTCGCCGTGTCGGCCACCGTGTTGGTGGCCGGCTGCGGCGGTAACGAGAGTTTAGATGGATCAGTAGTGTCGATGGAAGGTCTGACCGCTGAGCCGGTCGAGCTGGAGGGGGCCGTCGGCCGAGGGCGGACCAGGATCGAAGAGCTTGTGCGACTGCGTGACGAAGCGGGAAAGATCAAGGGCTACGCTGCTGTGGCGGTTGTGCGGTCAAAGTCGGGCAGGTTCCCGATACGAGTGCGCCTGGATGAAAGCGGGTGCGTGGAGTCGGCTGAGGTCCTGAGCTATCCATACGACCGGGGCAGCGGGGTTATACTGCCAACGTTTACGGGCCAGTTCGAGGGCCGGTGCTCGCCTGAGCAGCTTACCATGGGCCAGGAAATTCAGGCTGTCACGGGTGCGACGGTATCGTGTGGCGCGATGGCAGAGGGTGTGATAGATGTGATGTCGATGGTGCGAAAAATCAAATCCCAACGCTAACGTTCTTCTTCGGCTTGTTGTTCCTTTACTCGTAGGTACTCCTCGCGCACTTGAGCCATTGAACAACCATCTTTTGTTTTCCAAGCATCCCAGCCATTAGTTGTTGTTCTTTCACTGCCCGCGTCTTGAATACAAGCGATAGCTGCATATGAAAGGCTGGAGAAGTTTTGACCCAAGGTGGTGATGCTGCCGTCTTCCAGGACTATGGCTTTGTAAGTCTTTCGCTCCATGCCGCGTGGAGCATATCTGAAATACAATTTTTGTCTAACTTGCAGTAAGTCGGCATCGATCAGATCAGATACTGAGACGTCATAAGTCTTAATGCCTGACCTTTTTTCCATGCGCTCTTCAGCCGTATCTAATGCGGGTCTAAATTCTTCGGGAATTTCATAGGCAATTATCTGCGGGTCACAAAATGGAAGCGTTTTGGTACTTAGGATAGGCGCAAAAAGAAAACATCGAGCTGCTTATCGCGGCTCGATGTTTTCCGGAGGGGAGAAAACTGTATTCATTTGTAGTATCGGCGGAGGGGGTTTGAAAACTTTATAAAAATTTGTGCGTCCGATAAAAAATTCTGAGAAATGTGCCGAGCATGGGGGGCGAGCCCGTCTGGGATGTTTGTGCGGGATCGATTATGGGCCTTGAAACACATTTTGAGTGGATTTGGGGCGGTATGTTGGTGCTGCCTGGGCAGAGATTGGCAATTTTTATGCAAAAACAAGAAAATAAGGGCAGATAGGATTGACTACTAGGTAGTAGTTTTGGTATAATAAGCCTAGCGAAAATGACATGCGGCCCGGTCCCGGCGGTTTGTGTGGATCGGCGGATACGGGTTGCGATTTGAAATTGGAAAAGGAGGTGCAAGATGAGAACGACAGCAGTGGTTCTGGCGCTTCTGATGATGATGACGGGGGCAACTTCGCAGGCGGGTGTGATCGAGTATCAGCACATGGGTAAAAGTAGCGATGTCATTATGCATTTTGCCGCAGGCGTTTACGACGGTGAGACGATCCCGGTCGGCGAGATAATCGTTAATCTGGACGGGGTGCCGACTTCGGTATTCTGTGTCGATGCGACCGGCGATATGCTCGGTTCGGCGTTCAATACTAGTACGGTGACTCCAGGGGCTTTCGCGGGAGCGGCAGGTGAAAAGGCAGCATATCTGCTGGACAAGCATTTCACGAACGGCATCAGTGACGTCGACGCGGCTGGGTTGCAGATAGCGATCTGGGAAGTGCTTCACGAGAGCAGCAATACGCTAGAGGTTGATTACAATTCAGCGTCAGCGGGTGATTTCAGCATAGAGAACGTTGGTAGCGATGATGTGATCGCTTCGGCAGATGCATACCTGGCGGACTTGGTGAATTTCGCCCCGGTGAGCGGTGTCGAGGTGCAGAAGGTTGAAGAAGGATCGGATAGACAGGACGTTATGCTGGTTCCCGAGCCGATGTCGGTAGCGCTGCTTGGTATCGGCGGTTTGTGGCTGGGGAGACGCCGGTCCTAACGACAAAATGGAGAGTGTGAATGCACGGCCTGAAGTGCCCTTAAGCGGGCAGAAGTCTTGGGCCGTGCTTTTTTTATGCGCGCGTTGCGAGTCGGTGGTTTTTCTCAGACGAATATATTTTGATTTGTTGGGCGTTCTTTTATTCGAGAACAACCACGGATTGATCGATCGCGGGAGCGGTTGCAGGGAAACGCACATTTTCGCCGGATCCGAATTCCGCATCGATGTGGTATTCGAAATCTTTATCCATGGTAGGGAACTTCGCTTTGTATACGCCGCGGGCGACATGAGTGAGCGGCAGGGTGTTGTAGTCTGACGCGCCTAGCGGGCGCCAGCGGACGGTTGGATTTTGCGGTTTGTCTTTTGCGAGGATGATGACCTTGAGTTCGAAACGTTCATTCGCGTTTATGTTTGAGCGCAGGGCGGGGACGAAGATTCTCGGCGAGCCCTGGTACTTGCCTGTAATGTTGGCGGTTTCGGGCAGCGGTCGGCCGAGGAGCTTTTCGAGTTTTTCGTCGTGCAGGTTCACGAAGTTCAGGTTTCGGCTGTTGTGCTGTTCGAGGTTCGCTATCGTGCCGAGTTCGCCGGGCGTGTATGTTGCGGCGAGCTGGTAGGTCATCATTTGTTCCCAGAGGCGCGCGAGTTTAATGCGGATGGGGAGGACGCGTTGGGCGGCTAGGGTTTTCTGTTCAGTTTTATCGTTTTCGTTTGCGGCTGAGTTTACAGCTTTGTCAAGTTCTCCGCGGGTGCAGCTCAGTTCACCCATGGCGCGAAGGTACTTGAAACTGTTGAGCCAGTAGTCGAAGCGGGCGAGATTGCCCTTGCCTTTTATGCGGGTTCGCAGGTCGGACATTTTGTCGACGAATGCATAATCTTTTTGGGCTTCGGACCAGGGAGTCTGGTCGACGCGGATGCCGCCGGGGCCAGCGATCCAGACGTTGGTGAGCGGAATATTTCGCGGCCAGGCAGATGGAAACGAGTACGCTTCAAGCGGACCGCCCGAGTCGAGTTCGGTAAAGATGGCGGCGAGTTCCCGGGCGGCTTCTGGGCCGAATTCAGATTTACACCAGTCGCGGTAGAAGTCTTCGCAGGGCAGGTCGCGTGCGGTGAGCGGTCCCGCGGAGGGATTGCGTATCTTGCCTAGGTCGGCCTGATAGTCCTGCCATTTGCCGTTGCCGCAATTGATCTTGCGGGTGTAAGCCTTGCCCTCGATCTGATTGAGGTCGGCTGTTTTGCCTTCGATGACGATGCCTGCGATGAATGGGAATTCGACGACGGGATCGAAGGTGATGTCGAGAATGCCGTTGGTTACTTTGACATCTGAGACGACGAGATCATATGTGCCCAGATGGCCGGCCTTTTTGAATACGTCGAGATTTTCGGCGACTTTTTCGCCCATCACGCTGACGTTAAAAACGCGTTTACCGGGCTCGCGGTAGTGCACTTCGCAGAACTTGAGAGTGACGTTGTACTTGCCGTTGGGGACGAGCAGGCGGTAGTAGCTGAGATTGTAACGGCACGTCTGGTAGACAGGATCCGCGTCGGTGCCGGTTATCTCGTTCGGGGCGTAGTTGGCGGCCTGGCCTCCGGAGTGGCCTTCTTTGAGCTCGATCTTTTCGGTTGGGACGACAGGTTCTTCTTCGGGTAGCCAGTCCTGCCGCCAGCCTGCGTCGGCCAGGGTTGTGAAATTCGGGGAGAGTATGCGGGTGCGCCAGTGGATGCCCATGAGTCCGGTGCAGCCGTAATCGCGTGCGTCGGCAGCGTCGCGGCGGAGGCGCCCGACCCAGAGCTGCGGGCTGAGCATCGCGGTGTCGTCTTCGAGCCAGGGGATGGCCCATTTGGGACGGTTTTCAATTTTTGCAAAGCCGTCATTGAGGCGGGATGCTCCGAGCCAGCTCGTGATGGAGCTTATTGGGACATCTTTTGCGAGCGACCTGTCGAAGAGCGTGGGGTTTTGGGCGGGGCCCATTGCCCAGCCGCAGGTTGCGAAATTAAAAGGCTCGTCGAGCTTTTTGATCGCTTTGCTCATCATGCCGAATTCGCTGATCGTTTTGTCCACGACAGGTTGGTCGACGGGGTTGAGCCAGCCTTCGGAGGTCCATGCCCAGTAGTAGTCGAGCGGGTGGGCATGGCTGATGCGCGTCATCATGCCTTCGTAGATCTTTCGCATTGTCGCGGGTGCGTCGGGGTCCATGCCTTTTTGCCGCAGACGTTCTTTGAGTTTGTCGGGGATGTGCAGAGGCGTTTCGGTGCCGATAGCGGTTTTGACGCCTAGCTGCTGAGCGTAGCTGAAGACGTCGTCGAACATTTTTCCGGTGCGGTTGAAAACTTCGTTCGATGTTTCGGGTGTGAGGTTGCGGTATACGTGGCCGGCCATGCAGTCGGGGCCGAAGTTGTCCGTTTCGAAGAGTCGGCTCGTGCCGGCGGAGAAATCGGATGTCTGCGCTGCGGAGTAACCCCACCAGCGTTTTGGAGAGCCGGAGTCTTCGCCGTAGCCGTTGAGGCGTTCGGTCGTGTGGTACGAGGCGGGGTAGGAGGCGCGGACTGTGCCGTCGGGGTTGACGTCTTCGGGCAGGCCCATCCAGACGGTGGGTTCGGGACCCCAGGGGACATTTGGATAGCAGTGCAGGCCGATGAAATTCATTTTCATTTTGACCATCTGGCTGATGTAGAATTTGTAGTCGTCGGCGTTCCACCAGTCAGGGCCTTCGGGGAAGTCGTGGAAGGGAAGGATGCCGCGCAATTCGAAAAGGGGGCTCGCTGTTTTGTCTATGTCGGGCAGGTAGAAATCGATTTTCTCATCGGGGATCGTGTCGCCGTGGATGTTGAATCTGACGCCGAAGTGTTCGATGAAGTTGTATGCGCCGTAAAGTGCTCCGAGGGGGTCGCCGCCGCAGATAAGGACGATCTTTCGGTCGTCGGCGGTCAGTGTTTTTATGGCATAATCCTGGGGTTTTAGTTTGGCTGCCTTGTCGAATGAAATCTTGTCTAGCAGGTTGCTGTCTTTTGTTGCGATGACGATCAGGTCGTTGTCACCGGGGATGGATTTGACGGTTTTGAGTTTTAGCAGTTCGTCGGTGCGCAGGTAGATATATCGTCTGATCTCTTTAGCGGCGAGTTGCTGTTTAAGGTCTGCTCCGGAAGGGTAGCATATTAAGGCGGGGCCGGTTTTAGCGGGCTTGTCATCGGCAACGGCTGAGGTGAGGATAGATAGAATGCAAAACAGTATCAGCAGCGATTTGGCTGTTGTTCGTCCGGTCATAACACAACTCCACTCGATTTCATAAGGAAGTATCGGATCGGGCAAATCGTTCCTGGGATATCCGCTATTCGGATGGATCAGGTGCCAATATACTGCCCGCTTACGCCTGCAGCAATTATACGGAAGTATGCGCTGCATGTCCAGCGTTGAAGCTGATATGATAAGAACAGGTTTTGTGCCAGGGAAGATCTGATCAGTTTTTACGAAGCCACTGTGTGCGGAAGTGGTTGCGGAGCTTATCGGTGAAGTTCAGGCCCATCTTGCGGGTAGAGGTGCGGAAGTCGGCTTTTTGCAGGTCACTTTGTGTGGGTTTGGGTTTGCGGGTGAACAAAGGGCCTAGCAGGCCGATCAAGCCGCCAAGTAGCAGGCCTTTTTTCGTTCGATTTTTGCTGCTGTAGATCTTCATGCGATCCGCTTTCGAACTATCTCTGTACTGCCTCACCTGTTTTGGCGAACAGTTCTTCGGCTGGTCTGTCCTGGCGGTCTGGTGCGTGGAGCTGGGTGCTTTCGATGATCTGCGGTCCGCGGCTGCGGTATTCGATCAGTGCGCTGACGCCGCCGGTGACCTGGCCGGTGGTTCTGTAGTCGCAGTCGATCAGCCAGGAACTGAATTCGTCGTTGTGCTCGGCTGGGAAGATCAGGGCCGTGACGTATGTCTGTGCGTCGAGTTTTGCAAGCTGCACAACCGCTCTTGCGGGGGCCGGGTGCGTTTGCGTGTCTTCAATGAGCCGGTCGTACTGTTTGCGGGCGATCTTCTCGTTGTGAGCGTAGAAGAACATCCCCATTTCCAGGTGGAACGTCTCGGCTGGGACGCCTTTGAGCTCCATTTGGCCGTCGGGATATGCCCTGCGTATCTTGTAGACCTTGACGTTTGCGTACTGTTCGCTTTCGAGTATCTGCGCGACTTCGTCGGCGGTATAGCCGATGGACGAGTGGTCGCCGTAGTCGATTATGTACAGGCCTTTATATTTTGTCGGGTTTTCGACATGAGCGAGTTTCATCGTAACCTCTTAATTGACAACAAGTTTTGCAAATTTACGTTTTCCGACCCTGACTATCATATCGTCAGTGGGGGTGACCGGATACTGGGGGTCGGTGATCTTTTCGCCGTCGATGCTGACGGCTGACTGTTTTATCATACGTTTGGCCTCGCCGCCGCTGTTCACAAGATTGCAGTGCTGAAGCAATTTTGCCAGAGTAATTTCGTCGGCAGGGGTGCGGACCTGGGGCATATCGTCCGGGACCTGCTTCTGGGCGAAGAGCTTTTCAAATGCTTCGGCGGCCTTGGTCGCTTCTTCGGCGTCGTAGAACTGCTCAACGATGGCCTTTCCGAGCAGGACCTTGGCTTCCTTAGGATGTGTCTTTGCAGGGTCGGTTAGCTCGGCTATTTTGTCTTTTGGTACATCGGTCAGCAGGGTGAAGTAGTTTTCCATGAGGTCGTCGCCGATCGACATGACCTTGCCGAACATGTCGGCCGGTGCGTCGGTTACTCCGATGTAGTTGCCCTTGGATTTGCTCATTTTCTGAACGCCGTCGAGACCCACCAGGATCGGCATGGTGATGACGATCTGGGGCGGCTGGCCGTCATTTCGCTGAAGGGTTCGGCCGACGAGGTTGTTGAACGTCTGGTCGGTGCCGCCGAGCTCGACATCGGATTTGATGGCGACGGAGTCCTGGCCCTGCATGAGCGGGTAGAGGAACTCATGTATGCCGATTGCGTCGCCTTTTTTGTAGCGGATGTCAAATGTGTCGCGTTCGAGCATGCGGGCTACTGTCATCGAGGCGGTGAGTTTTATCACGTCTGCCAGTGCCAGGTCGGCGAGCCATTCGCTGTTGTAGCGGATCTCGCACTTATCGGGGCTGGTGTCGAGGATGCGGCCCGCCTGGTCGAAGTATGTCTGGGCGTTGGATTTGATCTCTTCGCCTGTGAGCATCGGGCGCGTTGTGTTCTGGCCGGTTGGGTCGCCTATACGCGCGGTGTAGTCGCCGATAATGAGTACGGCTTTGTGGCCTAAGTCCTGGAACTGGCGTAGTTTACGGAGCACGACGGTGTGGCCGAGGTGGATGTCCGGGGCGGTCGGGTCCATGCCGAGCTTTATCCGGAGCTGTTTGCCCTCTTTGGCGGCCTCGGTGAGGCGCTGGGCCAGTTCGGATTCGCGGTAAATTTCCACCGTGCCGCGTTTGAGCAGCTCTATCTGTTGTGCGATCGGGTCTTGCATTGTTTCCTCTTACCTGCTTATTGACGTAAGGTTGTGATTATAAAGAAGTTGGCATTATAACGAAGGCAGGGTGCGGGGGCAAGCGATAAGAGGAGTTAATGCGGTTGGAAATTCAGCCAGCGGTGAGGCCGAAAAGGTGGTTTGTCAGTGGATGGCGGGAGCCTTGTGTGACTCCCGCCGTTCGGGTGATGGTGGTTGTGGTTTGTTTGTTTGGGTTTAGAACAGCGTTGCGGATCTCCACCAGTCGTGGTATTTGTCGCGGAACTGTTCTTCTGTTGGGAACGGGTAGAAGAGCATGTTCTGCTGATCGCCCAGGTAGAAGCCGGAGGCGACCATGCGGTAGGGCACGTGCTGGGGAAAGATGCGGTCGACGGTCTTGGTGTTTTTGTCTTTGCCCAGGTTTGCGAGGCAGTCGCGCAGATGTTCTATGTTTTTGTACGGCAGGTCGCGGACCGAGCCGTTGCAGTCTTCGGCGAGGTCACCAAGACGCAGGTCGACGAAGCATATCTTCGGGACCGAGAAGCCTGTGGAGGGGTCGGTGATGAATTTGCGGAAGTCCGGCGGATGCAGGTTGCTGGCGATCAGCGGATGGACCGGCGCGAGCTCCTGGTAAAGATGGTATTTCGCGTCGAATGAAGGG
Organism: Anaerohalosphaera lusitana; assembly: GCF_002007645.1. GTDB lineage: Bacteria > Planctomycetota > Phycisphaerae > Sedimentisphaerales > Anaerohalosphaeraceae > Anaerohalosphaera > Anaerohalosphaera lusitana. The sequence continues at coordinate 603,776 of NZ_CP019791.1, forward strand.
ACGGAAGCTTGGGGGAGTTTGAGGACTCGGCCGTCATTTGTCACGAGGTAGATGTCCTTGACCGCGTCGAGCGGGATGTGTTCGAGGACGCGGTAGATCGAGACGTATACCGAGTGCTTGGGCTCGCCGTTGTCGTGGGGCTTGCACTTTTCGCGGGCGGCGTCGAGGTCGAAGTAGTCGCTTTTAAAGTCCTTGTCGAGCTCGAAGAAGATGGCGTGTTCCTTGGAGCGTTTCTGCGTGCCCACGGCCAGATACGTGCCGAATTCCTCCGGCCCCAGCATGCTCATCACGAGTGATTCGGGTATGACCGAAAGGTAAAGGTAAGTGTCCATGATCCCTCCCATCAATTGGAAACCTCTTTTGGTTTTTCGCGAAGCCGACCGTACCGCGGCAGCCTCAAATGCCTCTATTGTTCCAGTATCGCACACTTTCGGCCGACGGCAAGGTTAAAAATCTGCGGAATTCACGGAAACTTTTTTGAGGATTTCACGGCAGACAGGTTGGTGATAAAGCTGTTCCTGGAAGCTGAGCGGATAAAACATGGCAAAAACGAACGATTTTCTTGTTTTTGATAAGGCAATTCGGTATAATCCGTACGTGTTTATTCATGTTTTCGTATTTGCGGAGTTTTTACCTGTTCGGAGGAAGTTATCGATGCAGCTAATTGCCAAATTTCTAGTTGTCGCAGTAGTCTTTACAACTTCAGTTAACGCTTTCCCCGCCTTGCCCGGCAGCGGAACGGCGGCCGACCCCTGGCGGATAGAGTCGCGGGCGGATTTCGACGAGTTCGCGGCAGATAGCAGCTATTGGGCAGGACATACGCGACTTGAGACGGATATTGATCTGGCGGGGACGGTTTATACGCAGGCGGTTATTGCGCCGGATGACGGGCAGCTTGACGATCAGTTTGGTGCTATTGCTTTTACCGGTAATTTCAATGGTGCTAACCATACCATTGAGAATCTAAACCTTGGTGCTGCTCACTGGGACTACGTTGGTCTGTTCGGAAAGATTGAGGGAGCAGATGCAGAGATCAAGAATATCAATTTACAAGGATGCAATGTCAGCGGCTACGAAGTTGTAGGAGCATTGTGTGCTTCAAATGACGGTGGCACTATCAGCTATTGCCGGGTAGATGTAGACATTCGCCAAGCTCATAAGCCTGTTGGCGGCTTGTGTGGCAAGAATAGTGGGCTGATCATTGGCTGCAAAGTACAAGGCAGTGTAAGTTCATATACTGAAGATGTGGCGGGTGTCTGTGGACGCAATTACGGTTCGATCAGGATGTGTTTGTCAACGGTAAGCGTCAGCGGAGAAAATTCAGTCGGTGGTATCTGCGGTTCAAATTATGGCGAGATACAGACGTGTTATTCGTCAGGCGATATAGAGGGTTATTCATTCATTGGCGGTTTGTGCGGTTCAAACAGTGGAACAATAACCGACTGTTACTCTTCGGGGCATGTTGAATCAGCATATGAAAAAGATGGTGGTCTTTGCGGTTATAACTTTGTCGAAAAAAATATCGTTGCCAGCTTTTGGGATGTGGAAACTTCGGGCCTGGTAAATAGTTTCGGCGGCAAAGGCCTGAGTACGCAGGAAATGAAATCGCTTTATAATTTTCAAAATGCGGGGTGGTCGGATTCAGGGTGGGTCATGAGTGATGGAGAGGATTACCCTCGACTTGTCTGGGAAAGTCGGGGTTATCCAGCAGTTCCAGAAGCTGTAATACCTCTGGCTGGTTCGGGGACTTCGGAAGATCCGTACCAGATCTGCGGGCCTTCAGATTTAGCCTGCTTAAGTACCTACGCAGTTGTTTTAAATTCACACATTCAACTGATGTCTGATATTGACATGCAGGGAGTTCCTTTAAGGCCCATTGGCGAGCTTGGTACATTTAGCGGTGTTTTTGATGGTAATGGCCATAATCTAATGAATGTGACCATTGAGCAGGTTGGTAAGAATTCAGTAGGATTATTCGACGATATTGGGCCGGAAGGGCAAGTAAAGGAGGTGACTGTCGAGAATGCCACAATAACCGGCAACAATAACTGTGGTGTCATATGTGGGGCAAACAGAGGCTTGGTAAGAAACTGCGTCACCAGTGGAACTGTGACGGGAAATGATAACGTTGGAGGACTTTGTGGCAACGCTTACGATGGTACGATCAGTGATTGTAGCTCTACCGGCGAAATAAATGGCGGAATTTCGGTGGGCGGCTTGTGTGGAAATACTACCGCTGAAATTGTTAACTGCTATGCGGAAGGTCATGTAAACGGCAGTAAATTAGTCGGAGGATTTTGTGGGTGCAATTATGGGACAATAAGAAGCTCGCATTCAAATTCTACCGTCACAGGTAATGAGAATGTGGGTGGTTTTTGCGGATTAACTAGTGGTTTTGATTCGGTGAGGGACTGCTACGCAAACGGTTTGGTTACAGGTAACCGCGATGTAGCTGGTTTTTCTGCCTCCTCGGGATACATCTATAATAGCTACTCTACATGTGAGGTGACAGGGGCCGAACTGGTTTATGGATTTTGTGACGGGAGCAGAATAAACACTCAGGATTGTTTCTGGGACATTGAGAGTTCAGGGGTCGAGGATACGAATGGTGGTGGACAGGGTTTGACCACGGCAGATTTGCAAAACCGGTCAACATTTGAGAATGCGGGTTGGACGTTTTGCAACCTACAAAAAGGTGCACCAGGCTGGTTCATACCCAAAAATGGCTACCCAATACATAATTGGGAGGTGCCAGATACAACCCAGGTTCCGGTGAATGACGGGACGTGGTCCGAAGTACAGAATCGATTGTCTGATGCGGGATTTAGTGTCGAAACAGTATATGTGGATAGCAAAACTGTGCCTGAGGGGCAGATGACCGGGTTATCGGTACTTGGGGGAGGATATATAGAAGCTTCAATGCCAATAAAGATATATATTTCAAAAGGCAATAATGGGGATGGTACCGTAGATGCTCCATATGGTATAGCATGCCAAGCGGACTTGGAAGCGGTCAATAATGATATGACAGCCAATTATAGAATGGTCTCTGATATTTTCATGAATTATGAAACCCTGTACACATCGGCTGTCATTGCGGCTGATGCGGATGGATGTACCGAACAGTTTGACGGGGAGGCATTTACGGGTTCTTTTGATGGGAATGGTTATTCGGTTTACTTCCTGAAAATTTCAGAAGAATCAAATTATCTTGGCTTGTTCGGATTCATAGCTTTGTCCGGCCGAGTAGATAACCTCGGTATTGATTACGCACTTATTGGGGGCAAGCACGAAGGGACCTTTATTGGGGGCTTATGCGGGTTGAATGAAGGCACGGTAAGCAATTGTCATTCTAGCGGTAAAGTATGGATTGGCGTTACTTTGGGTGGGCTTTGCGGAATAAATAAAGGTCTTATCGAGAAAAGTAGTTCCACTGCGAGAGTAATCACATCTGATCCGCGTAACGGCGGGTTGTGTGGACTGAACGAGGGTACTATAAACAACTG